>JAUSHW010000069.1 GCA_030648395.1 Nitrospirales bacterium | reverse complement strand
GTCGAGGTCGTCAGGCCCGAGCAGCAGTGCTGCGGGATGCCGCATTTCGATACCGGCGACATCGAGGCGATTCTGAAAAAGGCACAGGCCAATGTGGCGGCCCTCAAGCCCTGGGTGGACAAGGGATACGACGTGATCGCGCCGGTACCGAGCTGTAGCCTGATGCTCAAGCGCGAATACCCGCACCTGCTTCCCACGGAAGACACGAAGCTGGTGGCGGCCCGCACCTTTGACGTCTGCGAGTACCTCATGAAGCTGAAGAAGCAGGGCCGGCTCGACACCACCTTTCCCAACCGCCCGGGGAAGATCGCCTATCAGATTCCCTGCCACCTCCGCGACCAGAACATCGGTTTCAAATCCAAGGAACTGATGGAGCTCACCGGCGCGTCGGTCGAGGTGATCGAGCGGTGTTCCGGGCACGACGGAACCTGGGGGGTCAAGGTCGAATTCTTCGATCTCTCCATGAAGATCGCGGCCAAGGCGGTCAAAGAGGTGGAAGCCGTGCAGGCGGATTTAGTGGTGTCTGATTGTCCGCTGTCGGGAGTCCAACTCACGCAGGCCGGCGGCGGGAAGCCGACGCTGCATCCGATCGAAGTGATTGCACAGGCCTACGGCTTATGAAGCCGTTGACCGTTCAGGACGTGCTGCCGATTGAAGACTACGAGCGCTCGCGGGAGACCTTCCGGCGACGCATCATCGATCTGAAGCAGAGACGGAGACTGTCGGTCGGGAACCTCATCACGGTGGTCTTTGAGAACCGGGAGACCGTGCTGTTCCAGATTCAGGAGATAATCCTGGCCGAGCGGATTCTCCGGCCCGAGCGCGTCAGCGAGGAAGTTGAAATCAACAACGAGCAGATTCCCGGGGCCGGTGAATTGAGCGCGACGCTCATGATTGAAGTCACCGATCCGCAGCTTGTGCAGCCGGTGCTGGACAGGCTGCAAGGGATTGACCGTGGTCAGACCGTGGGCATCCGCGTGGGGCCGCATCTGGTCTATGGGGTGTTTGAGCAGGGCCGCAGCAACGAAGAGAAGATCAGCGCCGTCCACTATGTCCGGTTTCCTGTACCGGAGACGGTCAAGGCTTTAATGGAAGACCCTGCGGTTCCGATGCAGGTGGTCGTGACGCATCCTCGTTACCAGGCCGCACAGCCGGTCTCTGAAGAGATGCGGCGGTCTTTGCTGGAGGACCTCGCCGGGGGCCGGTAGTCAGAAGGGCCCAGGCCCATTTGCTATTGAGGCCTAGCGCTTAACGGAGGCTTGACTCCCTCTAAGTTCTCACTTATAGTATGGCGACCAATCTGGTCGGAGGTAGATTTTCACGTGCTGAAAGAAGCCAGAGTAATTAAGGATTTTGGCCCACGGCCCTGGGAGATCGAGCCTTACCTGAAACAGGGGGGCTACGAAGCCTTGAAGTCCTGCGCCACAAAGTGGACCCGGGACGAGGTCATTGCCGAGATCAAGAAGGCCGGCATGAGGGGGCGCGGGGGCGCCGGCTTTCCGACCGGAATCAAGTGGGAAAAAGTGCTGCACCACCGCGTCGCCGAACATTACTTTGTCTGCAACGCCGGCGAGCATGAGCCGGGAACGTTCAAGGATCGCCACCTGCTGAAGACCAATCCGCACCAACTGCTGGAAGGCATGCTGATCGCCGCGTTCACGGTCAAGGCCAAGGCATCGTTCGCCTACGTGAACCACGAATACGTGGAGGAGCTGGCGACTCTTCGGAAAGCGGCCGAACAGGCCCGCGCGCATGGGTTTTTGGGGAAGAACGTCCTGGGAACGGGCGTCGATCTCGAGATCGAGTTTATCGAAGGGCAGGGCAGTTACGTGGCCGGGGAAGAGACCGCCATGCTGGAGTCCATGCAGGGCCGTCCCGCCATGCCGCGGCAAAAGCCGCCCTTCTACCCGACCGATTTCGGGCTCTACGGAAAGCCGACGCTGGTGAACAACGTCGAGACCCTGTGCAACATTCCGCTGCTGCTGCGCAACGGCGCCGCCTGGTTCAAGCAGGTCGGCACGGAAAAAAGCCCGGGCACGATGCTCTTCTCGCTGAGCGGCGCGGTCAATAAGCCCGGCGTCTATGAGTTGCCGATGGGGACGCCGATCCGGACGCTGATCTATGAGTGCGGAGGCGGCATTCCCGGAGGCCGGAAGGTAAAGGCCGTGTTTCCCGGCGGGCCGTCGTTCGCCATGCTGACGGCGGATCAGCTCGATACGCCGATGGACTTTGAAAATCTCAAGCAGGCGGGGACCGGCCTCGGATCGGCCGGCGTGATCGTGGTGGACGACCAGACCTGCATGGTCGAGACGGCGCTCAAATACACCAATTTTTTCAAGGTGGAGAGCTGCGGCCAGTGCCCGCCATGCCGGATGGGCACGATTAACCTCGCGGCGGTGCTGCAAAAAATCGAGGACGGGGAGGGCACCGAAAAAGATCTGGCGGCGTTGCTTCAGCTCTGTGGATTTGTCAAAGGGCGTGGTTATTGTACGGTAGTAACGGGAGCCGCCGTGATCGGCGAGAGTACGCTTCGGCTCTTCCGCCGCGAGTTTGAGGAGCACATTGCGCAGCAGCGGTGCCCGTTCAAGCCGGTGGCCGTTGCGGGCGGGGTGGCCTGAAGTGCCGCGGGTCACGTTCGTCCATCCCCAGGGCCTGAGCGGCGAGGTGGAGCCGAACACCTCGATCCTGGAGGCGTCGAAGATCCTCGGTTTTCCGCTCACCCACGACTGCGGGGGGAACGCCTCCTGCACCACCTGCCGGGTGGAGGTGGAGAGCGGGGGAGAGAACCTCTCCGAGATCGATTTCGACGAGCAGGATCTGCTGGACCGTGAAAATTTGACCGAGGCTTTCAATAGGCTGGGCTGTCAGGCTAAAATACGAGGAGACGTCGTCGTCCGGGTCCCGTTGCAGAAGTTCGTCGGGCCGGTGGCGGAGGGAACCGTGATGGAGAATTCCAACAGCGTTCAATAAAGGCCGGCCCCTCCGGGCGGTCGCAGACATCAAGAGAGGAGACGATAACATGGTTACAGTCAGCGAGATGGCCCAGAAAAAGATCCATGAGCTTGTGCAGGAGGAAAAGGACGCCATCGGCCTGCGCGTCTACGTGAAGGGCGGCGGCTGCCACGGCTACCAGTACGGCATGTCGTTCGAGACGAAGACGGCGGATGATGACACGATCGTCGAGGCCGGCGGCGTGAAAGTGATCATGGATTCCCAGAGCGCCCCGTTGCTGGCCGGATCGGAAGTGGACTACGTGGACAGCGTGCAAGGGTCGGGCTTTGCGATCAAGAACCCGCAGGCCAAGACCACGTGCGGCTGCGGCAGCTCGTTCAGCGCGTAAACGCCTCTCGAACGCTCGTTTTTCTTCTGGTGTCGGCAGGGGTGTACGATACAGTGCGCCCCTGCCGCCCGGCGCAGCAGTCGATCCCCCAGGACTACCGTATGGCTCCCCAAACGACTCGAATTCT
>JAUSHW010000062.1 GCA_030648395.1 Nitrospirales bacterium | reverse complement strand
AAGGCGGGAACCGTCTCCCCTCGTCCCTCCGGCCGGAGAATCACATGCGCGTTGACGTAAAAGGTGCCCTCCATATACGGAGAGTCCAGAACTATAGTGGCCAGGTTCTCCGCCGCCGGTCGAGTCTGGTCGAGGGTGTCAATAAAGACCAGGCCACGTTGGTCTCCAGCGGCCTTCGACCCGAAGACCTCGGCAGGCGTCAGGGCCGCGGACGGGTCCATCAGTCCATCCTTGTAGAGCCGGCCCTCCCGATCGGGAACGTAGTACGACCCGAAGCGTCTCGCATACTCTTTGAAGACCTGATACTGCCAGGGGCTCGGCGGATGGTTCGGCACAATGGCGCTCCAGTGCGCCAGCATGTTCGGGTGGGAGTCGGCATAGACGGCTGCTTCAAGCGGGGGAATCTCCACCCTGCCCAATTCAAGAGACACCGTGCGGCGGACGCCGCTCCCGGACTCCGCCGTCACTTCGACCGTGCAGAATCCGTCGGCAAGCCCCGGTCCATACAGCCGCGCCCGCACAATGCGGCCAAGGTCAGCCAGCGCCCGATACGCACCGGCGCCGATGCCCCGCAAAATCTGTTTATCATCTGGACGGGCGGCGTCCAGCTCGACATCAGGGCGATCCGCAGTGCCCGTGAATCGATCCAGCGCCGGCGCCCCTCCGGGCAACGGCAGATCGCCGTACGTCAGCCACGCCACCACTTGCTCCACTCCGCTTTCGGCCAGCAACAGGCCGTTCTTCTCCTCCATGTGGCGCGCCGACGCCGACGCTTCGGTCATCGCCAGGTTCATCGCCACCCCTCCGAGCATCGCCAGGAGCAGGCCGATCAGCAGTGCCCCGATCAAGACTCCGCCCGACTCCGCGCCGCGCGTCTTCATATCGCCCTCACTCCCATTTCCTGTGTATGTGTGCGCCGGATGCGGCCCCTCCGGATATCGTTCACGCCCGTCTCAAGCCTGACGCGCACAAGACGGACCTCCCCGCTCGTCACAGCCGGCGCGCCGTTGTCCCGCAGATACGTCAACGAAAAGCTCTCCACATGCTCGATCAGCGGGTTGGCGCCGCGATCCACCTCGCGCATGACCTTCGGGTTCTTCGGATCGCTGCGGCTCAGGTAATACCGGACCCGGTTCACGACCTCGACCCGGCTTCCCGCCGGAAAATCTCTTGCAAGGCGATCCGACAGCGACAGCCTCCCCGACGTGCCATTCCGGTCTAGGAGATGCTCCTCGCACCCTGACGGCCCGCAGATGACGACTTTTTTGCCCTTCGCCCACCCCGCTCCCGGGCGGATGGACACCTGGTTCTGGCCGGAAGCGGCGGCCTCCGTCAATGCCCCGCGCACGCCGTTGACATTGGCATGAAACACGACCTCGTCCGCCGCCATCACGCTGACGGGCGCGCTTCCCGTCAACGCGCCCGCCCCGGCGAGCCGCAACTCGCTCTCCAACAAACGGACGCCTCCGCGCAGATCCTGCTGAAGCTCGACCTTGGTTCGCTGGTCCTGATAGTGCGCATGCTGCGTGACGAACATATCCAGCGCCGAGCCCAGAATGACGGCGCCCAATGTCGCGGACACCATCGCCTCCGCCAGCGAGAAGCCGGCGTTGTTCATGATGCCGCTCCGCTGAAAACAGGATTGGCCTTCCGCAGCCCCATCCGGATCGTTCGCGGCCGGCCTTTCCCGACGGCCCACTCGGCCGTCACCGTGATCATGGACGACCGGGACTCCGCCGGCGCCGGCTGATCTGGACGCACCGTCCATGTCAGGGCGATTCCGTTGACCCTCTGCTCCCCGCCAAGAAGACTGCGGTAGGGCAGCACCCGCAGTCGCTCCATTCTGGATTCTGCCAGCGTCATGGCCTCCAGGCTCTTTGCGCTCCCGGAAATCCCGTCCTGCGCCACCGCGAACATCCCGACCGACCCGAGCAGGCTGAGCGAAATCACCACCATGGCCACCAGCGGCTCCACCAATGACATCCCTCGTTCAGAAAAAATCCCATGCCGTTTCAGCATGATGTCACCGCGCCCTGACGATGCCCGTCAGGCTGACCGTCACCACCCGCTGGTCGCCGCGCCGGCCTTCCAGGGTCAAGGTCGTCGGCGTCGCGCTCGTGCCGCGCGGCAGGAACGACAGCAGCCGCCCCCCGCTGGAGCGAATCATGCGCACGCCCCTGTTCTGCAGATTGCGGGTCGGCGCAACCGGTCGCGCCGGGTCGCTCGATCGGAACAGGGTCACGCCCGGCTGTTCGGCGCCGACCGCAACCTGGATGGGTTCCCCTTCACGCACCGCCATGCTCCGCGCGTACCGGAGGTCGCCGACGACTTCGGCCACCGCCGTATCGAGATAGACCCGGTCGGCCATCGCCTGCAGTTCCGTCCCCATGAACAGGGACAGCACTCCGGTGATTGCCAGCACGATCGTCAGCTCGGCAATCGTCATCCCCCGTTCGTTCCGGATGCTCCATTGGTCTGTCGGTATCCGCATGGCTTTTCCCTCCTCCACCCTACTGATCACGCTCTGGACCAGTTGACGGCGATCACGTTGTTTCCGGAGAACATGACCTCCACAATCCAACGCTCGGCTGACGCGTAGATCCATCGTTGCGTCCCCCGATTCTTGAACTCATGGCGCGGGTGCCCGGCCCGGCTCAGCACCTCCGCCTTGGTCATGCCCGTGGAGAGCATCCGGAGCGTTTCGAACGACACTTCGCCGGCGGCACGTCCCGTGACAACAGACGTCTGCCGCTCATGAACAAGGGGGCGAGGAAAATGATGGCCGTGTCGCAGGAGTTCGGCCTGAGCGACGCCGACCCCGAAAAGCCAGAGACTTCCTCCCGCAATGAACACAATTCCGATTCTCTTCATACGGCACCTCCGTGATGGTTGATGCGGCTCCGGCCGCGTGAACTCACTGCACGAGAGAGATAGCAGGAAGAGTGCCAGCGGCCGATCAGCCGGATTCCGTTGTCAGAAAATCATCCGGTAACCAATAACGACGCGGGTAATGTGGGTGGCGTGGAGCAAACCAATGACCGGATCGCGGGACCGCAGACAAGGCCAACCCGTGAACGGACGTTCACGGTGATGACGCGGCCGTTCAGGGAGTGAGTGGAGAGTTACGCGTCGCGCAGAGGAAGTTACGGCAGGGCCGGTCGCTCCGTCTCGGCCTTGCGCAGCCAGCGATAGGTCCGGCCAAGGATCCGGGCGGCGGCCGTTTTGTTGCCGCTATGCTCTTTGACGGCCCGCTGAATGAGCGCCCATTCAATGCGTTTGAGCAGATCCGTGAGCCCCTTCCCGCCTTTCAGCGCCTGGACGACCAGCGGCCACTCGACCCGGTCCACCAGGTCCTCAAGCCCTGCGGCCGTGATGACCTCCCGCGCCTCCCGGAGCGACGACGGCAGAAGGTCTGGCCCGATCTCAGGCGCCGATGGGCCGGCCAGGGCGACCGCGCGCTCGATGACGTTCTCCAGCTCGCGAACGTTCCCGGGCCAGCGGTATCGCATCAGCACGTCGAGGGCCTCTCCGGTGAAGCCCTGGAGGGTTTTCTTCTGCGCCAAGGCGTGCCGGGCGAGAAGATGCCGGGCGATCAGCGGGACATCTTCCGTGCGCTCCCGAAGAGGCGGGATGTGGAGCGGAAACACATTGAGCCGGTAAAACAAATCCTGGCGGAATTTCCGTTCGGCGATGAGGGCATGGATATCCTGGTTGGTCGCCGCCACGATCCGGACATCCACCTTGATGTCCTCATGGCCGCCGACCCGCTGGACCTCCCGCTCCTGGAGGACCCGAAGCAGTTTGACCTGCATGGCGGGCGAGACTTCCCCGATTTCATCCAGAAAAAGCGTGCCGCCGTGGGCTTGCTCGAACTTCCCCTTCTTCTGCGCCACGGCTCCGGAAAACGCGCCTCGCTCGTGGCCGAACAGTTCGGATTCCAGCAGGCTCTCCGCCAGCGCGCCGCAATTGATCGCGAGAAATCGGCCGGCCCGACGCGGGCTGAGCTGGTGGATGAGACGGGCCGTCTGTTCTTTCCCGGTCCCGGTTTCACCGGTGATCAACACGCTCACATCCGACTGCGCCACGCTCCGCGCAAGGCCCAGCAGTTCTTGCATGGGACGGCTCTTGCCAACCATCCCGCCCGTTTCCGTCGCCCCGTACAGCTCCTCTCGAAGGTATTTGTTCTCCTCGCTCAGCTCGCGGTTGCGCATGAAAATGCCGAGGAACCGTCGCTGCGTGGCCTGCAACCCTGCCAGGTGAGCGAAGAGCAGCCCGGAGATCACCTCCTTGGGCGTCCTCTCGGGTGCGCTTCCAGGAGTCGGCTGAACGGCGTCTGCGGCCGATCGTTCCTGCCACCGGAAGCAATACCGGGTGTACGGCACGTCATAGATCGCGCCCTCGCGCAAGGCATAGGCCAACGAACCCGCGCGCAACACCCCACCACGCTCGATCCGGATCGCGTGGCACCCTTTTCCGGCCCGGTCCGCCGGCAAATCGGGCGCCCATGCCTGTCCCTCTTCCCATCCGGTGGCCGGTTCAAGCCCCAGCTCGCATGACCTGGCCGTTGCCACCGTGCGACCCGTCGCGCGTTCCTTGATCGTCCAGCCGGTCGCAGCGCCCTTGGCTCCGCTCGCCTTCAAGGCATAGCCCTCGCCGAATTCTTCCACGATCGCCGCCAGGCGGAGCTGCGAGTACTGCTCCTCGCACGAGACGGAGGACACAAACGGATAGAGCTGGGAAAAACCCTCGATGTTGCCCTTGACCAACAGACTGTTGCCGATCAGCGGCTCGACGGAAGGCAGAAAGCGAACCAGGATATAGAGCGTCCGCGACTCCTCGGGGCGGGCAAAAGCCTGCATGCGGAGGTAATTACTGTAGGCCGTGGCCCACATGCCTGAGCAGCGAATGACCGCGTCCACATCGCCCAGATATTTTGCGACGGTCTCGATCAGCGTCGGCTGCCGCCCCTCTGCGGACGCAAAGAACGCCAGCGACGCGCGATAGGTGACCTCCTTGGAGCCGCTGGCCTCTTCGCTGCGACGAATCAGCTCACGCAACACCGCGTGGGGAATCCAGTTGTTCGTGTCGAGGAGAAAGGCCTTCGGGTCGCGGATGTGGTCGAATCCTTCCGCCACGCCCATCACGCGGTGATAGTCCATCCGCCCGGCGGCCCCGTCCAGGCCGTCCAGGTACCGGATCACCATCCCCGTCAGAAAGCACGTGGCCCAAGGGTCGGGGGCCGTTTTAGTCTCGCTCGAAGCCGCAGGAGGCATGGGGCAGGATGTTAGAAATTTCTGCGTATGAAGTCAACTAATTTAGAGAACAACGCACCTCAGCCCTTGTCGAGGCCGTAGTCCTTGATCTTCGTGAGCAGGGTTTTGTAGCTGACCTTGAGGATCTCCGCCGCCTTGGACTTGTTGCCGCCCGTGTCGCGCAGCACGCGCTCGATCATCCGCGACTCCACGGCGCGTGACGCCGCGCTGCTGGCCTCCTGGAGGCTCCCGGTCGGCGTCAGGTCTTCCTCCAACGGGCGCTCGTTCTGGCGCAGCCCGATGTGCTCCGGCATGATCGTGAGTCCGTCACACAGGATGACGGCCCGTTCGATGCAGTTCTGCAACTCGCGGACGTTCCCCGTCCACGGATGCTTCATCATAATCTCCATCGCCTCGGGAGAGACCTGCAGGCCTTCCCGCTTCAGCTCCCGGCAATACATCGCAAGAAAATACTCCACCAGCAGCGGAATGTCCTCGCGGCGGTCCCGCAGCGGCGGGATGACGATCGGAAACACGTTCAACCGGTAATACAGGTCCTCCCGGAACAACTGCTTGGCCACCGCCGCCTGTAGGTCCTTGTTGGTGGCCGCCACGACGCGGACGTCCGCCTTGACCTTGGAGGTGCCTCCCACCCGCATGAACCGGTCGCCCTCGAGCACCCGCAGCACCTTGGCCTGCAGGCCCTGGTCCATGTCGCCGATCTCATCCAGAAAGATCGTGCCTTCATCCGCCAGTTCGAACTTGCCGATCTTCCGCCCCGTCGCCCCCGTGAACGACCCGCGCTCATGCCCGAACAGCTCGCTTTCGAGGAGGTCCTTGGGGATCGCCGCGCAGTTGATGGCAACGAACGGACCGTTCTTGCGCGGGCTCAAGTCGTGGGTCATTCTCGCGAAGAGCTCTTTGCCGGTGCCGCTTTCGCCCAGCAGCAGCACGGTCGTCGTGCCCGCCGCAACTTTCTTGGCCTTCTCCAGCGCGTCGGCCAGCGCGCGGCTCCGGCCGATCAGCTTCGCCGAGCGGGCCTGCGACAGCTCCTCCTTCAGGAGCAGATTCTCGGTCTGAAGATGCCGCTTCTCCAGCGCCTTGCTGATCGTGACCAGCAGCTTCTCCGGGTCCACCGGCTTCTGGAGAAAATCAAAGGCCCCGTCCTTGACCGCCTTGACCGCCGTTTCGATCGATCCGTACGCGGTCATGACCACGACGGGAATCAGGGGGTTCTCGTCCTTCACGGCCTGCAGCACTTCCAGCCCCGACTTCTCCGGCAATTTGAGATCGGTGAGGACGAGGTCCACCTTGTGGAGGCGGAAGGCTTCCAATCCGGCCGCCCCGTCCAGTTCCAAAATCACGGTGTGGCCCTCAAGTTCCATGTGCTGGGCCAGCACGCGCGCCATGCGTTCATTGTCTTCAATCAGCAGAATGGTGCCCATGCGTGCTCCTCAGCCGGCCGGAAGAAAAACATGGAACGTGGTGCCTTTGCCATCCCGGCTCTCCACTTCAATCCGCCCGTTGTGCAACAGGACGATCTTGTGAACCAGGGCGAGCCCCAGGCCGGTCCCCTTGGCTTTCATGGTGAAGAACGGGAGGAAAATCTTGGCCAGCCGGTCCTGCGGGATGCCCACGCCGGTATCGGCAATGGTCACGGCCACCTCCCGGCGCCGCCCCTGCAGCGCCCGCACGCCGGCCGACACGGTCAAGTCTCCGCCCGCCGGCATGGCCTCGATGGCGTTCTGAACCAGATTGCTCAACGCCTGGCGCATCAGAATTTCGTCCATGCGGATGACGGGCAGGTCCGGCACGCAGCGGACTTCGACGCGGAGATTCGGCACGGGCGCCTGCTCCACCACCTGCTCGACGGCCCGCTTGAGCCACGGTTCCAGCGCCACCGGAGCAAGGTCGGGCTCCGTCTTTCTCGCAAAATTGAGGAGCTGCGTGACCAGGTGGTCCATGTCGGAAATCACATGCGTGATGGTCTGGACGCTCTCGTGGATCGGGCTCCCACCCGGCAGCTGCCGGGCGATCAGCTTGCCGGCGCCCAAGATGGTCCCCATCAGGTTCCGGAACTCATGGGCAATGCCGGCGGACATTTCGCCCAGCACCATCATGCGCTCGCGCATCTCCACCCGCTCCTGGAGTGCCTTGATCTCGGTGAGGTCGGTGCAGACAAACGTGGTCCCGATCAGGCCGCCGGCATGATCCTTCAGCAGCGACGTGCTGACGCCGACCCAGATCTTCCCGCCGTGCGGGACCTCCAGCTCGAACTCCTCCCGCGTGATGACGTCCCCATGGGCCAGCGCGCGCGTCAACAGACGCGCGACCACGCTCTGCGCGCCGAACACTTCGGTGCAGGCTTTGCCGAGCACGTCCTCCCGCCTGAGCCGCAGAATGCTGGCGGCCGCGTCATTGAACGTGGTGACCACCCCGTCCCTGTTGAACGTGATGACGCCGCTCGAAACACTGCGCAGGATGTTTTCGTTATAACTCTCGACCTCCTGCGCCCGCTCTTCCGCAACCGACCGCAGGCGTTCGAGCTCCTGCTCCTTTTCCCGCAGGCGCCGGACGACGTCATGGAACGCATCGATCACGACGCCGGTCTCCGTCGGCTGGCCGCGCCGCGTCACTCTGGAAAAGGCGGCGTACAGTAGGAGCAGCACGAAGAGCCCCCCCAGCACCTTCAGCAGGAGACTGGTGGCAGTCTGCATCTCTCCGCCGTGCAGGGCAGGAGCGCGCTGCGCCACCATGAGATTGAACGCCAGTGTGATCAGAAACAGGACAAGCAGCAGGATCGAAACCGCAACGAGGGGATTATTCCGGGGTCGCAACGCCACCGCTCACCGCCGCTCCGTCAGGAGAGACCCGTACCAGCCCAGGATCTCCGTTCCATACAGCATCGCCACCACCGCCCCGAGGGACAGGAAGGGGCCGAACGGAATGTAGGCCCCGCGGGTCATGACACGAGCGCCGACCAGCGCCACACCGACGCCGGCGCCCACGATGCCCCCGACAATCACGGTCAGCAGGACCTGCTGCCACCCCAGAAAGGCGCCGATCATGGCCAGCAGCTTGATATCACCGCCGCCCATGCCTTCCTTCCCGAACAGGTAGGGGCTGATCCATGCCATGAAATACAGCATGCCTCCCCCGAGCAGGAGTCCCCCGATGCTATCCCACCACCGGGGCAACAGAAACGTCCCGACGACCAGCCCCAGCGCCATCCCTGGGAGCGTGATCCGGTCCGGCACAATCATGTGATCGAGATCGATGAAGCTGACGACGACAAGGCCCGAGAACAGCAGGCCGTAAACGTAGGCATCCACCGTCCCTCCAAAACGCCACGCGATGAACCCGTACCCGGCGGCGTTCAGCGCCTCGACCAGCGGATAGCGCCACGCGATGAGGGCCCGGCAGCTTCGGCACCGGCCCCGGAGCCACAGGTAGCTGAGGATCGGCACGTTGTCGTACCAGGCGATCGGCGTCTTGCAGTGAAGGCAACGGGAACCAGGCCGCACCAGGGATTCCCGGGCCGGCAGGCGATAAATGCAGACATTCAGAAAGCTGCCGATGAGGGCGCCGAAAAGGGCGGCCACGGCCACATGCCACTGCTCGATCATCCTGCCTCCACCGGCGGCTCTCCCGCACGATCATTCGCGGGCCCATTGTACGTGAAGGCCCTGAAGGGAACAAGGCGCCGTCGCGTCCCCCAGGCTTTTCCTATTTGCAGCTTTACAGTAATTACTTGGTTATGTGATACTAATGATGTTACTGGTAGGGTGGATATGGAGGACGATAAGGAGCGAGAACCGCCATGGATAGAAAAAAGAAAACCGGCGTCACGTCCCTGACGGACCGCGAACAGGAAATCCTTCAGCTGATCTGGAACGGGATGAAGAACCGTGAAATCGGCACCCGTCTCAAGATCAGCGTCAAGACCGTCGAAGCACACCGCGCCAACATGATGAAAAAGTTGCGTGTCTCAAACGCCGCCCAACTGCTCAAGGCCGCCATCGAGGAAGGGTTCATCCGGGTTCGGCGCGCGTAACAACCCTCGCCCATGACCCGTTGAGTGGCCCGTTGCAATAGGGGAGCAACGGGTTCCCCGGGAGAGGGTTAGGGTGAGGGGGCTTCAGAACTGGTCGGCGTTCCTTCACGCGCGCAAGGTTGTCATCTATGATTACAACACATAACCCTCAAACTCTGCTCTTGGCCAAACTGACATCGGTGAGTCTCTTCGCTGACGAAGCTATCCTCGCCGTCTAACGCCGCGGCTCACCGGCGCCGAGCGAGCGCAGTTGCATGAAACTCCAAATCACGACGTGCCTCGGCCAGTGGCTAACCTTCGTTCCATTAGCGCTATAGGATGCGTAGAATGCTCGGCAGCTTGAGATCGATCGAGTTCGCTCAGGGCCGCCTGTAGCACTTCAGACAGGCCAGACTTGCCATCATGTCCACCTAGGACGAAGTCTGAGACGGCGATGTGGTTCTGGAAGTACCGCTCGAGTATCGGGCTCTCTTCATGTAGTCCAGCCAATAGCACCTCACATGCCGCACGCATTTCAGTAAGCGCCTCAATTTCATCATGCTGGAGCGCAGCGTCGCCTCGGCGCATCACACCGTCGAATAGCAGACGAGCCTGGGTACGCATCTCACTCAACCGCGCAAGGCGTGCGTCCAGATCCGCAATTCGCTTCTTGCGCGTTTCCGCCTCGCCCATAAGACGCATCATTCGGTGCGGCACTTGGATGATCATGAACGCGATGAAAGCACCTACAACGATGATGAGCACTGCCAGCCAAACCATTGCTCCCTCCTTTATGCGCTCTAACGTCCCGGTTGTGGCGCGCTGAAGCGAGCGCGCAGCGGCGAAGCGCAAGCGTCGCTCACCAACCGGCTGTCAGCTGACATCGTCTCCATACTTCATGTGCTCGCCCCACTTATAAAGCCACGACTGATATTCGGCGAGGCCATTGATGTCCGGGAACAACGAACCCTTGTGCACTCCGCATGCATTCAAGTTCAGCTTTAGCGTCAACGGGCTACGGCCGATCGTAATTCTGACAACATTCTGCGGCCTGAAAGGCTTGTCGGGATTCTTGTGTACTGTGAACAGACCAGTTTGCGCAGGTATTCGCGGGCTAATATGCGGCGGGTAATACATCATGACGTCGTCCAGGGCGTCGAGATCATCGTGTTTTTCGGCAGGGGCCAAGGGAACGTCTTTGATTGCGTAGATCATCGGCGGTTGCGGCTGGTTCCGTGCGTCTTCGACAGCAAAGTAAGCGGCGACGAGAAGGCTTTCGCTCCAGTCGAGCAGTCGAGTAAACATGCCGTGGTGCTGGGCCAAAGCAAGCCACTCAAGCCGAGTGGCGGGAACATGCGTGACGTACGGTGCAGCGGATCGCACGAAATGCCGAATCATTGTTTCTTCGGCGTTTCGGTCGTACGGAAGGTCACCACCAGCGCTAATGGCC
>JAUSHW010000052.1 GCA_030648395.1 Nitrospirales bacterium | reverse complement strand
CCTCCTCTTTTCTGAACGTAGTCGATCAGGCCTTGGTGCGGACGCAGTCCGTTTTCGTCGCTATACGTATCATAAAGCGGCGTCCCGAACGGGTAGTTGTTGATCAGGAGAAGAACGACCAACGCGAGCAGGGCGACCCCTGGAAGCGGCCGCCGCTCGCGCACAACCATGAACGTCCACCCAGTTCCTAGTCTGCGCTCCACCCGGCGGTTGATCAGCCAGATCGCCGGCGGAACCAGCAAGATCGGCCAGAGCAAAACGACGGTATTCCACCCATACTCGTAGGATGCGTGGTTTCCCGCGGCCGGCATCCGGTCATAGTCATCCGCGCGGGGCAATCCCAGAACCAGCACATTTTTCTGCGCGTCGTGCATGGTCAGGTCTTTGCTGAAAATCGAGCCCGTCCAGTAATAGTGTGGCACGACTTCCACGCCGGGAATGAGCATGACATCGGGGTGGCGGAGGCCGGCCTCTCGCATCTCGGCAAGGTATCGGTCAACCCCGATAGTCAGGAGCGAGGGCAGATCAACCGTCCGCCGGATCACGCCACGAAGGGGAAACAGTCCGTATTCATAGTGGAGCAGAAAGTTGTCGGAGAAAATAATGGCGTCGATGCCGGACGCCTTCGCCTCGACGGCAAGCTGGTCAAACGTCTCCCCTGACTCACTCACCTTACTGTGAACGTGAAATGCCGTGACCACCGGGGACCAGACCGGCCCGTCGGTCCCCGCCGTGCCGTCGGGCGCCCAGAGCAGCAGGGCCAGCAGCACAACCATCGCGGCCTCTACTTGCTCAGTCGGCCGACGGATGCTTCTCATGCCACACCACATCATAGAGACGGTCAATGGCCCTCACCATCGCGCTGACGTCAAACCGCTCGTCCATGCTTCGACGGGCGGCTTGCCCATACGCCTGCCGCCGCGCAGGGTCTCGGAGCAACTTCAACAACGCATCGGCCAGGGCAGCCTCATCCCGGGCCGGTACCAGCAAGCCGGTTTCCCCATCCGCGACAACGTCGGGAATCCCGCCGACGCGGGTGGCGACGGCCGGCAAACCCACCGCCATCGCCTCAATCAAAGCGCGCCCCATGCCCTCATTCAGGGAGGGAAACGCGAACACATCGAACGCCGCGAGACACTCCGGGACATCCTGCCGCGTGCCCATGAACATCACGTGGCTGCTGATTCCAAGCCCGGAGGCCAACTGCTGGAGCTGGCCCAAGAGCGGTCCTTCTCCGAGAAAGACGAATGTCGCGTGCGGAAATTCGGCAAGCACCCGCGGAGCGGCCTTGAGCAGCCACTCGTGGCCCTTAATCGGGACCAACCGGCCGACCGTCCCGATGACCGGCCCTTCCGTCGGGAGCCCCAGTTCCTTCCGCTTCACTGCCGGATCTGCCTGGATTGATCGGAACATCGACAGCACAATCCCGCTCGGGATCGTCACGAACTTGTCCGGAGCGGCGATGCGATACTGCACGTGCTCCTGCGCCCCACGATCGGTGAGCGTGATGATCCGACCGGTGACTCGCGCCAGCGTACGCTCGACCAGGCGAATGATCCCGCTCATCACCCGCCCGTAATAGCCGTAAAAAATGTGTCCGTGCGGGGTATGAATAACGACCGGGACGCCTGAGAGCCAGGCGGCGACGCGGCCTAGCGCGCCCGCCTTGGACGTGTGCGTATGCACGATGTCCGGCCGTTTGCATCGGAAGACACGCCACAGCGCCAGCGTCGCACGTGCGTCCTGGAGCAGGCTGATCTCACGAACCAGGCACGGCACTTCAAACAGCACCACCCCTGCCTGGCGAAGCGCATGCAAGTCCACCGCGAGCTGGGCCATATCCGCCTCAGACCTTTCCGTAGACCGCCCATAGACCAGACCGACCCGGAACCGGTCCCGATCATGCCCCATGACCGTCAAAAAGGTGTTCCGGGCCGAGCCGCCCCGATCCATTTGCGTGATCACATGGAAGACGATCCTGCGACCGTCCCGATTAGAATGATCAACCACCGGCACGAGGGACCTGACGACCACCGACGGCCTGCTGCAGGGCCGCCTCCATCTGCTCGCAATGGTGGCTCCACGTGTAGTCGCGCAGCACAAGGGCGCGCCCGGCCTCGGCGAGCCGCGCGCGAGCCTCAGGGTCGGCCGTAAATCGCCGGTGCAGGGCTTCGATCCCCGTTGCCATCGACTCCGCATCAGGCCCCGCCGTCAACAGGGACGCATCCAGCCGGCCCAGAATCTCATCGGTCGCCCCGACCGGCGTTCCGAGGACCGGGGTCCCCGAGGCCAGCGCTTCGATCGTGACCAGCCCAAAGCCTTCGAGCTGGGCCGTCGGCAGCACGAACAAATCAGCCGCCCGGTAATAATCCGGCAAGGCGTCCTCCGGCACGAACCCGAGGAACCTGACGCACCCCTCCAGACCCAACGCCTTGACCTGCGCTTCCAGTTCAGCCCGGAGAGGACCACATCCTCCGATCAGCAACTGGACATGCGGGATCGTCTGCCTCACGCGAACCATCGCGCGGAGCAGGGTATCAAGGCCCATGCGGGGAACCAGGTTGCGGACTGTAAGCAGGACGAACTGTTCGCGTGTCAGTCCAAGCGCGGGACGGGATGATCGGTAATCCGGAATCGGCGAAAAAATTCTCGTATCCACCCCGGCCGGGACCAGGAGCATACGCTCGGCCGCGACCCGATGGCACTCGGCAATGCGCCGTCTCATAAAATCGCTCAACACGATGACACGCCGGGCACGCGTCAGCGCGACCCGCTCGATGGTCCGCCTGGCGAGAGACTGGCAGCGATGCCACAGCGCTCCCCCCATGCCAGCCGGCGGCCGGTTCCTGGTATCAAATTCCTCGTGCGCGAGCGACAGACACGTATACACAGAGGGAACTCCTGGAAGGCAACCGGACACGGCCAAGCCCGGCAGCGCCTGATGGATGAGCAGGACATCGGGCCGGCTCTCATGCGCGAGCGATTGAACGGCCCGCCTGGCATTGCGCGCCGACGACAGGAAAAACGATACCGCGGTCCGCCGGTCCACGGGATAGCGGCTCTCCTCCACCCCTTCGACGACAACCCGCGACTCCCGATCCTGCTCACCCGCCCGCGTCAGTACGCGGACCGCATGCCCGCGGGACGCAAGACCCAGCGCCTGCTCGCGCAGGACTCTCTCCGCCCCACCGATGACCTGCGCGATGGATACTTCGGCCACGAACAGGATCTTCACACCGGGTGACTCTCCACGCACGTCCGCTGCCAGATTTCCAGCGCCAGGAGCGCGAAAATCTGATCGGTACAGTTCCGACGGCCCGACTCATGTTCAGCCAGCAACCAGCGGACGTAGGGATACCGGACATAGCCGCGCCGACCAACGGCCTCCTCGGAGAGCAGTTCCCGAACCATCGCTTTCAGATCGTGATTGAACCACCGCGCCAACGGCACCATAAACCCTTGCTTGGGGCGGTGCAGGAGATGCTCCGGCAGGGACGTGCGCAGCGTCCGCTTCAAAAACGACTTCAAGCGCCGGTGGCGGAACCGCTCGCGTGCGGAAAGACCCATCGCAAACTGGGCCAGCACATGATCGCAAAACGGCACCCGGACCTCCAGTGAATGCGCCATGCTCATGCGGTCCCCCATCGCCAGCAGATCATCCGGCAGGTAGGTCTGAATATCAACGGCCATCGCCCGCTCGGCCGGATCGGAGGACGGCCAGTCCCGGTACAGACGATAATACGCCTCCGCAGACTTGTCCGTGCCGGACCGGGCGCGAAACTCCGGCGTGAACAGACCCTCGCCCCACTCCTGCGGAAGGAACGTGATCCAGCGCAGATAACGCTCATCCGGAGGAGAGCCGCCGGCCTGCAAAAACCGGCGAACCCTTCCCGGCCAATTACCGGACTGTGCGGACTCCGGGATCCATCGGCTGGCCGCAGCCAGGCCACGACGAAAACCGACCGGCAGACGATCGTAGGACGCACCGAATTGCTGGCCCAGGTATCGGGGGTATCCGCCGAACAGCTCGTCCCCTCCGTGACCGGCCAGCGCCACCGTCACGGACCGCCGGGCGACCTGCGAGATGAGATAGTTCGGGATGGCGGAGGAATCGGCGAACGGCTCATCAAAGGCCCGGATGATGCGCGGCAGCAGATCAACCGCGTCCGGCTTCACGATTTCCTCGTGGTGGACCGTGCCAAACCGATGTGCGACCTCGCGCGCATAGGTCAGCTCATTATACGACTCGTCTTCTGGACCATACCCGATTGTGAAGGTTCTGATCGGCCCGTCCGACACAGCCCGCATCATGGCCACCACCGTGCTGGAGTCAATGCCTCCTGAGAGAAACACGCCGAGCGGGACATCGCTGATCAGGTGGAGCCTGACCGTTTCCTTCAAAAGCGCCAGCAGCCGCTCCTCGGCCTCCTCTCCGCTGAGCACGGCCGCCTCAGGATCAGGCTTGAGCGTCCAATACCGACGCAGGCTCAGTTGGCCGCGCGTAAAGGTCAGGGTATGGCCAGGCGGCAACTGGTGGATACTCTCATATATCGTCGAGGGAGACGGCACATACAGAAACGTCAGGAACTGCGCGAGAGCTTGAGCGTCCAGCGCTCCCTCGACCCCACCAGCCAGCAGGGCTTTGATTTCCGAGGCAAACCACAATCGTCCGTCCTGCAGGGCATAGAACAAGGGCTTGATCCCGAGCCGATCTCTGACAAGCAACAAGACCTGCTTCTCACGGTCCCAGATCGCGAACGCGAACATGCCGCGCAGGTGCTCGACACAGGCGTCGCCGAACTCCTCATACAGATGCACCAGCACTTCGGTATCCGACTTGGTCTCAAACCGGTGCCCCTGGGCAATCAGGCGATCACGCAGTTCCTGGAAGTTATAGATTTCGCCGTTCATGACCACGCAGACGGTGCGGGTTTCGTTCCAGATCGGCTGGCGCCCTCCGGCCACGTCAATCACGCTGAGCCGGCGCATGCCAAGGCTGACTGCCTCTTCCACGTGCCGGCCTTCGTCATCCGGCCCTCGATGAACGAGGCTCGTGATCATCCGGCTCAGCCGCTCATCGTCCCGAAACCCCGCAAACCCGCAAATTCCACACATCCTATCGTCCTCGTCCAGTTCCTAAGGGAACTTTGACAGCCATGACTTCGATGGACGGCCCCAGGGGCAATCGATCCAACCCGGACCAGGCCAGAACGGCGTAGAGCGACTGATCGGCTTTCTTCAGGAACCGCCTGAAAACAGCGCCCCCCGATCCGTCCCCCGCGCCATAGGCATCGCCCTGGCTGGGAGGCGCGGTGCGCACAGCGCGCACGGCGAACCCCAGACGCGGCAGATGGAACCGGAACGCCGCGCGGCTGAACCCATAGAGGTGGACGACGGAGAGGTTGCCGAACCCAATCACCGACAACGGGGCCATGAGCCTGGTGTGAAGCGCGCCGTTCGGCACCCGAATGTACAGCAGGCCGCCCGGACGCAACACACGCCAGGCTTCTAGAAGGGCCTTGAAGGGATCCCGCAGGTGGTCCAGCACATTGATAAAGGTCACGGCATCCACCGTCTCACTCTCCAAGAGCGACGAGGGCCAGGATCTCACATAGGCCTCCAGCCCCATGGCGGTGGCATACGCGACCGCCGAAGGGGATGGGTCAACGCCCACGCCCCGCCACTCCCGCTCCCGGCAGCGGGCGAGAAATGCCCCCGCCCCGCAACCCACATCCACGACCGTCCCGGGTTCGGGATGCGCCTGCGCCAACCAATTCAGTACATGCGCATGGACATTGTCCCGAGCCGGTCCAGTCTGTTCGGCCTGAAAACGCGCCCAGTACTCACCACAGTAGCGCGCGTCCAGTTCCTCCTGGAGAGGCATGCGGGCCCTGACCACCAGCTCGCACACCCGGCACCGAAGGAGCGCGCTCCTCCCACAGACACCCATCGCCGAGACCGAAGAGGCTCCGCATGGGCAGAGGGAGGGCGCAGCCGAGTTGGCGGGAACGTCACGGACATCTTGCAACTGGTCCTTCATACGCAAGCAAGCCTAGGGGATTTCTCACGAGAACAGTACGACGGAGCAGCCGGGAGGTCAAGGGAATCGAACCCGGTCATCGTCTGAGCCCCACCTCGCGCAGCAATGCCACGACGCGCCCGGCGGTCCGCTCAAGCGTGAACGCCCCGGCTCGTGCGAATCCCTGCCGCCGCATACGCTCACGCACGTCCTGTTGCGAGAGCGCCATGGTCATCGCCTCCGCGATCGAAGAGACACTTTCAGGGTCAAAAAGAACGGCCGCATCGCCCACCACTTCCGGAATCGCCGCCCGATTCGACGCCACGACCGGCGCGCCGCAAGCCATTGCCTCCAATGCTGGAAGTCCAAACCCTTCCTCAAGTGATGGAAGAATAAATAACGCGCATCCACTGTAAATTGCAGGTAAATTCTCATCATCGATAAATCCAGGAAAGAGAACACGATCGGCCACGCCCAGGCGTGCGGCCAGGCATTCATGGTCATTCCGGTGCTCCCGCTTCCCTCCGGCAAGAACCAGTTGGTGCGTGTCCTTGAGCTCCCTGCCGAGACCGGCATACGCCTGAATCAGCCGCGGGACGTTTTTGTGGGGAAGAAAGTTCCCGACAGAGAGGATGTACGGTGGAACGATCCCATACTGCAGTCTCACCGCATCGGTCAGGGGTTCCGGTTTGAATTCCGCGCCGAGCGCGACCGGGATGACGGTCACCTTGGCATCGCTCACGCCGAGCATCGCGACAATGGACCGTTTGGAATACTCCGAATCCGTAATGACGGCGGCGGCCCGACCGGCATAGACTCTTGCCAGACTGGTCATGACGAGATCATACAGAGGGCGCCGACGTCCCGGGTAGCGAATAAACATGAGGTCATGGACCGTGACCACCACCGGGCAAGGCGCGCACAGGGGACCCTTGAAATAGGGCGACAGAAAGACCGCAATCCGATCTTGCACCAGACGACGCGGCAGGCCGACCTGATCCACCCACAGGGTCAGGCCTGCGTTCAGACGGTGAAGACTCACTCCCGGCAACGTGACCGGGAGCCTCGTCCTGGCGTCGCCGTAAACGAGGCACTCGAGACCGGCATGAGACGCCGCGCGCAACACCTCGACCAGGTAGCGGCCGATCCCGGTTCGCACGCCGCCGGCCAGTTCGCGGCCATCCACGCCGATCCGCATCACGCGCGGGACGGATCGTGAATCGGTGGTTTGCGCACCTTGAAGATCATCTCGCAAAATCCCACATACCGGCAGTCCAGAATCTCATAGCCGCCGGATCGAAGCCGCTCCGCCAAATCCGCTCGGGTGAAGTGCGTGATGTGTTCGTGGGCGTAAGCCCCGGGAAGCACTTTGCCGTAGATCCACTCCAATACCCACCAGAGCCATCGCCCATAGTCCGGCGTTCCCACGATCAGGATGCCTCCCGGACGGAGCACACGCCACATCTCCGTCCAGATCTCCGGCGAATCAGGAACATGCTCGATCACTTCCGAATGAATGACCGCGGAAAAACTCTCGTTTGGGAACGGGAGGCGGTCGCAACTCGCTCCAACCAACAGACGGTGGCGCGGCTTCAGCCAGCGCAACTTGTTCTGGAGGATGTCCAGTCCGACCGCATCGCGCAGATCCACAATAATCCGGCTGGACCCGCAGCCAATGTCCAGCACATCCTTCCGGCCGTCCAGGTAGCCGAGGATGATCCGATGCCGCGTTCGCTGCCAGTACCGTTGCAACCAAATCGGACTATCGAACGCGCGGTAGTCGTAATCGGCCGACTCCACGGAGTTCCGCAGCCTCCACATCCGGAGCAGCGTCTTCAAAAGCGCCAGGCCGAACTTGAAGAGCTTCGCGTGCGAACGCCCCGATCCACGAGCCATGTACTGGAAGGGCACCTCAAGGATACGCCACCCTTCTGCATGCACGCGAATCAGTATCTCCTCCAAAATGTCGAAGTCCTGTGCGGACAGCGACAGCCCCGCAAACACTTCGCGGCGATACATTCGGAACCCGCTGGACAAATCGCGTATCGGCAATGACAGCACCCGGCCGTAGGTTTTGTTCAGGATATGGCTCAGCAGCCTCCGGAGCCACCCCATATCGGCCCGCCCCCCGGCCACATATCGCGATGCGATCAAAACCTCGGCCTCATCCCGCCGTCGCCAGAATTCTTCCAGGAAGACCGGCCGGTGTGACAGGTCGGCATCCATGGTCACAATATATGCTGCCGTGGTGGCGGCAAAACCAGCCCGGAGTGCCCCACCGTACCCTGGTTCTGTCTGAAGGATCACGCGTGCCCCCCGCTTCTCGGCGGCTTCACGGGTTCCGTCTCCAGACCCTCCATCGATCACAACGATTTCCGCCGTGACTCCCATCCCGGCAAGCACTTCCTTGAGTGCCGGAAGCAACAGGTCGAGGTTTTCCTTCTCGTTCCAAGCCGGTATCATGACCGCGAGCTGGGGTGCAATAGAGGCGGGGCAAACCTGGGTATCCACGCGATCCATTCCCCTATTTAATCCGGTAGACCCTGAACTCGCCCCCCGACACCCCGCACCATGGCTCAATTTCCCTCAGGCGCATGGGGTTGTCCCTCCAGTCCACCCACCCGCGCGAACCCGGGTGCGTGGTAAATACCAGTTCTCCCTTATCCGCCAGCCACCGCTGAAATTGAAAAGGCAGCGGATACCGCTCGGGTGCCCTGAAAAACCGTTTCATCTTCCATTCACTCTCCACGACATACTGAAAGCCGTGTGCAGTTATCCATTCCGGATCATACTCCATGAGCTGTGGGATCCCCGTTTGGGACTTCGGCACGTATCCCTGCATATCATAAAAAAAATAACCCGATCCCGGCGGCGAGATTCTTTGCAGAAAGCGGATGCGGGCGCCGCCGGCCGGACGGTCGCTGGTCGCCTCAGCCAGCAACTCGGAGAGCCGCGCAGGCGTGAGCGGCAGGGACATCCCGGTGGCAGTCCCCAAAATACGCGCGCCGGTCGGAACGTGTTCACGAATCCACTCCGCCGTCACGTCCTGCATCGTGGGGCGTTGCACTCGCACCTGGTCACAAAGGGACGTCAGGAGCGGAGTGCTCACAAAGGCCAGCATCAACACGCCTGGGACGGCAAGCCGTTGCCCCGCCGACCACGGCAGAGAGGACCGCATGACTTCAAAACCCTTGCCCGCACAAAGGCAGACAGTCGGCAGCAGCGGCAGCACAAAGCCGAACTGGGCTAATGTCGCGGCAAATGTCGGAACTGCGTATGCTGCAGCAGGGGTTACCGCGACAACCGTGCTCCGCCAGTCCGACACGACCAATCCCGCCAGGCCGAGGACCGCCAGCGCAAGGATGGCGAAAGAGAGGGCCTGCGGCAGGGCATCGCCGAGATACATGCCCCAAGTCGTGACGCCTTCCATACCGGGATATCCTTGTTGCGCGGTTTGAAAATGCCCACCAAGATCGCGCTTGACCAGTTCGGGTTCGACCAGCGCGAACGGGGTGCCGGCAAAAAATGTAAGGACTGCCACCATGGCCAGGAGCATACTATTCTTCAGCAGCGTCCACACGTTCAGCCTGCCCTGGTGGAGACGCAGAGCCATCGCGACAGGAGCCGCGAACCAGGCAGCCCCG
>JAUSHW010000039.1 GCA_030648395.1 Nitrospirales bacterium | reverse complement strand
GGTGCCGATCGTCAACGCGATCGGCGGGTTCTTCACGCTGGATTTTATCCTGAGCGGCCAATATACCTGGGGCAGGACGATGCGAACCTTCGTCCTCGCGTTGAGCCTGCTGATACTGGCGTACGAGTTCGTGTATCGGGAACTGCAGGTGCGTTACCCGGAATGGACAGGGCGGCGCCTGCTGATCCACGTGCTGGGCTATTCGGTGGTCCCGTTTTTAGGCGGGATGGCGCTGCTTCTACTGCTGCTGGAGGCGACGCGCGCGCTGAAGTGAACGGGGTTACTTTGCGGCGTACTTGGACGTGTGCTGGAACACGCACTTTGGGCAGAGGTAGTGCAGGAATTTCCCGTCGGCCACCAGCCGCTTGGTCATCGGCACCTTGCACCAGGTGCAGACCCGGTCGGGCGTGTCGCAGATCGAGCAGACGGGGGTGACGGCTCCGTCCCGGGTCACCGGAACGGTCGGCTGTCCGCACTTGGGGCAGGCTGACGTCTCATTCACGCCTGTCTTTTCGCACAGCAGAAAGAAGCTTGTCAAATGAGCCTCCCCACCATCCGTGAGTTCTTCGAGGCGCTGCCGTCCCGCTTCCGCCCTGACGCGGCGGACGGCGTGAACGCCGTCTATCAATTCGATTTGTCGGGCGGGGAAGGCGGGCAGTATCAGCTCCACGTAGCCGACCGGTCCTGCCGGGTCTGCGACGGCGCCCACCCGTCCCCGAACGTCACGCTGTCAATGGCGGGGGAGGATTGCGTCGCGATTCTTGAGGGGAAGCTGAGCGGCGTGTCGGCGTTGCTTAACGGGCGGTTGAAGATCGCGGGCGACATGGGACTTGCGATGCGGCTGGCCGCCTTCTTCCCAGACCTGCGCCCGAAGTAAATCCCTACCTCTTTATATCCGCCCAGGCTTGCTGGTAGTCCTCGAAGGTGTCCACCTCCATCCATCCTTTATAAATGGTGAGGCAGGAGACGTCGTGCCCGCGCGTGACCAGCTCCTGAAGCATGTCGGTCAGCGAGGCCTTCTGGAGAGAGGGCGCTTCGTGGAAGGGGGCGGCGGGTTGCGAGGAGACGGCGTGATACGCGGACTTCAGCAGAGCGGTCCCCCGTTCGGAGAACATGGCCAAGCCGATGAACTCGCCGTGCGCCTGCTTCGGGTCCAGATGCTGGCCGATCCTCACCAGCCGACCGGGTCCGTCCAGGGGAACGAACCGGTAGCCTGCGGTCGGCGGCACGTCCATCACGACGAGGTCGGGATTGACGTGCGGGCGCGGCAGCGCGCGCTGGTCCGCCCAGGCCTGATCCACCACGATCGTGATGTCGGCAGGGCTTTTCAGCAGCTTGTGCAGGATGCCGGTTTCGAAAATGATATCGGAATAGAGCAGGAGGCAGCGGCCCGTCAGTTCGGCCTCGGCGCAGAAAATGGAGGCGAGTTCGCCGGTCTCCTCGTACCGGTCGTTATCGTAATACCGCAGGTTGGACAGCGTGATCTTGTCCTTCTGGTAGCCCCGCACGACGGCGATGTTCTTGATGTTGACCTCGTTGAGGGTCGCCACCTGACGCTCCAGGATCGTTTTTCCTTTGATGTCCAGCAGGCACTTGGGCTTGTCCTGCGTGAGCGGCAGGAGCTGCTTTTCGAATCCGGCAGCGGGGATGATGGCCGTGACCTTCTCGGCGCCTGCCGGGAGGAACCGGCGCTCGTCCTCCTCCATCTGGGTCACGCCGACCAGATCGTAGACCTCCTGGAGCGCGACCATCCGGTCCCCGACGGCTTCGGCGCGGCCCTCTTTTTTCAGAACGTCCAGAGTGTCGCGCATGGCCTTGATGGCGGTGCGGATGACCTGGTTGGCGAAGATGACGATCTTGAAGTTGTGTCGTTCGAGCTCCTCCGCTGTGACGGCGCCGAAGATGGTCGGGACCACGACCAGCGGGACGCGTCCGGACCATTGCTGCGAGACGGCGCGCAGCTCGTCGAACGTGGGCGACTTGGAATGGATGAGCACGGCGTCGGCGCCGGCGTCGGCGTAGGCCTCGGCGCGCTTCAGGGCCTCGTCCCGGCCCCAACCGGCGATCAGCGCCTCGGTGCGGGCGATGACGAGAAAGTCGGGCGAGGATTGCGCGGACTTGGCCGCGCGGACCTTGCCGGCGTGCTCGTCCGCGGAGACCAGGTCCCGCCTGGCGCCGGCGTAAAACGAGCAGCGCTTGGGGAAGACATTGTCCTCGATGCAGATGCCGGCGATGCCGGCTTTTTCATAGTCCTGGACCATCCGCATGACGTTCAGCGCGTTGCCGAAGCCGGTGTCGCAGTCCGCGATCACGGGAATGCCCGCGGCCTCGACCATGTTCCGGGTCGCGTCCAGCTGCTCGGTCATGGTGAGGAAGCTGCCGTCTGGGATGCACTTGAGGGAGGCCGAGATGCCGAACCCGGAGGCCCAGATCGCGTCGAAGCCGGCCTGCTCGATCATCTTGGCGCTGAGCGCGTCGTGGGCCCCGACCGTCCTGACGATCCCGGGCCGCTGCATCAGCTTGCGGAGCTTGGTGGCGTTGCTCATGGAGCGGTATGGTGCAATTTGCAGGCGCTGAAAGTCAATTGAAAATGCAGGGCCGGAAAGATTGCCAGAGTCTGTCGGGAGTGCTATAAGGCCAGGACGGTTCGGCGGTTCAGAGGGAGGGTGCGATGGCCAAAGTCGCGTTGATCACGGGCGGGGCGAAGGGGATCGGCTGTGCGGTCGGGCTGGATCTGGCGCAGGCGGGCTGGGACATCGCGTTTTGTTACCGGACCGCCGACGCGGCTGCGGCCGACGCCGCCGCGCTCATCCAGAAGCACGGCCGGCGCGCGATGGCCGAGCGGTGCGACGTGTCGGATCCGGCGGCGGCGGAGGCCTTCGCGGGGAAAGTCGAGCGGGAGTTCGGCCCGGTGGAGGCGCTCATCAACTGCGCCGGCCCGTATCACCGGGTCAACATCCTGGAGGAGACGCCGGCCGGGTGGAACGAGATGTTCGCCCACAACCTGCACGCCGTGTTTTACATGAGCAAGGCCCTGGCCCCGGCGATGAAGGCCAGGAAGTCCGGCCGCATCATCAATTTTTCCATGGCCAACGCCGACCAGATGGTGGCGCAGACTGAGGTGACGGCCCATTACATCGCCAAGGCCGGCGTCCTCATCCTGACGCGCACGCTGGCCAAGGCGCTGGCGCCGCACGGCATCACGGTTAACGCACTCTCGCCGGGCTTCATCAACTCGGGGAGCGCGCCGGAGGCGGAACTGGCGGCCATGGCGAAAAAAATCCCGGCCGGCTACATCGGCGAGCTGCAGGACGCCGTATCGGCGGTGCGATTCCTGCTCTCCGAAGAAGCGCGGTACGTGACGGGGACAAACATCCATTTAAGTGGGGGCTGGGGAATCTAAGGAGCGGTCAGTTCGTGACGGGGAGGCGCTCGGGCTGGATCAGCACGGGACTGTCTGCTGAGCGGTGCGAGGGCAACGGCCGCTGCCCTTCCTCATACTCGTAAGCCAGGCAGCACTTGAGACGTCCGCAGAGGCCGAGCAGCTTGTCGTCGTCCAAGGGGAGGCCCTGGACTCTGACCATCTTCATGGTAATGGGCTTGAATTCCGTGAGGAAGCTGGCACAGCACAGGACGAGGCCGCAGAGTCCGAGCCCGCCAAGGTGCTTGGCTTCGTCCCTGGCGCCGACCTGCTGCATCTGGATGCGGGCGCGGAACCGGCCCGCGAGCTCTTTGACGATCACACGAAAGTCCACGCGTTCGTTGGCGGTGAACATGAACGTGACTTTCGGATGGTCGAAGGAGGGGACAACTTCGATCGCTTTCATGGGGATGCGGTGCATGCCAATGAGATCGCACCAGTAGGCCATGGCCTCGCCGGCCAGCCGCTCCTGCCGGGCGATGGCCTGGAGGTCCGCAGGATTCGCCTTGCGGATGATCGTCTTCATGTCGCGCATGGGCGGGACGAACGGCATGCGCTGCGGCCGCCCATACACCACGCCGTAGGTCACTTCCTCGTTCATCTCCAGGATGACCCGATCGCCGTCTTCGAGCGCGAAGTCCCGCGCGCCGACCTTCTTGGCGACGCCCCGGTCGCGCACCTTGATTGCCGCCACTGATACCAATGGAATTTCCATAGACCCAAGTTTGGCCAAAACACCACGGCAAGTCAATGTTGCCTTTCTCCACATGCGCGCGGCATCATCCTGTCGCGGAATGTCTCTGCGTGAACACCGGCTGTCGGCCTGGTTTACACCGCAAGGCCTTTTCAATCAGTGATTTCCAGCATCAGATCGAGAGGGACGCGATGGCATTCCCCTTGCTCATTCCCTTGCTAGGGCGTAGGAGGCAGAGGGGAACACCATGGACAGTTCGGAAGACAGGCGGGTTCTGTTGGCGACTGATTTCTCGGCCCCTGCCGAACTGGCCTACGCGTACGGGGCCGGCCTGGTGACGGCGCTGCATGCCAGGATGCTCATTCTGAACGTGCTGGAAGGGCCGCCCGGCCTGGATCGGGAGTTTCCGGTCAACACCGTTTTCCTCAAGCAGATGCAGGAGGAATCGGATCGCGAGCTGGCGAAGCTGGCTCACCTCGCTGAAA
>JAUSHW010000037.1 GCA_030648395.1 Nitrospirales bacterium | reverse complement strand
CCAGCGCCTTCCTGGTCTCAATCGCAAAGTAGGCGCGCGCCGCCTCGGGATTGTAGGCCAGCGCCTCCATGCCGCCGCGATACCACGTATCGAACCGATCCGCGAGAGCCGGGGCGTCAGGGTCCGCCAGTTCGATCACTTCCGGCGCCCTCCTCATATATTCCAGCGCCGCCGCCGCGTCCTGCTCCGCCACCAGGGCGCCGTACTGGAGCACCCGCTCCTGCCAGCCCACATCCCGGATCAGCCGCAGCAGACCAGGCGATTCTCCCAGAAACGCGATGGCCTGCTCGGGGGAGCGATCCGCCAACGTGTTGGTCAACGAGAGCACCCGCCGGCGCACCGCCGGCGAGGCGAGATCCCCCAGCAGCGCCGGGCTCGCCCGGAAGAAGGCCAGCGCCGCCATGTAATCGGGCTTCCCCAGACTGTTGGGCGTGACCAGCTTGGCGCTGACGCCGGCCCAGGGTTTGAGGTCTTCAACGGACAGCACGCGCAGGATCTCCGGGCCCCTCCGGAAATACTCGATCCCCAGCACGCCGTCCCACTTGGTGAGGTCGGCCCCGGTCTGCGCCCACGCCGGCAAGGCCTCGGCCCCTGCCGCCGCGATCACCCCTCCGGCCCGCACCAACCCTTCGAAGGCCATGGGTGCGTCCTGCTCGGCCAGCTCCAGTGTCATGGCCAGCACCGCCGCGCGGGAAGGCGCGGGCAATTCGCGCAGCACAGAGGGGCCATCCCGGCACACCTTCAGCGCGACAGCCCCGGACCGCGCGCTCAGCGTCACGACCAGATCGATCCAGGCGACCAGCTCACCGGCGGACAGGATATCCAGCGCCTGTGGAAGCGCCTCGGCGGCAGCAGCCGCCGCCTTGCGGGAGTTCTCACGCAGTTCGGTAAGCAACTCGAGGACGGCCGGGCCCTGGCCCGAACCGGCCAGCCGTCCGGCGAGGCCCGCCGCGGCCTCCCGATCCAGATCCTCGGCCAGCAGGGCGGTCAATTTATCGGTGAGGCTTTCGGGCGTCATAAGAGGGCGCGATTATAGCACAGGGATTCCGCGAACAGAATTGACTCATCCGGGGTTCACGCTTAGAATGCGCCATGCCCGAGCCCAGCGAGAAGAGCCTCATCAAAATAGAAAAATTCGTGAAGGGCTTTGCGGAGAAATCCGGCACGGCCATGCACCCCACTCCGGCCGTGACGGAGGCGGTGGTCAAGGGTTTGGCCGCCCACGTGGACGAGTTCGGCCGGCCGCTCTGCCCCTGCAATTTCTACCCGGACAAAAAAGCCGAGGTGAAGTTACGGCGATGGATGTGTGCCTGCGACGAGATGCAGATCTACAAGTACTGCCACTGCCTGCTGTTCGTCCGCGAGGACGGTCTGCCGATCACCGAGTACCTGCCGGAGGACCACGAGGGAAGGAAATCGTACGGGCTGGTCACCGATCCCACGCCCGAGAAGGGGCGCGCGCTGCGGCATCAGGCGCCGAAAGAGCCGTCCACCCCTTAAAAGGCGTCGAAGTCGTCGGCTTCCCGGCCTTTGGGCATCGCATCCGCCAGATGGTCGCGCTCCTTGATTTCCGGATCGTTGACCAGATCATCGAGCTCGGCATTGCTCAGCGGCTTCATGATCGGCCCGACCGGCTTCTTTTTCCGATAGGCCTGCCGCTTCGCTTCCTCCGGATCAAGCGCCTGGTCGGTCTCCGCCGGCGGAGTCTCATTCGGCTGCTTCTTCTGCTCGTCGGCACTCATTCGTGTCACCTCAAAAGACAGCCGTCACGATTTCCCGCAGGCTGCGCTGCATGTCGGCATCGTCCGTGATCGGCCGAATGATCGCCGCCTCGCAGGCCGTCGTCGGGCTGACGCCCTGCCCGATCAGCTCGCCCGCGTAGATCAGCAGGCGCGTGCTGACGCCTTCTTCCAGTCCATGATTCTTGAGGTTGCGGACCTTCTCCCCCACGGTGACAAGCCCCACCGCGATCTCCTTGTCCACGCCGGCCTCGCGCTCGATGATGCGGACCTCCAGGTCGCGCGGAGGATAAGTGAATTCGATCGCCATGAAGCGCTGCTTGGTGCTTTGCTTGAGATCCTTCAGCACGCTCTGATAGCCAGGGTTGTAGGAGATGACGAGCAGGAAGTCGTCCACTGCCTCGATCATCTGGCCCTTCTTCTCGATCGGCAGGAGGCGCCGGTCGTCGCTGAGTGGGTGGATGATGACGGTCGTGTCCTTGCGGGCCTCGACGATCTCGTCCAGGTACACGATCGCGCCGTGCTTCACGCCCAACGTCAACGGGCCGTCCACCCAGACTGTCTCCTCGCCCTTCAGCAGGAACCGGCCGACCAGATCGGAGGCCGTGAGGTCTTCATGGCAGGCGACGGTGATCAGGGGACGGCCGAGCTTGTAGGCCATGTGCTGGACGAACCGGGTCTTGCCGCAGCCCGTCGGCCCCTTCAGCATCACCGGCATCTTCGACGCGGCAGCCGCCTTGAAGAGGCCGATCTCGCCGTTCACTTCGGCATAGAACGGCTCTGTTTTGACCAGAAACTGTTCGATTCCCTGCTCCAACCCCTTGGCCACCAGTTTTTCCCTCCCAGAGTCCGAACCCTCGGCTATAATATAGGATATGAGGGCGCTCCCACAACTCCACTGTTTCTCGCGGCTCCGGGGCGCCGCTGTTGGGCTGCTGTGCGCCCTACTCGTCCTGCCCGTCCTGCCCGGATGCATCACGTCGGAACTGGTGACCAAGGAGATGGAGTCACAGGTCGCCAGGGACATTCCGTTCGAAGCCCTCAAGGCGGAGCCGGACAAGTTCAAAGGGCGCGTCATGGTTCTGGGCGGGAAAGTGCTCGCCGCCAAGCGGCTCAAAGAGGGTACGCAGATCGAAGTCTTACAACTGCCGCTCGACGGCGCGGACGCGCCGATCATGCATCTCCCGCAATCCAAGGGGCGGTTCCTGGCCTACCAGGAAGCATTCCTCGACCCGGCCACCATCCCGGAGGGCACGGCCGTCTCCATGATCGTGGAGGTCACGGGACACAAGACTCAGCCGATCGACGAAGTGGACTACATCTATCCAACTCTCAAAATCCGCACGCTCAAAATCTGGCCGGAGCAACGCTACATGCCCTGGCCGGGCCCCTACTATCCCTACTGGTACAGTTCCCCCCGCCGCCTTCCCTTCCACCCGTTCTACCCTCAGTGGTGGGACCCCTGGTACTAGCCTGGGCTGATTATGAAGGACTCGACCAATCTGATCGGATGGTAGGCGAGCTTGGCGCGGCGGAGGCCGTCGAGGCCTGAGTCGTCCATCGTGTTGATGAACTCGTAGGGCTCCAGCTCGCGGCAGAACTCGCGAAAGATGTACGCCCCCAGCCCCTTCACCTGCCGGTCGGTGATCTCGAACAGGATGCAGAACGTTGTCGCATTCAGCGGATAGCCGAACGTGTAGGCCGCCATGTGTCCGTTCACTTCCACAACGCGCCCGACCAACCCTAACTCGGCGGCATGGCGGATGCCGGCGCAGTGTGCCGACTCGGCATCGGCGGCCATGTGCCTGGACAGATCAGACAACGCATCCCCCTTCACCCCTTCCCGCCACTGCCGATACAAAGCAAGGCACGCGTCGGCATCTTCATCGCGAAATGGACGACCTGTTGGACGTGATTGTTTCACGCAATGGTTGTAGTCCACGCGCCGGCTCTTATAGCGGTCCCCGTGCAATCCGACGAGGTCATCCCGCCGATAGAGATAGTCCGGCCCCCTGGGAGTCACGCGATACCCCAGATCGCGGCAGCAGCCAACCAGGCTCTCGGGCACGTTCTCGATGCGGG
>JAUSHW010000017.1 GCA_030648395.1 Nitrospirales bacterium | reverse complement strand
TGATCTTCCCTCGAAATAGTGGACACCTCGAAAAGGGTGGGGCATGCTCACCCAGGAGGTGGGACAGATGGGTCGATCGCGACGAACGTTCACGCAGGCATTCAAGCGCGAGGCCGTGCAACTGGTGGTGGACAGTGGGCATTCGGCCGCCCAAGTCGCCCGGGATCTCGGCATCCTGCCCAAGCTGCTCCGACGCTGGAAGCAGGAGGTTGCCGGCGATCCCAGTGCGGCCTTCCCCGGCAAGGGGCGACGCAAACCCCATGAAGAGGAGCTAGCCCGGCTGAAGCGGGACCTGGTCCGTGTGACGCAGGAGCGGGATTTTTTAAAAAGTGTGGCGGCGTACTTCGCCACGCCCACACCATGAGATGCCACGCCATTCAGGCCCATACTGGCCGCTTCCCGGTGACGCTGATGTGCCGGGCGCTGGCCGTCTCGTCCTCGGGCTACTATGCGTGGGCCGCGCGACCGGAGAGTCGTCGCGCGGCGGAGAATCGACGGCTGCTGGCCGAGATCCGGGTGATCCATGCGGAGTCGCGGCGCACCTACGGGAGTCCCCGTGTCCACGCCACGCTGCAGGCCCAGGGCCAGCGCGTGGGGGCCATGCGAGTCGCACGGCTCATGCAGGACGGGGCGATCCGCGCCAAGATGGTCAAGAAGTGGCGGGCCACGACGGAGTCCGCGCAGGCCTATCCCGTGGCGCCCAACACGCTCAATCGCCAGTTCGCCGTGGCGGCGCCCAACCGGGTGTGGGCGGGCGACATCACCTCCATCTGGACGGCCGAGGGCTGGCTGCATCTGGCCGTGGTGCTCGATCTCTATTCGCGCCGGGTCATTGCGTGGGGGATGGGCCGCCGCCAGACCCAGGACCTGGCCACCGCCGCACTCACCATGGCCCTGGAGCGCCGACGCCCGACGCCAGGCGTGTTGCACCACACCGACCGTGGCGCTCAATACGTCGCCGCCACCTATCAGGCGCTGCTGGCCACCCACGGGCTCACGGCCAGCATGAGTCGGCGGGCCAACTGTTGGGATAATGCCGTCGTCGAAAGCTTCTTCCATACGCTCAAAACGGAGCTCGTGTATCATCGACGCTACATGACACGCGCCGAAGCCACACAGGATATTTTTGAATGGATCGAGGTGTTCTACAATCGCGTCCGCCGGCACTCGACCCTCGGCTACCGCTCCCCGGCCGAGTTCGAGGCCACGACGACGGGGACTTAACTGAGTGTCCACGGAATCGGGGGAAGATCACCTCGCCCCTACAGGGGATGGGAATCGGTCGGGGTGGGGATGGGCGCACCGCTGTGCGCCCCTACACGGATGGGGATGAATCCGGGGCGTGATGAATCACGCCCCTATGGGGGTATTGCGGGCCGCGCGCGTTACGGCTCTTCCGCAAGGTCCGGGTACAGCTTTTTCATGCAGTCCTTGCAGATGCTGTGGCTGAAGAGGGCCTCCGACCGTTCCTGGATGTACGTCTCGATCTGCTGCCAGTAGCCTTTGTCGTCGCGGATCTTCTTGCAGGAGGCGCAGATCGGAATGAAGCCGCGCAGGACTTTGACCTCCTGGAGGGTCTGCTCCAGTTCCCGGTTTTTCTCCGCGAGTTCCCGCTCCCTGGATTTGCGGGCGTCCATCTCGCGCTTCAAGTTTAAGGCCGACGTCACGCGGGCCAACAGCTCCACTTTCCTCAACGGCTTGGTGATGTAGTCCATCGCGCCGGCGGCGAACGCCGCTTGCAGGTCTTCGGGGTCGGTGTTGGCGGTCACCATGATGATGGGAACGTCCCGGAGGCGCTCGACCGCCTTAATCCGGCGGCAGGCTTCGAGGCCGTCCATTTCGGGCATCATGAGGTCCATGAGGATCAGATCCGCCTCCGGGGACTTTTCCAAAGTCCCATCCGCTCCGTCCATGCCGAGGTGCCTGAACGCCTCGCGGGCCGACTCCGCCGTCAGCACTACGGCGTGCCCCGCCGACTTCAGAATCGCCTGGAGGAGCAGAAGGTTGTCCGGCGCGTCGTCAACAATGAGAATGCTCATGCCTGTCTTCAATCCTCCAGCGTCGAGATGTCGCCAAGGCTCTGGCCGAGTTCCTTGGCCTTCAGCACCCGCCGCATGATCTTGCCGGAGCGGGTTTTAGGTAGGCTGGGGACGATTTCAATTTCCCGTGGAACCGCAATCTTCCCCAGTTCGTGCTTGACATGTTCCTTCATAAGTTCAATCAGTTCCGATGATTCGGTGAAGCCCTGCTTTAAGATGACAAAGGCCTTGATGGACTCGCCGGCCGTCTTGTGCGGCTTGCCGATTACGGCCGCCTCGGCTACCGCGTGGTGGCTGACCAGGGCGCTTTCCACTTCGGCTGTTCCAATGCGATTGCCGGCGACCTTGATCACGTCGTCGGCCCGGCCCATGAAGAAGAAGTACCCGTCCTCGTCCTTCCGGCAGACGTCCCCCGCCAGATAGCACCCAGGAATCGTGTTCCAGTAGGTCTTGTAGCGGTCGGCATCCTTGTAGATCGTCCGCATCATGGAGGGCCAGGGCTGCTTAATCACCGCAAAGCCCCCGACGTTGGGAGGCAGCGGCTTGCCGTCGCGATCCACCACGTCGGCCTCAATGCCGAGGAAGGGCCTAGCCGCCGACCCCGGTTTGAGCTTGGTGCAGGGGGGGGGCGTGATGAGGATCGCGCCGGTCTCGGTCTGCCACCAGGTGTCCATGATCGGGAGCGTGCCGCCGGTGACGCGATGGAACCAGAGCCAGGCTTCCGGGTTGATCGGCTCACCGACCGACCCGAGGATCCGCAAGCTGCCGAGGTCGTATTTTTTCGGCCACTCCTCGCCGTACTTCATCAGAAGACGGAGCCCCGTTGGGGTGGTGTAGAAGATGCTCGCGCCGTACCGCTCGATCAGTTCCCACCACCGGCCCGGATTGGGATAGTCGGGCTTGCCCTCCGCCATTAAGACCGTCGCACCGTTCAGCAGCGGCCCGTAGACGATGTAGCTGTGCCCCGTGACCCATCCCGGGTCGGCCACGCAGAAATAGACATCGTCATCCTTCAGGTCGAAGACCAGCTTCGTCGTCAGGTAGGTACCGACCATGTAGCCGCCGTGCACGTGCTGCACGCCTTTGGGCTTGCCTGTGGTGCCGGATGTGTAGAGGAAGTAGAGCGGGTCCTCGGCGTCCATCACTTCCGGCGGGCAGGTGGCCTTTTCGTTTTTCAGCCAGTCGTTCCAGTCAATCTCCTTGGAGCCTGACAACTCGACGCCCGGCTTCTGGCGCCGCACGACGACGACTTTTTCGATGCAGGGTGATTGGGCGACAGCCTGGTCTACGACAGGTTTGAGCGGAACGACCTTGCCCCGATCGTACCCCACGTCGGCCGTGATGATGACCCGCGGCCGGCTGTCGTCGATGCGGCTCGCCAGGGCCGGCGCGCTGAACCCGGAATAGACGACGGTATGGATGGCGCCGATGCGGGCG
>JAUSHW010000026.1 GCA_030648395.1 Nitrospirales bacterium | reverse complement strand
GCATTCGGATCTGGGCGTGAACCGCAAGCGGGTTGAAATGATTCGTTCGCTCTTTCAATAGGTGCGCGATGGATGAGAACCCACCCCCAACGGACGACTCTCAAAGCAAAACCTTTCTGGTCAAGTGCGATCGCTGCGGCGCCACCAAGGAGTTGCATCTGTCCGATTTCGAGCTGGACGCAGACGATCCTTTCCAATACGCCTGCGCCTGCGGGAACACATGCCGGGCCGTCCTCAGCCAACCCCGCGCGCTACGCAAGACGATCGATCTCATCTGCAGCTTCAAGCGTGTCTCGGACTCCCGGAAGGTAGACCAGTTCGCCGACGTGCTTGACATCTCCGCGAGCGGCATGCGCATCCAAGCGGACCCTATCAAGAACATCGCCGAGGGCGAAGCCCTGACCGTGACGATCCTTCTGAACAAGAAGGAGAAGACGAAAGTGGAACTGTGCGGGGTGATCCGCCGGATCATCGAGGACAACCCCCGACTCGTCCTGGGTGTTGAGTTTCAGGCCCTGACGGATGACCAGCGCCGGGTGCTCGCCCCCTACGTGACCGCTTGACCAAGGCGGCGGTGCGCCCGGCGAGAGCAGGTAATCACCCGGCACAGGTGGCAGCATGGCCCGCATTCTGATCATTGAGGATGAAGAGATCTTCCGTACGATGCTCCGGCAGATTCTGGAGGAGCGGGGGCATGACGTCGTTGAAGCGGACGATGGCATCACTGGCATCGCGCGCTACCGCCAGCACCCTGCGGACCTGATCATCACCGACATCATCATGCCCAACAAGGACGGCATGGCCGTCATCAGCGAACTAAAGCGGGACTTTCCCAACGTCAAGGTCATTGCCATCACCGGTGGCGGACAGAAGGGGCAGGCCGAATTCTTTTTCGACGACGCCCTGATACTCGGCGCCAAACGCACGTTTCTGAAACCGGTCCATATGCCCGAGCTGCTGGCGGCAATCGATGAGTTGCTGGCGTGATTGACTCCTAGCGGCACGGCCCTTATAATGGCTTCTCGATTCACGCACTGACAGGAAACGGAGGCTTTACATGTCCGCCACAATGCGGCAACCCTCGAACAAGGCGCGGAAACGCACCCACGGGTTTCTCGAACGGATGAAATCGAAAGGCGGCCGACGGACGTTGGCGCGCCGCAGAGCCAAGGGACGGCACAAGCTGACCGTCTGATCTGGATCGGTGGTCCCTCCCCGCTCCACTCGCGCACAGCACCTCCTTCGCAACAGCGCCGCTATCCGGCTGGTCTTCAAGGAAGGAAAGCGGGTTTCGTGCCCGCTGTTCACCCTTCTCTACCGCCGGAATGATCTGGACCGCACGCGGGTCGGCGTGGTGGTGGGGAAGAAGCTTGGAGGGGCGGTGGCGCGCAACCGCTCCAAGCGACGGTTTCGCGAACTTGGCCGGCTGAGTCTGCGGGGAGTCCCGTCCGGGCTGGACCTGCTGATTTTGCCGAAGCGAGAATCCGTGGTCGAGCCCGCCGGAAGCTTGCGCGAAATCTGGCAAGCCGTCCTGAAGCGGGCGCAGTTGGTCGCGTCAGAGAATTCACGATGACCAAAATTGTTGTCGCAGCGGTCGCCTTCTATCAGCGATGGGTTTCGCCGATGGGCCCGCCATGCTGCGGCTTCGTGCCGACCTGCTCGACCTACATGCGTGAGGCGCTGGAGAGCCACGGTCTTTTGCGAGGAATGGGGATGTCGGTGCGACGCTTGCTGAAGTGCCATCCGTTTCATCGCGGCGGCTACGATCCGGTGCGGCCGGTTCGCTGACGAGCGCATAGAATGGAAAAGCGCATCATCCTCTTCCTTGTCCTCTCGATGGCGGTCATCGTGCTCTATCCCTATCTCCTGGAGAAGATGGGAGTCGCGAAGCGGCCGGTGACGGCATCGTCCGCGCCTGTTGCCAAGAAAAATGATATCGACAAGGCGGAACCGGTGCAGCCCCAGCCGGCACCGACTGCCGCGCAGGTTTCGCCTCTCGCCAAGGCGAGTGCGACGATTTCTGCCCAGGGGCTGGTTGCCGAACGCGAACAGGAGGTGACGGTCGAGACCGACCTGGTGAAGGTCGTCCTCTCGAACCGCGGCGGAGTGATCAAGCGCTGGGAGCTTAAGCGCTACCTGAACACGGACCCCAAGCAGCCCCAACCCATCCAACTCGTACCCGCCGAGGAAAAGGGGGTCTCGCTCATCCCGCCGCTGACCGTGGAGGTCCTTGATGCCAGGCTGCAGGAGCGGATGGCGAAGGGCTTGTACGCGGTCTCTGGAAAGGACCTCAGCCTCAGCGAGGGACAGCCCACCGGCGAGATCGGCTTCTCGTATAGGGATCCGGAGACCGGCGCGCAAGTCGCGAAGCGCCTCACGTTTCACCACGGCAGCTACCTCGTGGATCTGGCTGTCGAGACGTCCGGCGTAAGCAGCTCGACGACCCTCTCTCTGGGCACGAACTTCGGGATCCATCAATGGGAGGAAGGGTTCGTCGGTTTTATCGGGCCGGCCACGCACATCGCCGACAAGCTCGACAAGGCGACGCCCGAGAAAGAAGACCTGCGACCAGGCTCGATGAAATGGGCCGCCATGCAGGACAAATACTTTCTGGCCGCCGCCATCCCCACCGATGCCGTGCCCCATATCGGCGTCGTCCGCAAGGAAGGCGAGCGGCTGGTCTCGGTCGGTCTGCGCACGCCTGCCGCGCCGGGGACCGTGCTAAGCGGCTACCGGCTCTTCGTCGGCCCCAAGGAGTACGACACGCTGGCGGCGCTCAAGATCGAGCTGGAGGAGACGATCGACTTCGGCTGGTTCATCTACGGAAGCTGGTCGTTTGTGCGGGCGGTGGCCAAGCCGGTATTCTACGCCATCCGTCACCTCCATGATCTCACCCACAATTACGGCGTGGCCATCATCATCGTCACCATCGGGATCAAGCTCCTGCTGGCGCCCCTCGCCTACAAGAGCTACAAATCCATGAAGGACATGGCGGCCGTGCAGCCGGAGTTGGTGGCCCTGCAGAAGAAGTACGCCGACGATCGCGAGCGGCTCAACAAGGAACTGATCAAGCTCTACAAGGACAAAAAGGTGAACCCGGTCGGCGGCTGCCTGCCGATGTTTTTCCAGATCCCCATTTTTGTCGCGCTCTTCAACATCCTGTACATGACCATTGAGCTGCGACAGGCACCGTTCATGCTGTGGGTGAAGGACCTGTCGGTGCAGGACCCCTACTATGTTCTGCCGATCCTGATGGGCGTCACGATGTTCATCCAGCAAAAGATTCAGCCGACCACGATGGATCCGAAGCAGGCGCAAATCATGCTGCTGCTGCCCGTCTTCCTCACGTTCCTGTTCGTCACGTTCCCGGCCGGGCTCGTGCTGTACTGGCTGACGAACAATGTCCTTACCATCACCCAGCAGGTCGTCACGGACCGGTACCTTCTGCCGAAAGCGCCGGCCCCGGCGACGGCTCAGGCCGCCAAATGAACGCCCATGAATGCCGGCGACACGATCTGCGCCATTGCCACACCGCCCGGTGAGGGCGGCATCGGCATCATCCGGGTTTCCGGCGAAAATGCCATAGACATTGCCTCGCGGGTCTTTGCCGGCGCCGCCGGCCGGACCGTCCGTGACTACCAGACGCACACCCTGCACCACGGCGAGCTGCGCGCGCCCGATGGCAAGCGCATCGACGAAGTCCTGGTTGCGGTCATGAAGGCGCCCCGCAGCTATACCTGCGAGGACATCGTTGAATTCCATTGCCACGGCGGGCCGCTCATCCTGCGGCTGGGGATGCAGGCCCTCCTCCTGGGCGGCGCGCGGCTCGCCGAGCCTGGGGAATTCTCGAAGCGCGCCTTCCTGAACGGACGACTCGATCTCGCGCAGGCCGAGGCGGTCATGGACCTGATTTCGGCCCGCACTGAGGCCGGCTTGCGGGTCGCGCTGGAGCAACTCCGCGGCGCCCTGTCGGAGGAACTCGGGCGTCTGCGCGAAGGTCTGGTGCGCCTGCTGGTCGAAGTTGAGGCCGGGATCGACTTCTCGGACGAAGACATCACATTCATTTCCGCGCAGGGTCTCGCGAATGGCGTCGTCGTGGTGCGCGATCGGATCGCGCAGCTCATCCGTACGGCGGAGGAAGGGCGCATCGTCCGGGAAGGCGTCACAGCGGTGCTGGTCGGGCGTCCCAATGTAGGCAAGTCCAGTCTCATGAATGCGCTGGTGAAGGCGGATCGGGCGATCGTGACCCCGATTCCCGGCACGACGCGTGACGTGCTGGAGGAGTTCGTCAACGTGCGGGGCATTCCCGTGCGCCTGCTGGATACGGCGGGCCTGCGGGAGACGGTGGACGTGGTGGAATGCGAGGGCGTGCGCCGCTCGCATGACGCGCTGGCGCGCGCCGAGCTGGTTCTGGCGGTGCTCGACGGGAGCGAGCCGCTCGGCGATGAGGACCGGCAACTCCTGGATCTGGCGCGGGGGAAGGCGACGATTCTCGTCGTCAACAAGTCGGACCTCCCTCCCCGCCTTGAACCACGGCATCTCAAGGGTCTTGCCGAAAAGAACCGCATTGTCTGGGTCTCGGCGACCGCCGGCGCCGGCCTGGAAGAATTGCGGGATGCGATCCGCGATGCTGTGCTCAAGCAGGGACTCGAGC
>JAUSHW010000021.1 GCA_030648395.1 Nitrospirales bacterium | reverse complement strand
CCCGCCCGCCTGCGCCGGATCGTCCAGCCAGTGATGCGGGGGCCGTTCCGCCCGCATCACCAGGCAGAGATACTCGAGCGGACCGATCAGCGGAAGCGTCGCCCGGAGCCGCTCCAGAACCGGCGTGAAACGGAGCGTCTGAGCCGTCATCAGCGCCACCCCGGCGGTGCGGGCCGCACCGACCATCTCGCGACCCTCGGCCACCGTCAACGACAGCGGTTTTTCGATCAGCATCGGCTTACCAGCCCGGGCGGCCGCGAGACAAATCTCCCGGTTCAGGCCCGGCGGCGTCACAGCCACGACCGCCTCCACCTCAGGCCGCATCACGAGCTCCCGCCAGTCCGCAAAGAACGGCACACCATGCCGCTCGGCAAAGGCTCGCCCCGAGGCCTCATCCCGCCGTGAGACCGCCGCAAGGTGACAGCCGGGAACGCCCTCCAAGAGATGCTTGACGTACCGGCTGCCGTGGCGGCCCATGCCGATCACACCCAGCCCGACACTGCCGGAAACCCTGCTCATGCGCATCTCACCCCATCATCTCCAATGCCCTTCATCGCTTTGGTCCGCGCTTGACAAGCCTTCTCCTGCATTGCTACACCTACCCAAGAGGGGGACCGACATTTATGGAGAAGCTGACCGTCTATCAAAAGCCGACTTGCTCGACATGCCGCGAGACCCTGGCGCTCCTCCGTGAAGCCAAGGCGAAGTTCGTCACCATCGACTATTTCGCGACGCCGCTGTCAACGGCGACACTCCGCCGGCTCATTAAGAAACTCGGCATCCCCCCCCGTCAGCTGCTCCGCACAAAAGAGGAAACGTACAAGAAACTGCAATTGGATGAGAAAGAGCTGAGCGACGAGGACTTGATCAAGCTCATGGTGATCCATCCCGAACTGATTCAGCGCCCGATTATCGAGAAGGGCGACCAGGCCATTCTGGGGCGCCCTCCGGAAAGCGTCACCGCCCTTCTCTGACCGCCCACGCTTCATTTCTCATGAAAAAAGAAGGGCCGCCCGGCATCCCGGGCGGCCCTTCTCGAAAACCGCTTCGACCGAATCTGGGTTACTTCGATTTCCCCATCACCGCGTCCTTGCAGGCCTTCGCCACCCGGAACTTCACCACACGCTTTGCCGGGATCTTGAGCGCCTCGCCGGTCTGCGGATTGCGGCCCATCCGGGCCTTCCGGTTCACCAACACAAGCTTACCGATGCCCGGCATCGTGAAGGTGTTTTTGGCCTCCTTGTGGGCAAGGGCGGCCAGGTGATCAAGAAACTCACCCGCCGATTTCTTCGTGATCCCAACCTTGTCGGCCAGGTGCTCCGTAACCTGAGACTTCGTCATCGCCTTTGACATTCCAGACTCCTTTCGCCCTGCTGAACCGCTTGCGCGGTTCGTTCACCTGTTAAACTTCGCCCAGAATCCCAACGGGATCTTCCTGGGGTAACGCGTGATACGCTCACACTAAGGAACTCATAACTACGCCTGATACCGGACCCGATCGGGATCAACCCGGTAGAGATTCGACGCCATGCCCACCACCGACAGAAAGAAGATGAACCACTTGGACGGATCAAAATTGTACCAACGCGGCCCGTTCCGGTAGTCCCGTTGATGCGCATGGTGGTAATTGTGGTACCCCTCGCCGAAGGTCAGCAGCGAGATAAACCAATTGTCCCGGCTCGAATCGGCTCCTGTATGCGGCTGATCGCCCCAGATGTGACAGATCGAATTGATGCAGAAGGTCGAGTTGAGGACCAGGAACGTGCGCGCCACGCCCGCCAGCAGAAAGCACCCCAGGCCGCTCATCCACCCGTTATAGAGGTACCCGGCGACAAAGGGGACCGCAAGGCCGGACAGGACAATGGGCACATAGTAGCGATACTGCCACATCACGAGGGGATCCTTACGAAACTGGATTTCGTATTTTTCATTCAGCTCGGGCCGGCTCTTATAGAAGATCCACAGCAGGTGGCTGTACCAGAAACCGCGCGTAGCGTTATACGGGTCTTCATCCTGGTCACACCGGGCATGGTGGCGGACATGGTCGGCGCACCACTTGTACGCGGAGTTTTCCAGGGCCCAGCCCCCCGCAATCAGCAGGCCGACCTTGACCAACGGCCGGCACTCAAAGCTCCGATGAGAAAGCAGTCGATGATAGCCGACGGTGATGCCCATGCCCGAGACATAGTAGAGAAAGACCATCAACGCCCAGTCCAGCCAGGTATACCCGACAAAGTATCCGAACGCGGGCACGGCGACCAGCGCGACAACCGTAATCACAGTGAATAAAACAATCGATAGATAATCAACCGCACGGGGCTGCGTCTTGGCGTCAATCACATGCTCCACTTCTTAGTCCCTCACCCTCACGCGTTCAGAATGAACACCTGCGCCTGAGTCTGTTTGATTGATGTTGGAAACTGCACGGCCCATCGTCACTAGCGGTACCCTCATCAGAGGCCCTCTGGAGGCGGCTAAACGCCGTTGAATCTACAGAAAGACTCAATGAAATGCAAGAGGAAAAATTAACCAACCATGGGACGGACGTAGCTCGTGCAAGCCGCGTGCTAGAATTCCCCCATGCCTCGCCTCACGGCAAAGACAGCGCCCGCCTTGCTTCTCGAGCGAAACACGCCTACGATATTCCCCATCTGGAGACTACACATGCTTCGAACCCTATTCGTCCTCCTCATCGCAACCCCGGTATTGGCAGGGTGCGTCCCGCTGGACCAGCATGCCGCGCTCCGCGAGGCCTATAACAAATTCGACAAGGACCGGACCGCCAACCAAGCCGCCACCCAGGCCGCGAAGAGCGAGGCGGCCAAGGCCTCCGGTGAGTTGAAACGCGCCCAGCAGGAGGCGAGGGACCTGGAGGCCAAGTTCCAAAAGGCGACCCAGGAGACAGCGGAGATGTCGGCCCAGTTAGACGCGGCCAAGAAAGAGCTGGCCGCCAGAGAAAAAACCGATGAGGACCGCGCCAGACAAGCCAAGGAAGCCAAACCGGCCAAGGGAGCGAAACTGCCCTCTAAAGGGAAGAAGCCATAGGTCAAAAATCCGTGCCTTCTCGTAGGGAATGTGCTACAATGAAACATTAGCCTGGGGATCGTGTTATGAAGCTTGGCGCTGTCAGCTTGGTGATGATGTGCGGCCTGCTCACCGGGTGCAGTTCGTGGATCCCGACGGTCGCGAACAACGGCCTCAATTACGGTATCAACATCGGTCGGACGATCTCTGCCGACCGCTCGTTATTCAACGTTCTTGATGACTTGAGCATCAAGAACACAATCAACTACGCCCTTCTCGACGAAGCGCTTATGCTGAGCATCAGCACCGACGTCTATCAAGGCAGGGTGATGCTGACGGGGTCCGTCAAGGACGCGGAGACCCGGCAGAAGGCAGAAGATCTGGCCCGCCAGGTCGACGGGGTCCGTGAGCTGTACAATGAGATCCAGGTCACGGATGAGAGTCGGTTGATGTCCTTCCCCAAGGACCTGTTCATCGAGAACATGCTGGAGGCCCGAATGGTGTTGGAGCCCGGCGTGACTTCGGTCAACTATCAAATGCGGGCGGAGAAAGGTGTCGTCTATGTCCTGGGCATAGCCCAAAGCCGGGCCGAACTCGACCAGGTGATCGCGCTCGCCCGCGTGAGCGGCGCGCGTAAAATCGTCAGCCACGTGTTCCTCTCGGAACACATCGTTCTGGATGGGGCGCCTGAACCGACGGCAGAAGCGAAAGCGGAACCTGAACCCGTGAGAGCCGGAGGCGAACCAGCGAGGGTGGGCGCCAAAACGGACGAGCTGAAAGCCAAGCCCCCCGCGAAGGCGGCAAAGAAAAAGCCGGCTCCCCTCCCGGCGCCTCCCCAGACTGCGACTCGCTAACCCCCTTTCCGCCCGTAAACGACCTCTACCGCTCCCGTAGGCTTTCCTGGCCGGTTTTCAGCAGCGGGCTCAGAAAGAACTCGATCAGGCGGCGCGTGCCGGTCTTGATCTCGGCTGAGACGGCCATGCCCGGCGAGAGCTTGACCGGCTTGCCGTCCACCTGAATGACGGAGCGGGCTAGGCTCACCTTGGCGGGATAGACCAATCCACCCTTTTCCAATTGCACGGCATCGGTGGAGACATTGACGATCCGGCCGTCGATGAGGCCGTAGCGTGTGAAGGGAAAGGTCTCGATTTTCATCTCGACGTCCTGGCCCTCCTTGACGAACCCAATGTCCTTGTTCTCCACCATGACTTCAGCTTCCAATTGATGTTCAGAAGGCACTACCATCAGTAACTGCTGCGCCGGCGTTACAACGCCGCCGACCGTATGCACGGCGAGCTGCTGGACAACGCCGTCAATCGGCGCCGCCAAAGTCTGCAGCCCGGTCCGCTGTCCGGCCTTGACCAGTTCCTGGAACAGCGACACACCTTTGGTCTCCTGCTCAGACAATTCGGCGTGGCGGGCCTGCTGGAACTCCGAAATCAGCGTCTGATAATTCTGTTGCGCCTCGGCCAGCGCCGCCAGGTCCTGGCCACGGATCTCTTTCTGCCTGGCAAGTTCTTGCGTTTCCTCCACGCGCTGCTTCTCGGCCGTCATATACTCCATCTTGGAGATGAAGTTTTCATCAACCAGTTGCTTGTAGGCACTCGCCCGCTCATTCTGCATCGGGACGGTCG
>JAUSHW010000010.1 GCA_030648395.1 Nitrospirales bacterium | reverse complement strand
CCTCGATTTGCAGGTAGCGAACGCTCGTTCGAGTCGGAGCAGTAAAAGCCTCAGGAGTTTTCTTGCCCTTCTCGATGGTAATCAACTTGCCGAGCGGAATTGTCGGCCAGCGTTTCATTTCTTCCCGCCGATTTGCGCTAGCAATGCGTTGCCACTCCGGACGATTTCGTTTTCTAGCTTGAGCACGTCCCTGAGAATGTCCGCCGGCGAGTCGTGGTTCACGGCTTCCGTGGTCACGGGCTTGTAGCGGCCAGCGGCGAGACTCCAGTCGTTCTCTCGGATCTTTTCAATTGGCACGCGGTAGCTATTAGGACCTTCCTCGCGCTTGGGCCATTTTGCGAGCACGTCGGGAATGTCATTGGCTTCAATCGGTGTGCGCTTATCGTCAAGACTGAAGCCGTCGGCGGTCAGATCGTAAAACCAGACGCTTTCCGTCTTCTTGCCGTTTTCAAAGATCAGCGCTGCGGTGCCGACGCCGGAGTAGGGTTTGAATACGCCGCTGGGTAAGCTGATGACGGCTTGCAGGTCGCACTCGGTCAGGAGCAATTCGCGCAGGCTCGTCGCCGCATTCGTGGAACCGAAGAGTACGCCGTTTGGCACTATGACCCCAGCCCGTCCTCCGGGCGCGAGGTGGTCGATGAACCATTTGAGGAACAGCAGTTCCGTGGCGCGGGTGTTCAGCTTGTAATTGAGATCGGACAGAATGCTTTCGTCCTGCACCTTCCCAGCGAATGGCGGGTTGGCGAGAATCACATCGAACTTCTTGCCCGGATACGCGCCGCCAAAGCCCGTCGTCAGCGGGTTCATCATCTGAATCTGTGCTTTCTCCAACTGATGGAGATAGAGATTGAGGATGGCGATTTTCACCATGTTGGCATCGTTATCGAAGCCGGCGAACGCTTGCTCCTGGAGGAAGTTCCACTGCCCAGGCGTCAGCTTTCCGCCCGGGTAATTTTTCCGCCCTATTCCACGATTTTGCCCAAGTATGTGGTTGAAGGCCGAGATAAGGAAGCCCGCCGTGCCGCAGGCTGGGTCACAGATCCGGTGCTTCGGCTGCGGGTTCACGAGCGACACCATGAGGTCGATGATGTGGCGCGGAGTGCGGAACTGGCCATTGGTGCCGGAGGCGGAGAGCTTGCCGAGAAGATACTCATACATGTCGCCTTTGAGGTCGTGGCCGTCATGAGCATCGAGGTCCAGCTTGTCGATGCCTTGAATGACGGCGCGGAGCGTGGGGCGATCGTATATCTTGAGCGTGGCGCGACTGAAGAGGAGCTTGCCGGTATCGCTCAGGCTGGGAAGCTCATGCAGCTTTTCAATCGCGTCACGGACAGCATTGAACAGCTGGTCGCCGGTCAGCGTGACAAAGTTACCCCAGGCGTAGCGTGCCCATTTGCCGGAGAAGATACAGATGTATTTCTTGTCGAGACTCGCCAAGACATTATCCTTCTCCGTCAACAAGCGCAGGAACAGCAGATAGGAAATCTGCTCGATGGAATCCATCGGATTGTTCACTCCGCCAGCCCAGAGGATGTTCATGAGCTGATCGACCTTTTGCCGGAGTCCGGAGGAAAAGAAATTCGACGGCGTGGCAAGGGCTTGGGCGACGACGGAATCGGACTGTGTGGGGACGGTGCGCATGGATGTTCCTATGAGATATTAAGAGATGAAGTTGCAATCAGCGATTGCCGAATCAGCGTGGACTGCCTCAATGCTTCGAAGACCTGCTCGCGGCCCTCGAAGCGAGCGAGCGCGGAGACGCCGCCAAGCTGGTTGAACTGGCTGGCGGTAAAGAGGGTCATGTCCCCGGTCATGAAGCGCCGTAGTGCCGCAGAGTCTTCGGCAAGGAGTTGGGCGGTGGCGTCCACCCACTTCTGTTCGCTGTAACGGAGGTTGAAGCGGGCGGCGATGGAATCCACGGTGTCGGTGACTATTTCATCGCGTGTAGGCAGCGGCTTGCGACCGACAGCGTGGTAGACGAAGGCGGGTGTGGTCGCCGGGACGCCGTAGGAGACGATGAGTTTATCCGGCGAGTAGAACATCTCGGGGCGATGGTAGAACCGCTCGTTGACGATGGTTTCGATGACATCGTCGTCCTCGGCGTCAACGGCCGCTTTGAGTGCGGGTGTATTCTCGACGAATTCCTTGATGTCGCGCTCGTAGCCACCACGGAAGGTCATGATGTCCACCTTCTCACCGTTGGGACCGACGATGCGGACTTCCTGGCTGACAAAGGTGTCGATGCCTTCCCACGTAGGAATCGTGCGCGGTGGTCTCGGCGGTTTCGGCTCGGCTTCGCCTTCCTGCCTTTCACGGACTGCGCCTGCTTTGCCGCCTCCGGTTTCATAGGTCTTCGGTTCCTTCTTGTCGCGCGGAACCTTGAGCGGCAGCGAATAGTCGTATTGCTCCTCGAAGTATTCCGCGACGGCGCAGAAATCGAGGAGGAAGAAACACGACTTCTCATAGGCGGTGTGGCCAATTGTGAAGGTGAAGCGGCGCGTGCCCCGACCCTTGATCTGGATGTATTCCGTCGGCGAGAAGACCGGGCGCAGGAGGCCGATGTTAAGCAAATCGCGGCAGTTGTAGCCGGTGGAGAGCATGTCTACGGACACTGCGATGCGCTCGGCGCGCTTGCCGTCACGAAACTCTTTGGCGAGCAACGAGGCGTCGGGGATGCGCGACGTGATGGTCAGCGCAATGCCGGGCTGCAGCTCGTTGAAGATTTTCGTGAGATTGGTGGCATGCGTCTGATTGACGGCGAAGACGATGGATTTGCCGACGGCTCCCGCCGGGTCTTTCTGCGCTTCCTTGAGAAAGGCCTCGCACATGAGGCGATTGCGCGCCGGTGTAAAAATCTTTCGCTCGAGGTCCTGGATTTTGAAGTTCTCCTCCTGCTCATTGACGAAGACTGCCCAGCCGGACTCGGCGAGCGCCTTGGTGGTGATGTCAGAGCGGAGATCGAAAATCTTCGGCAGGCAGAGGAACGGGCCTTCGGGGTCTTTGACCGCGTCAACGATATCGTAGCGAAACGTCGGGAAGCCGGGCTTGCAGCCGAAGTAATGGTAGGTGTCGCGCAGTTGACGCGCTTCGAGCGCCTGGGGATTGTCCTCAGCCAGTTGCTCGATGTTGACGTTCTTCAGGTACGCCTTGGGCGTGGCAGTGAGCCCGATGCGCGTGGCCTGGAAGAATTGGACGACTTCGCGGGCGTCGCCATAGATGGATCGGTGGGCTTCATCGTTGATGACGAGATCGAAGTAGAACGGCGTGAACTCCTCGCGGTATCGGCGATCTGTCATCAGCGATTGGATGGTAGCAACGACGACCGAGGCGCCGAGAAGTTCGCCCGTGCGGCGGGCCGTCTTGTAGATCACCGGCTTAAACTCCGGCAACACAACAGCAAAGTCTTCGATGGTCTGCTTCGCGAGTTCGATACGGTCCACGATGAACAGGACGCGCTCGGCATTGCGGCTCATCAGAAAGCGGCGGATGAGCGCGGCACAGAGCAGCGTCTTGCCTGTGCCGGTGGCCATTTCGAGGAGAAATTTGCGGAGGCCTTTGGCATCGTAGAGTCTGGCAATCTCGTCCATCGCTCGAATCTGGTAGTGCCTCAGCGTGAGGTCATGCTTGAGCTGGCGGAGATACTCCGGTCTGATGATTTCGCTTTCGAGCGGGCGCGGTGGCTGGAGATTCTTTAACCGGACCCGTTCGAGATCATCACGCGAGGGCAAGCGCTCGATGCGGTAAGCGTCGCGCTGATCGGCCCGCTCGTAGTTCCAGAACCAATGCTCGCGGCCGTTGGACAGAATGATGAGCGGGGCCTTGAGATTCTCGGCATAGCCACGGGCCTGCTCCTTTGCGTCATAAGGGTCGAGGTCTTCGCGCTTCGCTTCGAGCACACACAGTACGCGGCCGAGGCTGTCTTTGAGCAGGTAGTCCGCCCGACCGTTCGGCGTGTGCAGCTCGAATTGGACTTGCTGGGGTTTCAGCAAATCCCACCCGCTGAACTCCAGCGCCTTGTCGATCAGTATGCGGGAGAAGGCTTCGGGATTAGCCACACGGGCAGTCTAGTCAGACTGCTTAAGGGAGTCAATTCCGGCGGCAGAAAGGGTGCAGGCACCATTCGGAAATGGAGCCAGCCCCCTCCTCAAGACGTTGCGCACAGGCGGATTGCCGACGCCGTCACGGCCTGGGCTACTTTCTCCATGAACTCCAGATTCAGCGTGTCGAGGTTGTCCGTGGAACGGTGATAATGCGGGTTGCGGAAGTTGGCGGTGTCGGTGAGCATGACGGCCGGATAGCCATAATGCCAGAAGGCCGCGTGGTCGCTCCGCCGGGCGTCCGGCAGCAGCTCGCCGTTGCCCGGCACCGTCAGCGCGACCGTTTTAAGGTCGGGCACGCACTCTCTGGCGGCGCCTTCAACCGCCGCCGCCAGCACGGCTGATGCGGTGTTCCCCACAATCGCCAGAAAGTCGCCGACCGTGGGGACGACGACCGGTACGCCCGGTGGCTTCCGCTGCGAGCCCTCCTCGGACTTCGCGTAGCCCACGCATTCCAGCACGATGGCCCCGGCAATCTCACGGTTGGCTTCCCTCAACGACAAAGCATAGGCCAGGCTTCCCAGCAAATCTTCTTCTTCGAGGCAGAACGCGATGAAGCGGACTTCCCGACTCAACGTGACGCCGCGAAGGTAACGGGCAACCTCCAGCATGACCGCCAGCGCGCTGGCGTTGTCATCGGCACCGGGTGATCCCATGACCGTATCGTAATGCGCGGCAATGATCAGTGGAGGCGGGGACACGTCGCAGAACGGGGACAGTCCCCATGCAGAAGGGGGACAGTCCCCGCCGGCGTCCCCTTTCGGCACCGGCATCCTCCCAATGACATTGCGATACGTGCCGCCCAATGCCTCGAAGGAATGCGTCGAGACTTCCAGCCCTAGGAGCCGGAACTGCTCGGCGAGATAGCCTTCAGCCTGTTGAAGAGCGGCGGGCGAGGAGAGCGGATGGCGTTCGGCGATCAGCGCGCGCAGATGGGCCAGCAGCCGCTCACGCATGGTCCTCCGGTTCCACGTGCACCACGACTTCGGCCACGCCGGGAAACGCCTGCTTGAGCCGGTCTTCCACGTGATGCGCGACGGTATGGGCGCGGGCGATGGCCATCGCCGGATCCACGTGGATGCACAGGTCCATGAAGACGTGCCGCGCCATCCCGCGCGTCCGGATGTTGTCGCAGCAGCGCACGCCGTCCACCATCAGCGCCACCCTGCGGATCGCCTCGACGTCGATCCGCGCCCGGTCGGCGAGCGATTGCGACGCCTCTTTGAGGACCAGCACGCCCGTGTGGCCGATGAAGCCCGCAATGACCACCCCCGCGATCGGGTCCAGAATCGGATAGCCTGCCGCGACGGCCGCGAGGCCGATCAGCACCGAGAACGAGGACAGGATATCGCTCGCCGTGTGGAGCGAATCGGCCACCAGGATCTCGCTCTGCAGGGCTTCGCCGCGCCGCCGCTCCCAGGTCATAACGCCCCAGTTGACAGCCATCGTCCCGAACATGATCGCGAAACTGACGGCGGTCACCTCCGGCACAACGCCCTCGCGCCAGTGGAGATAGCTGTTGCGGAGGATGTACAGGCAGGTCCCGAACAGCAGCAGCCCGATCGCGGCCGCCGCGAAGGTCTCGTACTTCTTGTGGCCGTAGGGATGTCCCGCATCCGGCGGATGGGCGGCCACCCACAGGCCGATGAGGCCGATCACGTTCGACATGCCGTCGAACGAGGAATGGATCCCGTCGGCCTGCATGCTGACGGAGCCGGTCATCCAGCCGTAGATCAGCTTGGCCGCCGCCACGGCCCAGTTCAGGCCGAGGATGACCCACAGGATCAGGCGCGTCTCCTGTCCGGCCGTATCCTCGCTGACTCCGCCCCGCTCCGTCTCGATCTCCTCCCTCTTCATGCCACGGCTAGTGAACGAATAGGTACACAATGTACCCGGCATACAGAAACGCGGGGAGGACCAGCATGCGCGGCTGCCATTTGCCGGTGGTGTGAATCAGCGCGAGGAGGAAGACCGTCGCGACGATCGGGAGCGTGACACTGATCAGCGACGCTTGGTCGAGATTCCAGGCGGTGCCGAGCAGGCCCACCGACACCGGAAACGTTCCCTGGAACACCATGGCACCCGTGATATTCCCGACCGCCAGCGTGTCTTTCTTCTGGTAGATCCAGAGCAGGCTGTTCATCTTCTCCGGCAGCTCGGTGGCGATCGGCGCGACAAGCAGGGAGAGAATCAGCGGCGAGACGCCCATCCCTGACGCAACGTCTCCCACCGCGTGCACGAACAGATGCGCGCCTCCGATGAGCATGCCCAGCCCGGTGATGGCCTGAGCCGTGACCAGCGCGGTCGCCGGGTGGCCTACCTTGCGCGCGAAATACAGCGGCTCGAGCTCTGTTTCGCTGACCTCCCCGCTCGCGAGATGAATCTTGACGTACCAGAGGTACATCAGAAAGAGCCCCGCCGCCGCCGCGTAGCGCAGGGCCGGAATCGGCATGAAGGCCACAAGGAAGGCCACGGCGTAGGCCGGCAGAAAGAAATTCAAATCGAGACGTACCGCGTGGTAATCGAGGGTGAAGTGATCGGCCCGCTTCCGCATCCTCGCAAGGAGCAGGAGAAACCCGGCCATCAACGGAATGGTCAACGTGCTCAGCATCAACGGTGCGCCGAGGATGGCGCCGGTCCCGATATCGGCTTCGGCCTTGCTGTCCCCAAAGAAGATCGCAATGACCGGAATGAGCGTCTCGGGCAGCGCGGTGGCGACGCCGGCCAGAATGCTGCCGATGGCGCCGTCGGAAATGCCAAGCCGGCGGCCCATCCATTCCACGCCGTTCGTAAAGACCGCGGCACCACCGAGGATGACGCCGATCGCGAGGAGAAAGAGGAGCATGGAGAAGAGCATGGAGCGCATCTTAGCAAAGCGCGCATGCATTTGCCATGCGTTGACAGTGGTTCCCCGCTGTGCTATTCAACCTCGTCCGGTCATGATCCGCCCGCGTTCAAACCACCCCCAACCCTTATGCGACAACGGATAACAGCAACGCAGGCCCTCTGTATCGCCATGGCGTTGTGGTGCCTGGCGAGTGTGGGCGATGGCGTAAGCCACGCCGCCAAGCCCAAAGCCACGGCCCATCCTCCCAATCTGAAGATTCTGTCCGTTGATCCGGCGCCTCTCCCATTTGTGGTGACCGAGCGTCCGTTGACGCTGACGATCATGGTGGAACTGCCGAAAACGCTTCCGGAAGAGGCGATCCTCAATGTGACGACCCTGATCACGTCCCCGTCGAAGTCCTCGATCCGGGTTCTGGAAAGCCTCCAGCCGCTCACGGACAAGACCGTGACCGACGCCGCTCTCGAGAACGGCAGCCCCCGCCGGATCGAGGTCGTGCAGGTGTGGGACGGCACCGACCAGACCAAGCGCGTCGTGTCCGACGGCACCTACAATTATCAAGTGGTGGCCAAGCTGATGGCGCCGGGGAAGAACGGGCCGCTCACGCGGGAAACGTCGTGGAAAAGACGGGGCAGCTTCGAGGTCAGGGAGCGCTAAGGATCGTCAGGCCCGGTCCAACTCAGGGCGCGCGGCCCGCTCCATCAGGTCGATGGCGGCCCGCTTGGGGTCCTTGCCGTCGAAGAGGACCGCGCACACTTCCCGCACAATGGGCATCTCCACCTGGTGGCGTTCGGCCAGCGCCAGCGCGACCTTCGCCGTGCCCACCCCTTCCGCCACGGTCCGCGCGCCGGCCAGAATATCCGCCAGTTTCCTCCCCTGTCCGATCTGGACGCCGACCGACCGATTGCGGCTGAGCGCCCCGGTGCAGGTAAGCACCAGGTCTCCCATCCCGGACAGTCCGGCGAAAGTCCGCGGGTCGGCGCCCATCGCCGTGCCCAAGCGAACCATCTCCGCCAGGCCCCGCGTGATGAGCGCGGCCCGGGTGTTGTGCCCGAGACCGAGGCCGTCCACGATGCCGGCGGCCACCGCGACCACGTTCTTGAGCGCGCCGCCGAGCTCCACACCGCACCGGTCTTCGCTCAGGTACACGCGGAAGGTCGGAGACATCAGCAGACTCTGCAGCGCGGAGGCCTGCGGCCCGGAAGGCCCTGCAAGGACGACCGCCGTGGGGAGGTGCTTGCATACTTCCACGGCGAAACTCGGGCCCGAGAGGGCGAACACCGGCCCGCGGTTCGGCAGCAGCGTCTCTTCAAGCAACGCCGACATCAACCGCAGCTTCGCCGGTTCAATCCCCTTGGTCGCAGTGATGACGGGCGCGCCGGCCGGCAGGTGAGGTGCGAGCGCAGCCGCGACTTTCGCGGCCGCATGAGACGGCACCACGAAAATCACCGCCTCCACGCCAAAGACCGCTTCCTCCAGCGATGTGGTGGGTTCCAGGGCGGCCGGCAACGCCACGCCCGGCAGATACAGCTTGTTCTCATGCGCGGCGGCGATCCCCGCGGCTACTTCTGGCTCGAACGCCCACAGCCGTACCCGCTCGCCTTGCCCGGCCAGCAGCGACGCCAGCGCCGTCCCCCAGGCCCCGGCGCCGATCACCGCAAGCGCGCGGCTCATTTCAAGATGTCCTGCAGCACCGCGAGCAGATCGTCCTTCAGCTTGAATTCCACCGGCGTCTCGATCCGTTCCGGCACCAGCAGCGTCGCGTGAAAGGAGACGTGGCCGAGCGGGAGGGTTTCCTGTTGGGACACGCCTTCGGCGTCAGCGTCGGGTTTTTCAGGCAGGATCAGCTCGATCTTTTCAACCGCGGGCACGATGCCGGCGCTATCGTACTTGCCGTAGGCCCGGACGATCTCACCGATGATGGTCGCGACGATCTCGTTGTGCTCATGGCCGGCGACGGCGGAGGGAAACACCTTGACGACCTTTTCGCCCGCCTCCACGAGCTTCCAGGTGGCCGGATCCACGAACTTCTTGGCGCCGAGCGCCAGGAAGTCGTCCTGCAACTCCTTGCTGTAGCCGCCGTAGGCGTAGCGAAAGAACCGGTAGTGGAAGCCCTTGGCCTGCTTGCCGAACAGCTGCAGTTCGGAGAGGAAGACGAGCTGCTGAAACTTGACGTCGCCGTCGATGCCGAAGGGCGCGGCCACCTTCAGGAGGTAGAGCAGGAGCAACCGGTCAATCGTGATGTCGGTGGGCGAACGCACGGCGGATTATGGCCACAGGCGCGTAAGTCTTGTCAACGCTGGGGCAGGCTTGACTGGGCCAGCCGGATACGGTACTAATAATCGTTCTCAATTTGAGCCTGAGGCTGGATAAGTTATGAAGCACGCGAAAGAATTGGGTCTCCTGCGGGAGCATCTCGCCAAGCACCATTTGAAGGTGACGAAGCAGCGCGAGGTCATCCTGGACGCGTTCCTGGGCAACGAGCACGTTACGGCCGAGCAGCTGTACCGGATGCTGGGACGCCACAAGCCCCACATCGGCCTGGCGACCATCTACCGGACCCTGAACCTGTTATGCGAATCCGGCATCGCCCAGGAGCGGCACTTCGGCTCGCAGACCCACTATGACAACGTCGTCAACAAGCGCCATCACGACCACATGATCTGCACCCAGTGCGGCGCGATCATCGAATTCGAAAACTGCGACATCGAACATCTGCAGGACCAGATCGCGGCGCGGCATGGTTTCGCCATCTCGACCCATAAACTGGAACTCTACGGTCGGTGCAAAAGCTGCAAGCGCTGATCTACGCTTCCCTCATCGCGGCCGCGCTTCTGGGCCCGACCGTGGCCTGGCCCCCGCTTCCGGCCGAGGCCGCTTCGGATCGCCTCGTCATTTATTCGGGCCGCAAGGAAAAGGCCATCAAGCCGGTCGCGGACGCCTTCGCGAAGCAAACCGGCATCACGGTGGACCTCAAGACCGGCAAGACCTCCGGCCTGGCCAACGAGATCCGGATGGAAAAAGCGCACCCGCGCGGCGACCTGTTCATCTCCACAGAAAGCGGAATCATGGAAATGTTGGTCAAAGAAGGACTGCTGGAGCCCTACCAATCCGCCGCGACGAAGGCCGTCCCCGACGACTTCAAGAGCGCCACGGGAGCCTGGACGGGCATCTCCGGGCGCGCGCGCGTCATCCTGTACAACAAGAACCTGGTGCCCGAGAAAGACGCGCCCCGTTCTGTCCTGGAGCTTGCCGACCCCAAATGGAAAGGCAAGCTCGCCATCGCCGGAACGCGGGAGCGGACCTCGCTGGCCTGGGCGACAACCCTCGTCGCCGTCAAAGGCGAAGCCTTCACCAAGGAGTACATGGCGCGACTGGAGGCCAACGGCCTCAAGGTCCTCACGGACAACACGGAAGTCTGGCAGGGCGTCGGGCGCGGCGAGTTCGCGATCGGCCTGACCAACTCGCCCAACTATTACCTCGCGAAGAAGATGGGCCTTCCCGTCGGCGTGATCTATCCGGACCAGGAAGCGGGCGGACTCGGCACGCCGATTAATCCCAACGCCGCCGCCGTCATTAAAGGGGCGGGAACTCCCGAGGCCGCCAGAAAGTTCATCGACTTTCTGTTATCGCCGGAAGGCCAACGCATCCTGGTCGGCCAGGACTACGAAATCCCCTTGATCCCCGAGGCGGACCCCGGCGAGGTCCTCCCTGTCAAATCAATCAAGCGTCCGGCCGTGGGCGCTCAGCGGCTGGCCGAGCTGGAAGAGCCGACGCTCAAGCTGCTGACCGCAATCAACCCGAACTGGTGACATGGCGCAGGCCGGCTCCATAGCTCTGGCAGGACGGACGCCGGAGCCGGCATCCGGCCGGCTGGCCCAGGCGGGAACCGTCGCGTTGCTGGCCGGAGTCGGCCTGCTGATTCTCCCCCCACTGCTCTACCTTGCCTCCTCGGCGGTGCAGGCCGGCACCCTCGGCGCGCTCTCGATCGGGTCGCTGGCGGGACTGGCCCTCACGACGCTGGCGCTGGCCGGGCTCGCGACCGTCTGGGCGATGGCGCTGGCCCTCCCCCTGGCCTGGCTGGTCGTCCGCACCGATATGCCCTTCCGGAACGCGTGCCGATGGCTGGCCGTGATCCCGCTCGCGATTCCGTCGTACATCGGCGCCATGGCCTACATCACCTTTCTCGGGCCGGTCGGGTCGGTTAACACGTGGCTGTCGTCGCTCACCGGCTCCCACCAGCAGTGGCTGAACATCTACGGCTTCTGGGGCGGCGTCTTCGTGCTGGGCCTCTTCACGTACCCGTATATCTTCCTGCTGGTGAGCGCGGCGCTGGAGGCCACCAATCCGTCCGTCGAAGAGACCGCCCGCTCGCTGGGAGAAAGCCCGCTGGGCGTGCTGCGCCGGGTCACACTGCCGATGCTCCGGCCGAGCATCCTGGCCGGAGGACTGCTGGCCTTTCTCTACGCACTGTCCGACTTCGGTTCCCTCTCCCTGCTCCGCGTGCAGGTGTTTACGACCGCCATCTACCATCAGCTCAACACGCGATTCGATCAGGCCGCGGCCGCCATGCTCTCCTTCGTGCTCGTGCTCATCACCCTCGCCGTCCTGCTCTCACAGCGCGCCCTCATGAGCCGGCGCTCGTACGTGACAATCACCGGCACGGCGCGGGTCGCACGCCCGCTCCCATTGGGCCGGTGGCGCTGGCCGGCCGCCGCGCTGGCGGGCGGCATCCTGAGCCTGTCCGTCTTCATCCCAGTGGGGGTACTCCTCGCCCAAACCGGCTCCCTGGAACAGTTCACGGACGTGCTCCGGGAGCAGTGGGCGTTCATCAGGAACAGCCTCGCGCTGGCCGGCGCCGCCGCCACCCTCGCCATGATCATCGGATTCCTCATCGCGTTTTCAGCCAAGCGAGCCAAGGGCCCGGTCGGCGCGGCAATCTCGGGAACGATCCAGATCGGCTACGCGATCCCAGGCACCGTCCTCGGCTTGAGCCTGATTCTCCTCTACAACACGTACCTGCCATGGCTGTATGGCACGGTCGGCACCCTGGTCCTGGCCTACCTGATCCGTTTCCTGACCCAGTCCGTGCAAGGGATCGACGCGGCGCTTGCCGGCATCAACCCGCATCTCGAAGAGGCCGCGCGCTCGCTCGCCGCTTCGCCGGCGACCGTGCTGCGCCGCATCCTGGCTCCCCTGGTGCGCCCAACCCTGTTCGCCGTCTGGACCCTGGTGTTCATTTCCGCCATGAAGGAACTCGACGCCACCCTGCTGCTCCGGCCGGCCGGGTTCGACACGCTGCCAGTGCGGGTCTACATCCACACGGTGGAGGCCGAGTACGCCAAGGCCGGCGCGCTGGCCCTCCTCCTGATCGCGTTCACGGCGCTGCCCTGGCTCGTGGTGACGCGCCTGCGCGGGAAAAAGCTCGTATGAGGCTGATCGAACTCTCCCGCGTGTCGCTCGCCTATCCCAACGCCGCCGAGCCGGCGCTCTACGACCTCTCCCTCGACGTCGACGAAGGCGCGACCCTGTCCGTCCTGGGCCCCAGCGGGTGCGGCAAGACCACCGTGCTCCGGGCCATCGCCGG
>JAUSHW010000001.1 GCA_030648395.1 Nitrospirales bacterium | reverse complement strand
CCCGCCCCCAGGCCGCAGGCGAACACCTCGAACCGGGACCGGTCGAGGTACTTGCTGAAGACCTGGATGGTCTTCTCCGTTCCCCCGATCCCCAGTTGATTGCAGGCCTGCAGGACACGAATTTTCGCCATCCCGCGTCCTACCGTCCCCCTTGCGCGCCCCTGAGGCGGGCCCCGTACATCTTCTCGTAGTACGCCCGAAACTCGCCGGATTTGATTTTTTGCCACCACCAGGCGTTGTCACGATACCAGGCGACCGTGTCCTTCAAGGCCTCGCCAAACGGAAAGCGCGGCGCCCAGCCAAGCTTCGCGATCTTCCCGCAGTCGAGCGCGTACCGCCGGTCATGGCCGGGGCGATCCGTCACGTGCCGCACCAACGACCGAGGCTTGCCGAGCAGTCCCAGGATCGACTCGGCCACCTCGCGGTTCGGCCGTTCCTCGCCGACGCCGACGTTGTAGGCCTGGCCCGGCTCGCCTTTCTCCAACACAAGCGCGATGCCCTCGCAGTGGTCCTGCACGTAGAGCCAGTCCCGCTGCTGGAGCCCGTCTCCATACAATGGAAGCGGCTGATCCTCAAGGGCGTTTGTCACGAACAGCGGGATGAACTTTTCGGGGTACTGGTTGGGCCCGAAGGTGTTGCTGCCGCGGGTCACCATGACGGGAAAGCCGTACGTGGTGAAGTAACTCAGCGCGAGCAGGTCCGCGCCGGCCTTGCTGGCGGAATAGGGACTGCGCGGCGCCAGGGGATCGGACTCCTTTGAGCGGCCGCTCGGCACGTCGCCGTAAACCTCGTCGGTGCTGACCTGGACGAATCGTGTGACGCCACACGCGCGCGCCGCTTCCAGCAGCACGGAGGTGCCGACCACATCGGTCCGGACGAACCCGCCCGGCTCGATGATCGAACGATCGACGTGCGTCTCCGCCGCACAGTTCACGACGGCCTCGATCCGCTCCTCCCGCACAACCCGGTCCACGAGTGCAGCGTCGCAAATGTCCCCCTGGACGAAACGGTAGCGGGGATGCCCGTCGAGGTCCTTCAGGTTGTCGAGGTTGCCGGAGTACCGGAGCGCGTCCAGGTTGACGACCTGGTGCTCCTCCCCGGCCAGCAGGTGACGGACAAGGTGCGAGCCGATGAACCCGGCACCGCCTGTAACGAGAATACGCATAGAATCAGATGTTGTTCGCGCCGGTCTGGGCCACGAGCGTATTGGCCAACTGCAGCGACTCGAAGGTTCCCGCGTCGGTCCACCACCCGTCAAGAATATCCCACGTCAGCCGTCCGCGATCGAGATAGGCGTTGTTCACATCGGTGATTTCCAGCTCGCCGCGCGCCGAGGGCTTCAGCGTCTTGATGATATCAAAGACCTCATGGTCGTAGAAGTAAATGCCGGTGGTGATATAGGGGGACTTCGGGTCCTTCGGCTTTTCCTCGATCCTGACCAGGCGATCGCCCTCCAGCACGGCCACGCCGAACCGCTGGGGATCCTTGACCTCCTTCAGCAGAATCTTCGCGCCCCCGCCCTGCTTCTCATAGGCCCGCGCGGCGGCGATGATGTTCTTCTCAATGATGTTGTCGCCCAGGACCACGCAGACCGGCTCCCGGTTCACGAAATACTCGGCCAGGTGCAACGCCGCCGCGATCCCGCCTTCGCCTTCCTGATAGGTGTAGTTGAAATGCTGCAGGCCGAATTCTTTTCCGTTGCCGAGCAGCCTGAGAAAATCCCCCGCGCTGTTGCCGCCCGTCACCAGCATGATGTCCCGGATACCGGCGTTCACCAGCGCCTGGATCGGGTAGTAGATCATGGGCTTATCGTAGACCGGCAACAGGTGCTTGTTCGTCACCTTGGTCAGCGGGTGCAGCCGCGTGCCCAGTCCGCCCGCGAGAATCACGCCCTTCATGATGTCCGTCCTCCCTTCACGCCGACGCCCGGGTGCGTTCCCACAGCTTGGCGTACTTCACGAACGTATAGTAGGCGTACAGCAGCGAGAGGATCAAGCCCGGCATCCCGTCGCGAAACCCCTGCCGCAGCCCGTACATTTTGAAAAAGGTGAAGACCGGGTGGGTCACCAGTTGATGCGCATGGAACCGCCGCCCGCGCGTCGCCATCTGTTCTGCCATCAGCGAGGAGTACCGGCTCATCTTCCGGAGATATTCGCCCAGATCGCGAAACGGATACTGCAAGGCGTGGCCGTGGAGGTACGCAATCGTCCCCGTCGCGTCGAAGCCCTCATGGACGAGATCGTCGCGGTACCGGAGTTTGTGCTTGTTGAAGAACTGCGGCTGGCGGTAATCCGGGTACCAGCCGCAGTGGCGGATCCACCGGCCCAGAAACAGGTTTTTGCGGGGGACGAAAAACGCATCGGCCCGTGGGCCGCGCGCGAGTTCGGCCTGAATCTCCTCCCGCAGTTCGTCCGTCACGCGCTCGTCGGAATCAATGCTCAACACCCAGTCGTGCGTCACCAGTTCCAGCGCGCGGTTGCGGAGCTTGCCGAATCCGGCAAAGTCGCACTGGTAGATCTTGTCCGTGTACTCCCGGCAGATCTGTTCGGTCCGGTCGGTGCTGTGGGAGTCCAGCACCACGATCTCATCGGCCCATTTCAGGCTTTCAAGGGCGTCCCGTATCTTCCCCTCCTCGTTGAACGTGAGCACGTAGGCCGAGAGCTTAGACATCGGCGACCTGCATGGGCAGGGTACGCGCCAGCACCTGAGTGATTCGCTCGTCCACGGCTTCAACCGTAATACGGTCGAGGCAATCCCAATAGGGACAGGCCTCGTACACGCACTTCTCGCAGGTGGGCACCTCGGGCC
>JAUSHW010000208.1 GCA_030648395.1 Nitrospirales bacterium | reverse complement strand
CATGATGATGGCCTGCGGCCTCGGGGCCTACGCGGCGGGGATGTACCACCTGCTGACGCACGGCGCCTTCAATGCCCTGCTGTTCCTCGGCTGCGGCTCGGTCATCATTGCGCTGCACCACGAGCAGGACATGCGCAAAATGGGCGGGCTGAAGGACAAGCTCCCGGTCACCTACTGGACTATGGTGATCGGCTCACTCGCCCTGGCCGGCATCCCTGGCTTTTCGGGCTTCTTCAGCAAGGAAGAGATTCTGGCCGGGGCCTGGTCGGCCGGCCCCCTGGGCAAGACCCTCACAGTTGTCGGGCTGGTCACGGCCTTCATGACGGCCTTCTACAGCTTCCGCCTAATATTCGTGGCCTTCTGGGGAGAATCGCGGGTGGACCCGCACCACGCCGACCACATCCACGAACCGTCCTGGACCATGACCATGCCCCTGATCGTCCTGGCCGTCCTGTCCATCTTCGCCGGCTACTTCGGCATTCCGCATTTCATCGAGCCGGTCCTTCAAGGACCGGGCGGTGCCGAAACGCACGACGGTCCGCTCCTGCTCAAGCTCATCGCCATTGCGATGGGGGTCGGAGGCATCGCCGCCGCCTGGGTCGTCTATGTGAAATCGCCGGGGCTGCCGGATCGGCTGGCGGAGAAATGGCGTCTGGCCTACGACTACTCCTTCCACAAGTGGTACGTGGACGAGCTGTATGACCGGACAATCATCAAACCGACGGTGGATCTCGCGAACGGCCTGTGGAAGAAGGTGGATGTCGCGGTGATCGACGCCATGGTGAACGGCGTGGGTTCCGCCGCCCTGCTGTGGGCTCAGAGCATGCGCGTGGTCCAGAGCGGACAGGTCCAGCATTACGCGCTGGCCATGGCCCTCGGCGCGGTCACGATCCTCGGCGTGTATTTGCTGTTTATGCCATGATGCAAGACGTCATCCTCAATACGACGGCCCTGCCGCACCTGCTCACGCTCCTGATCGCCCTGCCGCTCGTGGGCGTGGCGATGATGGTCTTCTTCAAAGACGACGCGGCGGTCAAGCACGTCGCCTTCTGGACGGCCGGCCTTGAGTTCGTCCTGTCCCTGCCGCTCTATCTCTGGTTCGACCCGTCCCGGCACGAGATGCAGTTCGGCGAGGTGGTCTCCTGGATCACCGCTCCCCCGATCAGCTATGCCGTCGGCATCGACGGGATCAGCCTGTGGCTGGTTCTGCTGACGACGCTGCTCACACCGATCTGCGTGGTCTGTTCCTGGACCGCGATCACGTCCCGCGTGCGGGAGTTCATGATCGCGCTGCTGGTCATGGAGACGGCCATGGTGGGGGTCTTCTGCGTGCTCAACTTCGTGCTCTTCTATATTTTCTGGGAGGCCATGCTGATTCCCATGTACCTCCTCATCGGGGTCTGGGGCGGAGCCGACCGGATCTACGCCGCGATCAAGTTCTTCCTCTACACCCTGGCCGGGAGCCTCCTGCTGCTGATCGCCATCATCGTCCTGTACTTCCAGGGCGGCCAGACCTTCGACATCCTGGCGCTGAGCCGCGCAGAGTACAGCGAGACGCTCCAGGCCTGGCTCTTCTGGGCGTTCTTTGCGGCCTTCGCGGTGAAGGTGCCCATGTTCCCGTTCCACACCTGGCTGCCCGATGCGCACGTCCAGGCGCCCACCGCGGGCAGCGTGATCCTGGCCAGCGTCCTGCTGAAGATGGGCGCCTACGGCTTCCTGCGGTTCAGCCTGCCGATGCTGCCCGACGCATCCCAGCGGTTCGCGCCGGTGATCCTCGCGCTCTCCATCATCGCCATTCTGTACGGCGCGTACATGGCCCTGGCCCAGAGCGACCTGAAGAAACTCATCGCCTACTCCAGCGTCAGCCACATGGGCTTCGTGACGCTGGGCATTTTCGTGTTCAACACCCAGGGCGTGGAGGGCGCGCTGCTGCAGATGCTCAACCACGGCATCACGACCGGCGGGCTGTTCCTGTGCGTGGGCCTGATCTACGAGCGCACGCACAGCCGGCAGATCGCGGACAACGGCGGGCTGTCGAAGCCCATGCCCCGCTACGCCGCCTGCCTCGTGATCTTTGCCCTCTCCTCGCTCGGGCTCCCGGGCACGAACAGCTTCGTCGGCGAGTTTCTGGTGCTTGTGGGTAGCTTCATCTACAGCAAGACCCTCGCGGCACTCGCCACGCTCGGCATCATCCTCGCGGCGGTGTACCTGCTCTGGATGGTCCAGCGGATCGCCTTTGGCGTGCCGACCGAGAAGACCGCCGGGCTGACCGACTTGAACTGGTGCGAAATGGCCACGCTGGTGCCGTTGATCATCCTGGTCTTCTGGATCGGCGTCTTCCCGAACCCCTTCCTGACGCCGATGCACGCCAGCGTCGCGCATATTTTTGACGTGATGGATCGGGCGGGTATCCTGCCATGACATTCATCTCGACAGCGGATCTCCTCGCGATCCTCCCGGAGCTGCTGGTCATGGCGGGCGGCTGCCTGGTGCTCGTCCTG
>JAUSHW010000203.1 GCA_030648395.1 Nitrospirales bacterium | reverse complement strand
CTTGCAGCGCCTGTCCGGCCGGCTGCTGGAGGTCCAGGAGGAAGAACGGCGCCGGCTCGCTCGGGATCTGCATGACCAGACCGGACAATCCCTCACATCCTTGCTGATCGGGCTCCGCACACTGGAGGACGCGTCCACGCTGGAGGCGACGCGGGTGCAGGCGAGAAATCTCCGGACGATCACTGCGCAGGCCCTCGACGAAGTCAAGCGGTTGGCGATAGGGCTCCGTCCCGCCCTGCTGGATGACCTGGGTCTGGAAGCAGCGCTCAAGCGGCTCGCCAAAGAATCCGCCAAAACCTACGGCGTCTCCGTGGACCTGCATGTCAAAGGTCTGCCCAACCATCGTCTGTCGCCTCCGGTGGAAACGGGGCTCTATCGCCTCGCGCAGGAGGCGCTCACCAACACGGGCCGGCACGCCGCCGCCAGGAACGTCAGTGTCCTGCTCACCTGTTCCGAGTCGAGCGTCAAGCTGATCGTCGAGGACGACGGACGCGGTTTCGACGTGGAGAAGGCGCTGCGCCTGCCGGGCAGCTCGAACCACTTGGGCCTGCTGGGGATGCGCGAACGGGTCGCACTCCTGAACGGAACCATCTCGGTCGAATCAACGCCGGGCGGCGGAACGACCATCTATGTGCAATTGCCCTTGGAGACGCGGCCCTCATGAAGAAGATACGGATACTGATCGCGGATGACCATGCAGTGTTGCGGGCCGGCCTCCGGATGCTCATCAACTCCCAGGAGGACTTGGAGGTGATCGGTGAAGCTGCGGACGGAGCTGAAGCCGTTGAACAAGCCGGCGTGCTGCAACCCGACCTCGTGCTGATGGATATCACCATGCCGGGCGGCGGTGGCATTCCGGCGATCCCGGCGGTCCTGAAGGCCTGCCCGAATACGCGGGTGCTGGTCCTGACAATGCACGACGATGCGACCTATCTGCGAGCCACCATGGAAGCCGGTGCGACCGGCTATCTGGTCAAGTCGGCGGCGGATACGGAACTCCTGATCGCAATCCGGACAGTGGCGGCAGGCCGCACGTTCGTGGATCTTCCCGGCTTTGCCATGGCGGCCCCGGATGCGCTGGCGACCGGGCCGCGCACGGAGCCAGCCGGCCCTCGCGACCAGCCCTCCCCGCTGAGCGAGCGCGAACACGAAGTCCTCGCGCTCGTGGCCCAGGGCCATTCGAACCGTGAGGTTGCCGACCGTCTCGGGATCAGCATCAAGACCGTCGAAACGTACCGGGCCCGGCTCATGGAAAAACTGGAACTGCGCAGCCGCGCCGATCTGGTTCGGTATGCGCTTGAGAAAGGCCTGCTCCTGCCTGACAAAACATGACAAGCCTGTTGAAACTCTAGTAATTCCCCTCCCCGTCAGGCTTACCCTTACAATAATTCTGACATCAGAGGGTTTCCCCTGCTTCCGTAACGCAAAAGAACAAGTAATGTCTTCCTACGTTAAACGCCTGTTGCTTGATGAGAAGAACCGTCTTGTATGTGCTGCTCGTTTCGGCGTGGGCCGTAACCTGTCTCGCCCAGGCCCAGGGCGATCTCCCCGACCTTACGAAGATGAGCCTTGAGGAGCTGTTGGAGCTGGAAATCGTCACCTCGACGCGGAACGTTAAGAAATTGCGCGATGCGCCGGCTTCAGCCGCCATCATCACCGCCAGCGATATTGAAGAGTACGGATACAGAACGCTTGACGAAGCCCTGCGGTCCGTAACCGGCCTCTACGTCGCAAACGACCGGAACTATACCTACCTGGGCGTCCGCGGCTTCCTCATCCCCGGTGATTACAGTAACCGGGTCTTGCTCCTGATAGACGGCTACCGGGTAAATGACCCGGCGTATCACTCGCCGACGCTCGGCTATCTCCTTCCTGTCCCGATGGAAGCGATCAAACAGATCGAAGTCGTCAAAGGACCAGGGTCCGCTTTATACGGCAGCGATGCACTGCTCGCCACCATCAACATCATTACGAAAGACGGCGCCGATTTGAGTGCGGCTGCCGTCAAAGGAGAGGGTGGGAATAAAAGCACCTCTCGAAGCGTACTGTCCTACGGCAAGAAACTGAGCCCCCAATCGGATTTCGTGGCCTCCGGGCTCTTTTATCAAACCAACGGGGACGCCGTCGTCAAGTCACCAGGGATAGCCGACATCCACGACGCCGATGCTGAACAATCCTATCTCGGGTTCGGAAAGTTCCGGTATGGAGACCTTGCCCTGAGCGTTTCCGGCTCCCATCGCAGCAAGGACGTCCCGACGGGGTCTTTCAGCACGCTCACGCAAAAAGGCACCTCTACGTTGGACGAATATGTGTTCACCAATCTTCGCTACTACCACGCCTTCGACTCGACTAAAAACCTGTCCGTCAGCACCTCGTACAATACCTATGACTACGACGGCCATTACCTGATTGCCGGCCCGCTTGATTCCCGCGATCAGCTCAGGTCCTCCTGGTCTCGCTCGGAACTCCAATTTCAGTGGGATACGACGACGCGGAACAGGTTCATGCTGGGGGGCGCGTATGATCGCGCCTTCAAGGTGAAACAGCGGGTTTTTGACGCCGTCTCCGGCGACACCCTGAACATCAACACCCCCACCTGGTCGTGGGGCGTGTTCGTCCAGGATCAGTTGTCGGTGACTCCGGATTTGGATCTCGTCCTTGGAAGCCGATTCGACGAGTATCGCGATTCAAGCAATGCGGCGACTTATCGCGCTGCCGCGGTATATCGGCCTGTGAAGGACACCACGCTCAAGCTCCTATTCGGGACGGCTTCCCGGGCCCCGACCCTCTATGAATTATTTTACGCCGACGGCGCCACGCTCGTTGCCAATCCCCACCTAAAACTCGAAATGATCACCACGTATGAAGCCGAAATCGTACAGCGATTGCCGGGCGGAATCGAGGGAACGCTCTCGGTCTATAAGTACAAATTCCACGATCTCCTCTCGCAGGTCGGTATCGGAGGCGGCCAGTTGCAGTATCAGAATATCGGAAGCTCCAAAGCGAAGGGACTCGAGATTGATTTCAGAAAACGCTGGAGCCAGGGCCTGGCGCTCCACCTCGGAGGGATCTTCCAGAAGGCAAGAGACGGCAACGGCGCCACGCGCACCAACAGCCCGTCTTCCATCCTCAACATCGGCGTGGTCGTACCGATCTTCAGCAAACGACACACGCTGGCGCTTGACCTTCAGTATCTCAGCAGTCGCAAGACGCTTATCGGCGGCGACACCGGAGAGTCCTCCGTAACCACAGTCAATTTCAGGTCCCGGGATGTCTTCGGCGTGAAACGCTTGGACTTCACGGCCGCCGCCAACAACCTGTTCAATGAGCGTGCTTTCATCCCCGGCGGCAATGAGCATAGACAAGACCTCATTCCCAGTCCCACACGGACCTTCCTCTTCGGCTTGGAATTCAGGTTCTAGTCCGTGAGCGTCCATGCGCGCGTGACCCGCGGATCCCTTCTCCTGCTTCTCCTTGCCGGGTGGAGTCTGCCGATCTGGGAGGGGTATGCCCATTCGGAAAAACTCTCCGCCAGTGAGCATCAGATCAAAGCAGCCTTCTTGTATAACTTTGTGCAATTCATCGAATGGCCGGCCAGCGCTTTTAAGGATGCCCATTCGGACTTTTCCCTCTGCGTACTCGGCGACGATCCCTTCGGGACTGCCTTGGAACGAACCATCGGTGGAAAAATTGTCAAAGGGAGGCGCCTGGCCGTCAAGCGGTCCGGCAGGCTCCACGATCTCACGGATTGCCAACTCATGTTCATCAGCTCGTCAGAGCGGGACCACCTGACAAAAACCCTGGACCTGCTGGCTGGTTCGAGTGTCTTAACGGTCGGGGACACCGATCAGTTCGCGCATCTGGGGGGCATGATCAATCTTTATGTGGAAGAGAACAAAGTCCGCTTTGAAATCAACCCGCAGGCCGCAGAACGATCCGGATTGAAAATAAGTTCGAAGCTGCTGAAACTTGCTAAAACCGTCCCCGGCACGTCCGGCAAATAGGAAACGCCGATGAGCACCTTGCGAGATATCTCCATCAAGCAGAAGCTGATACTGATCATCATGCTGACGAGCGTCATTGCGCTCACGTTGGCATCCGCGGGCTTCATCATCGGAGAGGCTTTTACCTTCCGCGACTCGATGGCGCGGAATCTCTCGACCATGGCGGATGTCATCGTGGCCAACAGCACCGCCGCCCTGGTCTTCAAGGATCAGGCCTCCGCGGAAGAAACATTGAGCGCGCTGGGCGCCGTGAGGTCCATAGTCACCGCCGGCATTTACGCCAAGGACGGGCCGGTGTTCGCCAGGTATCTCCGACGAGATGCCGCGAAGGACCACCCGCTACCCGTCCATCCGGAGGACGGCTATCGGTTCGAGGGCGGCCACCTTCTTCTCTTTCGGCCGATTATTTACGACGGCGAAAGGATCGGCACGGTCTACCTTCAATCAGACATGCAGGAACTGAACACCCGCTTGAAACTGTACGTGGGCATTGTCGCTCTCGTCCTGCTGGCATCGTCCATCGCGGCTTACCTGCTGTCGTCGAAATTACAACATGTGGTTTCCGGTCCGATCTTGCGGTTGGCGAAGACCATGCGGATTGTGTCCAGCGAGAAGGATTATTCGGTCCGTGCGACCAAGCACAGCCAAGACGAAATCGGCGTTCTCATTGACGGATTCAATGACATGTTGGCACAGATTCAGACGCGTGATGCGGCGTTGCAGAGAGCTCGCAACGAGCTGGAAAAGCGTGTAGAGGAACGGACCAAGTCCCTGGAGCAAGCGAACGCAGCGTTGCGGGAGCAAATTCAGGAACGCATGCGGGTGGAGGAGGAGCGCGCGCGGCTGCTCAAGGAAGTGCAGGGTAGCCATGCGCGGCTGCAGTACCTGTCCAGCCGGATGCTGGAGGTCCAGGAAGAAGAACGGCGCCGGCTCGCCCGGGAA
>JAUSHW010000090.1 GCA_030648395.1 Nitrospirales bacterium | reverse complement strand
TACTTCCGGTATGCCGACGGTATGGAAATCTACGATATCGCGGATACTGTGCGGGACCGTCTGGTGGACGTCCCGCGCTTCCTCCGCGGCTTTGCCCTCGATTACGCGGACTACCAGGAGGAACTTGTCCTGCCGCTCATCGTGGAGCGATCGGGTTGGAATCTCGCCGAATGGGACCGCTTCACGAAGACCCGGCGGTTCATCGGCCTGGCAGGGAACGATGCGCACCAGAACCTGCGGGCATTCGGGCGGCAGGCCGACCCGTACGCCATATCCTTCAAGGCCGTGAACACCCACGTTCTGGCGCCGTCGGAGATTGCGGAGAAGCTCAAGGCCTTCTCGCCCGGGCTGACGACGGAGGGGCTCGTGGCCGCGCTCCGCGCCGGCCGGTCGTTCGCCGCCTTCAACATTCTGGCCGATGCGGGAGGGTTCCGCTTCACGGCCCATGCGGGCGACGGCGGCGCGGTCGTCGCCGTGCTGGGCGATGAGGTCTCCATGCAGGCGGGACTCACCCTGGTTGTGCAGAGCCCGGTGCCGGGGCTGTTGGAGCTGCTGCGCGACGGCGTGCCGATCCGGCGACAGGAAGGGCGCGAACTGCGGCACCAGGTGGATAGGCCTGGTGTCTATCGGGTGGAGGTGTCTCTGAAAGTCGTGGACCGCTGGCGGCCGTGGATCTTTGCGAACCCGATCTACGTGCGGGCCTAGGCAGCCAGCCTCGTAAACACATTTTTCAGAATCGCGCAGGCTTGCTCGACGTGGTCGCTTGACGCGTCCAGGTGTGTCACGGCTCGGAGCGTGGTGGGGCTGAAGGGCACCAGCAGCAGGCCCTCGGCCTTGAGGGCCGCCAGCACTTCGTCGGCCGTGCGGCGCGTCTCGCTGATGTCGAAGACGACGATATTGGTTTCGACGTGGGCGGGGTCGATCGTGACGCCCGGGAGTTGCGCCAGGGTTGCCGCCAGCCGCTTTGCGTGGGTGTGGTCTTCCGCCAGCCGCGCGATGTTGTGGTCCAGCGCGTAGAGGCCCGCCGCCGCGAGGATGCCCGCCTGCCGCATCCCGCCCCCGAACATCTTCCGCAGACGCCGCAATTTCACGACGCGCTCCTTGTCGGCGCAGATCAGCGAGCCGACCGGTGCGCCCAGCCCCTTCGATAGGCAGAACGACACCGTCTCGAAGTGCCGCGCATACTCGGTCGCCGGGATGCCGGTGGCCACGACCGCGTTGAAGAGCCGCGCGCCGTCCAGGTGCAGGGCGATGCCGCGCGCCTCGGCCACCTTTCTGATCGCCCCGATCCGGTCGAGGGGATAGATCGTGCCGCCGCCGCGGTTGTGGGTGTTCTCCAGGCAGATGAGAGTCGTGGGGGGATTGTGATAGTCGGGCGGGCGGATGGCCGCGTCAATCTGCTCCGGCTGAAGAATGCCGCGCGTACCGGGAAGCCAGCAGGTCTGGACGCCGGAGAGGCCCGCCGCCGCGCCGCTCTCGTAGCGAACCACGTGCGCGCCGGCCTCGACGATGATCTCATCGCCCGGCCTGGTGTGCAGGCGGACCGAAAGCTGGTTCGCCATCGTGCCGGAGGGAACGAACAGCGCGGCCTCCTTGCCGAGCAGCCGTGCGGCCATGTCCTGAAGCCGATTGACGGTCGGGTCCTCGCCGAAGACGTCGTCGCCGACCTCGGCCTGCGCCATCGCCTCGCGCATCGCGGGCGAAGGCCTGGTCACTGTGTCGCTGCGCAGATCGATCACGGCGGCACCATCCAGAAGAACACCGCCGTCATGCGCTTGGAACCCATCTCGTGGTCCCAGCCGAAATAGGATGTGGCCGAGTGCACGATGTCGGACTTGTAGAGCACCAGCCGGTTGAAGACGTTATGGATTTCGAGGTCCTCTTCCCACATCGTCAGATCGGAGCCCTGCTCGAAACCCGGAACTTGCGCGAGGCTCTCATACGGCGGGGGACAGATGTTGCCGCCGAGCGTTCCATCGGGAAGACGAAGCCGGTAAAAGGAGGTGCCGGAATGCCTGGTCGGCGGGTAGGGATGGAGGTAGAGCACGGCGGCGTAGGTGCAGACCCGGCTGGAGTCCACGTGCGGTCGTGCGACGGCGTTGCCCCCGCCCACAATCTGCACATGGTTGTGCCCGCTGACGCCGGCGGGCGGCTCGCCCTGCTGATGCAGGGCCTTGGCCCCGATCTGCGCTTTGACCCAGTTTTCGATGATGGTCAGCTCGTCGGGCAGCAGGGCATCCGGCGCCCGCATGCCGGGCCACGCCTCGGCGCGCCAGGGCCATCCCATGACCCAGGCTGATTTATTGAAGCAGCGATCCGTGACTTCGCAGGGATCGGGCAGGATATGGTCCTTGATCCAGTAGTCCTTGCCGGGCTCCGGCTTGCGATAGGGAAGGGTGTCGGGACGAAGAGTCATTTCACGCTGATTTTCATCGGCTCCGAGAACATGATGCGCCCGCTCCCCCCGCTCGCCCCACCGCGGGGCCCGGCCAGTCCGTTGGAGATGATGGTGCCCATGGGCTGCCCTTTTTCGGTTCCGTAGAAGAAGGCCGCCACGATCGTGTAGGAGCCGGGTTCCGGCGGGACCCGCAGCACCCAGGTCGTGCGGGTTTCGTCCACGCGTCCGGCGAGGGCATCGCCCTGCACCCCTTCGATCATCACGGTCGTGAGCCCCAGGTCCGATCCCCGGTACCGTCGTTCGGTCCACTGCGCCTGCGGTTTCCCGTTCGGGCCGTACACCAGCGCGGGACCGACGACCTTGAAGCCGCTCGACGTGACCGGCCGGGCCTGGAAGCGCAGCGTGCTGTCCACCAGCGACACGCCCACGACGGGGCCTGCACCGCCTTTCGTGACGACCGTGACGTCAATGCGGCTGTTCCGCCTGGCCTGGGTTGGCGAAATGATCTTGACCGAGGCGTACTGATCCACCCATTTGACGGCGGCGCTCAACATGTCGCGATCCTGGGGGCTGAGGTCTTTGTAGGCCGGATCCGTCCTGATCCGATTCAGATGCTTGCTGTCGATGGTTTCCCTGGCGGCCACGTCGGGGGGCAGCTCCCGCATCTGGTCGAGGCTGGTAGAGGCGTGGCAGCTCGCGCAGAACGGCGCCATGTCGGTGACCGCATGGGGCGGCCCGTAGGGGTCCGCCAGGGCCGTGGCGGCCGCGAGGATCGTGAGCGACAGCAGGGGAGCAATGATGCGCATTTCTCTCACTGTAGCATGAAACATTATGGCGAGTGAACCGGGCGATTGTCGCCGTTACGGGGGTGTGTTCTCCCGGCGCTGTTTGATCAGATCGGCCGCGTACAGGACGATGAGCGCGCCCACCGCCAGCAGGTAGGCCCCGCCGAATGGAATGAAGAACAGGCGTTCGGCCAGTTGAAAGGCCGCGGTTTCGCCCATCATCGGCAGCCCCAGGGAGATGGTCAGCCAGCCAAACGGGTAGAGAAGGCCGAGCGCGACCCACAGGCTCAAGGCGGTCCTGGTTTTTGGCGAGAAGCGTGTATTGGCCACGATCGTCAGGAGGATGAGCGTAACCAACCCCAGCCCATGGCTGTGAAGATGAAAGGTGTGCAGGCGCGCCAGCGAGCGGTCGGCCACCCGTTCGAGAAGCACCTGATCGATGTCCGCCACTCCCGTGAGTTGATGGACCGCCGGGCGAGCCTGCGCGGCGGCGGTTGCGTACTGGCGGATCTCCTCGCGGTAGCCGCCCTGCAGCGCTCCTGAGAGTTCACCGAACCCGAACAGCAGCAGGCAGGCCAGCACGCCCAGCCCCGGCGGGGCCTTGAGAGCGCCGGCGTTCACCCGGGCAACCCCGGCAGCAGCTCCGCCGCAAAATGAGACAGCACCGCTTGGCTTAACTGTCGCCGCAACTGCTCGAACAGGGGAGCCGCCTGCTGCCGCACCGCGCCGTCCATGCGGTCCAGGGTCTGTTCCATCGCCTTGACCTGTGCGGGCCTCTTACGGCCGAAGGTCTCCTCGAAGATATGTGAGAAGTAGTCGCGGGCCAGATCCATCACCACCTTGCGGGTGTCGGGCCTGACGTCCCGGTTCGGGAGCATGGCGGTGAGCTGGTCCAGTTTCTCGAGCATCAGGAGGTAGGTCAGCGAATAGATGGCGCTCTTCAGCCGGGCCGTGTCGCGCGCCGCAATCGCCGCCCCCAGCGAGTCGGCCACCGTCGTTCGATAGGCCTGATCCAGCTTGGCCGCCGTCTGGGCCAAGCCGGGCAGCCCCTTCGTCTGCAGCAGCTCTTCGACCGTCCCGATCTGGTAGATCGCCTCAGCAGTCTTGCTCTGCTCCAGCAGGAGCAGCACGCCGTACATGCGGTCCAGCAGGATCGGGATCGGCTGCCGCATCTCGTGGGCCTCGGCGGGCGGAGCCGCGAGACCCACGAGCAGCAGAAGGCCCAAGACCCAGGCTGTCACAACTTGCAAGCGCTTTGCTCCCGGCTTCCCGCGACGGCGTCGCCCGGCACGGTGGCCAGTATCTGATAGTGGCCCAGTCCGAGCTCCTTGCCGTAGGCCTGGCCGACGAGCACGTCCTGCACGTCCTGGTGGTCCCACGCGCGAAAGTAGGAGCGGCCTTCTTTACAGCCGTCGAACTCATGGCCTTCCAGCGCCTTGATGACCGCGGCGGTGTCGGTCGTGCCGGTCCGGCGCACCGCTTCCAGGATTTGCGTCATGGCCGCGTAGCCGAGGTAGCAGCGCGACGTCGGGGTGTGGTTGTATTTATCAATCACACCCTGGATGAAGCGCCGCGAACTGTCGGTGTTGACCTTCGGGTCCCAGATCAGTCCCCAGACACCGGCGTTCATGGCATACCCGAGCGGGCGGCCGATTTGCTCGCCGCCGATCATGCCCCCCACGCCGATCTTCTCCTTGGCCAGCTCCAGCTTCGCGTACGCCTTCAGCGCATTGACCAGGTCCCAGCCATAGAGATTCAAAATGATGGCGCCGGGCTTGGCCGCCTTCGCCTCGGTGAGGGCGGCGGTGAAGTCGGTGGTCCCGAAGGGCGTCGTAGTAGCGCCGATCACCTCGCCGCCGTTCGCCTTGAGGGCGTCGGTCATGGCCTGCAGGGCCGACTTGCCGTCCACGGTGTCGGCCGTGATCATGTACCAGCGGTTCCCGTACGCCTTGACGATGTGCGGCGCGACGGCCTGCGACATCATGCGGGCATTGGGCATGAAGACGAACGTATGGGAATTGCACTGCGAGCCGGTCAGTTCCACGATGTGGGGGCAGGTGGCCATGAACAGCTTGTTTTCCTGTTTCGCTACCTCGCTGACGGCGAGGGCCACGTCGCCGTTGAATGTGCCCATCAGGAAGTCCACGCGATCTTCCTTGATCAGCTTGGTCGCCGCCTTGATCGCCGTCTGGACGTTGGAGGCGTCGTCGGCCTCAACGATGGTGATCTGCCGGCCCAGGACCCCGCCGCGCTTGTTGTACATGTCCATGGCCACCGTGGCGCCGTGCACGTCATGGATGGACGAGGTTTTGTAGGGGCCGGACAGGGGATCAATGATGCCGATCTTGATCGGCTCGGCCGCGTACGCCGACCGTGTCCCTTTGGTGAGGCCGAGTATCTGATCGGCCAGGTCGCCGAAGGCCAGCGCGCCGCCGGTCGCGGCCGACAGCTGAAGAAATCGTCTGCGTGATATCGTGCTCATGGGAAATCCTCCTGTGGAATGGATTTGTTCGGGCTGTGGCGCCTCGCATGCATAACCTTCAAAACATTACATTGACGGTTATACATAAGATGGGCTAACCTGTCAAGTAAGGTTTTGATGGTGTGCGTTTAAGGGGGGAGTGGTCTGCGGCGATGCGTAAAGGACAGCCTGAAAACCCGTTTATTTTCATTGGTAACCAGACCTGTCTGGATTTCGTCAATACCCAGATGATCCAGCAGGGTCGCCTGGTGGAGCTGCTCGGGGACTTCTCCGCCCTGATGGCCTGGATGGTCCAGGCGCGTATCCTGGATGCGGGGGATGCGAAGGAGGCCATCCGCAAGTGGGGCGGCCGCCGCGAGGGGCTGCGCACGTTTGAGCGCGCGCGTGAGTTGCGCGCGACCTTGCGGGAGATGGTCGGACGGGTCGTGGACGGGCGAGCGGTACCGCAGTCGGCGATCGATGCCATCAACGGGCTGCTGCGCCACCGCCTTGGCTATGCCAAGCTGACCAAGACGCGCGGCGGCTTCGAGCGGCGATTCCACGTGGAGACCGGGGAGGCGATCCACCTGCTGGTACCAATTGCGGAGTCTGCAAGCGATCTGTTGGCCCATTGCAATCGCGCTCTCATCAAACGGTGCAAGAATCGGGCGTGCATCCTCTTTTTTTATGACACGACGAAGAACCATGCCCGCCACTGGTGCAGCATGAGCATCTGCGGGAATAAGATAAAAGTAGCCGAACACTATCGGCGCAAGCGACAGACGAAAAGGCGATAAATCGGCGGAAAGAACCTGTGATATAGTGCGGGAAAAAGCGCGGCAGAGGGAAGACATGCCTGATTTCAGAGCGGTGGCGGTGGCGGCGGCGCAGCAGGCCGGCAAGCTCATCGCGGACGCCTATCGCACCGACTTTCGCGTGGACTACAAACAGGGCACGACGACGAACCTCGTCACCGAGGTGGACCGCCGGTCCGAGGCCGCCATCATCGAGGCGCTGAGCAAGGCCTTCCCCGACCACCGGATTCTTGCCGAGGAGGGCGGGGAGGGTTCACAGAAGGAGTCTTCGTACAAATGGATCGTGGACCCGCTGGACGGGACCACGAACTTCGCGCACGGGTTCCCGGCGTTCTGTGTCTCGATCGGCCTGGAAGTGGAGGGCCGCGTTGCTCTGGGCGTGGTGTACGATCCACTCCGCCAGGAGCTCTTCGAGGCCGAGGCGGGCAAGGGGGCGTTTCTCAACGGCGAGCGGCTTCGGGTGTCCCAGGCGGCCGCGCTCGACAAAGCCCTTCTGGTGACGGGCTTCGCGTACGACCAGGAAGGCCGTCGGAGCAACCTGGAGCACTTCTCGCACTTTGTCTTGCGGGCGCAGGGCATCCGGCGGACGGGGTCCGCCGCCATCGATCTCTGCTACGTGGCCTCGGGCCGGATCGACGGGTTCTGGGAACTGAAGCTGTGTCCCTGGGACGTGGCGGCGGGGAGCCTGATCGTGGCGGAAGCCGGTGGACGGGTCACTGATTTCGCGGGCAAGCCCTACTCGATCTACAGTGATAAGATTCTCGCCTCCAACGGGCTCGTGCACCAGGCAATGATCGACGTGCTCGCGGAGCATTAGCGGCTACGGGCCGGGGGTGCCTCCCGCTCCCGATCGGCGCGCCGCAGACGGCGCTCCTCCACGGCCGCGATTGAGGCATCCCCCGGCCCTTGCCCGGCAACCTTTTCTACCCGAAAGGGTTGTGGTCTTTTTCCTCGCGCACTGTGGTGGACGGGCCGTGGCCGGGGAACAGAAGGAAATTCTCGGGCAACGTCAGCAGGCGTGTCCTGACGCTTTTTAGGTGGGCGGGATACAGGGTCGGCGGATTAGCCCGCCCGATGGAGCCCGCAAACAGCGTGTCGCCGACAAAGCAATAGGCCCCCGTCTTGTAGCAGACCCCTCCCGGTGTGTGGCCGGGAGTCGTCACGAAGTGTAGATCCTTCCCGCCGACCCGAATCGTTTCGCCGTCGCCGACGAATTTCCGCAGTGCCGCAGAGGGTTGCCAGCCCAGCAAAGCCCAGTCGCCTTCGCCGATATACACCGGCACGGGATGCCGGGCCAGGATCGTGTCGAGCCCGCCGGCATGATCGGCATGGCCGTGCGTCAGGCAGACGGCGGTCAGCGTGAGGCGCTCTTTCTCGATGGCGCGCAGCATGGCCTCCGGGTTGTAGCCGGTGTCGATCATGACGGCGTTCCTGGTGGCCGGATCATAGAAGAGGTAGCCCTTGACCTCGTAGCCACCGATGTCGCCGCGGATCAGGATCACATCTTGGGCCGTCTGGTGGGTCGGGTGAGCCGGCTCCCAGCGGTCGCAGGCAATGGCCGCCAGCTTGGGCCCGTCGAGCGTAAGCGCGGTGGCCAATGCAAGGACTTCCTCGCGGGCGGGGGCGCGCCGTCCGGTTTCCAGCTCTTGCAGGCCCGCCGTCGCAATCCCCGAGGCAGCGGAAATCCGGTCGAGGCTCAGGCTTTGGCCGGTTCGGGCCTTCTTGATGATGTCGCAGAAGTCGTCTTCCAGCATAGCCGTGGTGAACCCTCGCGGATCGAGTATAGCCTGACTCCATTGACCGGCGCACGGTGTGGCGACTATTCTCTTCTCCGGGGGTAATCAACCATGACGACCGACGACGCGCGCCTCCGCATCCAATCCGCGATCGATCAATTCGGCCCGAAGGCCGCGCCCATGATTGATCTCGTGATCAGCGAAACCCGGTCGGCTCTCGGGAACGAGACGGCGACCGAACTGATCGACGAGTTCAACCTGGAGCTGCAATACAACATCACGCCGCTCGAGTTCGAGTGATCGTCGCCCGCCGCCACTGACACCATGCGCGAGCGACGGTGGGAGTCCCGATCAGCGCTGACCTTCCCGGACGTGCTGGCGTTGGGGGAGCGGCTCGCCTCGCTGGGATTGAAGCCCGCGACGCCCGACAAAGACATCATCTGCTACATCGAGGAGTGGCCGGTCTCCGCGCCGCAGGCCATTGAGCGACTGGATCCCTGGACGACCGAGGAAGTGACGCTGGTCCACATTCATGAGGGCTGGCGCGGCGATTTCTTTCTCCTGTCCGGCGGGTATCACACTGTCTATCAGCGGCACCAGTCCGTGGGGACCTACTGTTCGGTCAGCCACCCCTGGAAGATCGCCGAGACACTTCAGACGCTGGGCCCGGTTTCAATGTTCTGGCTGGGATTCCGCCACGCGCACTCGTTCATCCGCGTGCGCCTCCACACGACCGAGGTCGTGACGCCGCGCGAAACGCGCGCCGACGACCGGCGCGATCTGTGGGTGGACGAGCGCCGCCGGGGTTTTGTGTCGGCCATCAAGGTGCTGAACCTGCCGATCGAGCCGGACGTGGAGCACGGGAGTCTGGTGCTGCGCCCGTTCGTGCAAAAGGTTCCGTTCTTCTGCTCGTGGCCGGATGCCTTCGGTCCCTGCCAGTTCGAGTTCAATTCGCCGGATCCTTTTGAGTTTCTCGTTCCGGCGAGCCGTCTGGCCGCCACGTACGGCGGCGAGCCCGCGGCGGTCCGCGCCTATCTGACCGGCTTCTCGGAGTCGGCGCTGGAGGAGTTTCAGGCGGTTGAGCCCGGCGCCCGCTGTGCCTACCGGTGCTCGGCGCACTGCCCGATGGGGGAGTTGCCGGACATTTTGCACGCCATCGCGCCGGCTGGCCGGCTCTACGCGACGCTGTGCGAATTCCAAACCCAGAGCCTTCTGCCGGATGGCGCCGACGCCTGGGCGATTGTCGGCATCATGGGGATGGAAGGCGGGGGTTTTCAGATCGAGGTGCGGTTGAACCGCGCGCCGCTTCCGGAGAACGAGATGGTGGGGTGGGTGGAGACACTCCTCGGCATGCCGGTCACGTACGCGCTGCTGCCGCCGTTCGTGTGAGTCACGCCGATATGCCGCTGACCACCATGATCCGCGCCGCTCTCAGCAAGCCGTACCTGCCGGCGGTTTTTTTCTTCTCCGGCGTGACCTTCGACAGCCTCACGCTGACCCGCATCGACGGCTTGCTGGATAACCTGATCCTGCTCCTGTACCTGAGCCTGCTGGGATCGCTGATTATCCTGACAGCGCGCATGGATATGCGAATGGGCGTGGAGGCGCCGCCGGCCGGCCTCGGTGGTGTCCCGGGCCTGGTCGCCCGCGCGCAGCCGTACTATCCGTACGTCATCCAGTTCCTGCTGGGCGGGCTCTTCAGCGCCTACACGATCTTCTATTTGCAGAGCGCGTCGCTGACCGCGACGGCGGTCTTCTTCGGCGTACTCGTCGCGTTGCTGGTGGGCAACGAGTTTCTGCAAGACCGCCTCTCAAACCTGCGCTTGCTGGTCAGCCTGTACGCGCTCGTCGTCTTGAGTTTTTTCACGTTTTTCCTGCCGGTGCTGACCGGGTTTATGAACACATGGGTATTTCTGATCGGCGCGGGATTGAGCGCGGCCGTGACGCTGAAAGTGGTGGAGCTGATCTATCAGGGACGTCCGACCGCGTCGCGATGGGAGCCCATCCTTTCCGGGTTGCCGGCGATCGGATTGATCGGCCTCTTGGTGGGGTTCTATTTCCTCAACTGGATTCCGCCGGTGCCGCTCTCGATGAAGTTCGGCGGGGCGTACCGGCAGATCGCAAAGGCCGACGGGGCATACCGCCTGACCTTCGAAGAGGGGGACTGGTACCAGTACT
>JAUSHW010000199.1 GCA_030648395.1 Nitrospirales bacterium | reverse complement strand
CCTCGCTGTCACCACGATTGAATGGTGACCTTTCTTCGCTCGCCTACCGGCTCGCGCCGGAAGAGGTCCGGGCGCTCGAGGATCGGGAGCTCCACTCGGACCCGGACGGCGAACCCTGCCAGGAAACGGCCGGGGCGGCGCCAGCCACGCCGGAACGCCTCTACCGGTGCGGCTGTGCGACCAACACCATCCACATCAACGCGTGGGGCGATCTGGGAGCCTGCACCCTGCAATACGAACACCGCGCCTCCTTGCGGGACCATTCGCTGAAGGACGCCATCGCCAAGGTGTTCACGGCAATCCGCGCGCGGCGGTACCGGACCGACTCGCCGTGCAAGGCCTGCGAGCTGTACGCGTTTTGCCCCAAATCGCCGACCGACGCCCGTCTGGAAACCGGCGACCTGGAAGCGCCGATCCCCTACGATTGCGACGTCGCCCTGACCCGGGCGGAACGATTCTCCCACCGGACACTCATTCACCCCTTGAAGGTTCACAAAGAAAGGACGGTCACCGCACCATGAGCGACAAAAAACCTTACAGCCCCCCGCAACTCTTCCGCGTGGAGCTCAATCACGACCAGGCCATTCTCGCCTCCTGCAGCCTGTCGAGTGGGGGCATGATGGCCGGCGCCACCGGTCAAGGGTGCGTCAGTGCCGGGTGTAAAATCGGCTCTGCTGCCGGCGACATGGGCGGACGCGTGTCATAAAGACAGAGTCCTGTGAGGATTGACCTTCAGATCGGCGGCTATCGCGTTCGGCTGGACGAGCGCGAGGACTACGCCTGCATCGCCTGGCCGCTGAGCCCGTTTGACTCTTTTCTGACAGCGTCCGATGCGCCGCCGGACATGGATTTTCAGGTCAGGGTGGTGAAACAGCTCCCGGCTTTCCCGGAAGGACGGCTGGTCTTTGACGCCTGCCACGGGCTGTGGAAACTCTACGAATCGACAACGGGCTATCTCCTCGAAACGGCCGATACGCAAAGCCTGGAGCCCCGCAGCCGGGCGGTGATCTCCCCGGACTTCTCGCACGTCGAGGTCTGGCTCTGCAGCCAGTCCACGCCCCGGGGAGCCCACACCGGGTGGATGCCCATGCACGTCTTCAACCCAATCGTGGAGGCCTGCCTTCTCACCAAATTGGCGCGGGAAGGGGGCCTGCTTCTCCATTCGGCGGGCATCCTGACGGAGCATGGCGGGTGGGTCTTCACCGGAGCGTCCGGCGCGGGCAAATCCACCTTGTCCGACCTGTTCGCCGCCAGGGGCAGACGCATCCTCAGCGACGAGCGCGTCATCATCCGAAAGGTCGCGGACGAATGGGTCGCCTACGGGACGCCATGGGTGGGCTCGGGGCGTCACGCGAACAACCACCAGGGGCCGTTGACGGGCATCTATTGCATCAGCCATGGAGAACGCGCTCACGCCTTGCGCCCAATCTCCCCCCGCGACTTCACCCTGTTCGTGCTACGGCAGTGCTTTCTGCCCCATTGGGATCGCGAGGCCATGGACCGCACGCTGGCGTCCCTCGGCGAGCTGGTCGAGCGGATCGGATACTTTGACCTGGCGTTCGTGAAGAGCCCTGACATTGTGGACTATCTTGATGCGCACGCCCTCGAACGTGCCGCCGTGGCGCCATGAACTCCCTGTCGCCTGATCAATTCTTTGCCGCCCTCTCGGCGAAGGCGCGCGGGACACGGTCGCCCGAGTCCGTGACGTTCGAGCTGTCCTACGGATGCAATCTGCAGTGCGTCCATTGCTATAACCCCACGCACCGGGCCCTGCCGCAGGAACTGGCGACGGAGGAAGTGTGCTCCATCCTGGATCAGCTTGCAGACCTGGGAGTGGTGGAATTGCATTTCAGCGGGGGCGAACCGCTCATCCGGCCCGACGCGCTCGACATCTTCCGGCACGCGAAGCGTCTGGGGTTTGTCCTGTACCTGATTTCCAACGCCACCCGCATCACCGCGCCCGTCGCGGATGCGTTGCAGCAACTCGAGTTTTACAGCATCAATGTCTCCCTGTACGGAGCGACACAGACCACCTATGAACGGGTGACCGGAATCCCCGGATCCTACGAGCCGTTTCTCCAGGGACTGCAGCGCCTCGCGTCAAGAAAATTACCCGTCGTCGTCCGCATGCCGGTCATGACCGACAACGCCCACGAAGTCCAGGCCGCGCGGACCCTTGTGGAAGGCTTCGGCTTCAAATTTCAATACTGCCTGGATATCATGCCGAAAACCAACGGCGACCTCGGCCCATTGACGCACCGCCTCAGCCCCGCCGAGAAGGTCCGCATCGACTCCGCCATGGTCGGCTATCGGGACAGCGAGCCGACGGCCGAACAGTCCTGCATGGCCGGCACGCGCGACTTCATCCCCTGCGCGTGCGGCCGCAGCCGGTTCGCCATCACCCCCTACGGCGAAATGAACCTCTGCATCGCCTTTCCCACGCCCCGGTACGATTTACGGAGCGGCACGGTCAGGGAAGGATGGGACGTCCTCAAACAGACTGTGGACCGAGCCCGGCCGAACGACCGCTACGAATGCCCGGCCTGCGAGGTCCGCCCCAACTGTCGCCAGGGCCGCAACGACGCGTGGCTTGAAACCGGCGACATGAGCCGGTGCCTCCCGCATTTCAAGGAATTCGCGGTACTGGAGCAGCGCCTCTATGAGCGTCTTAAGCCCCGACAAACTGGTTGAGGCCTACGCGCTGGTCGGATCGGCCAATCGGCGGTCCCTCGAAGCGCTTGCGATCGTCCTGACGCAGTTTCGCGCGTGCGGGATCGACTGCCTCCTGCTCAAAGGCGCCGACATCCTCCCCCGCCTGTACGGCGTCTGGGGGCTCCGCCCGATGGTGGACGCGGACCTCCTGGTGCGCGAACGGGACTTGCCGGCCATCGACCGCATCGTCAGGAAGTTGGGCTACCTGCCCCAAATCGACGGCAACCCAGCCTACCGCGCCCCCGACCATTCACTGCTGTTGGACCTCACGACGGAGATCTGGTACACGGAGGACACGGAAAGCCTCTGGAAGCGGGCCGTTCAGCGCGACCTGGAGGGCCTGCCCGTCAAAGGCATGGGATCCGAGGACCTCCTCATTTTTCTCACAGCCTACGCCGTCCTCTATCGCGGGTGTTTTTCCCCCGCCTTCCCGAAGGATCTGGCCTTGCTGGTCCGGAAGGAACCGTTGGACTGGGAATTCGTCCTGGAGGAGGCGTGCCGCCGCAATCTCAAAATCCCGCTGTACTACGGCCTGTCCTACGCCGCCGGGCACGAACCCATCGCGCTCCCACCGGAAGTCATGCGACGGTTGGCCCCCGCAGGCCCCGCTGAAAATGCGCTGGCGTTCACCCTTCGCAAGCTCGTCTTGAACCGCCCTGTGAACAACCTCGGGCACTTCCTCTTATTCGTGACCCGGCCCGCGCACAAGAAGTGGGGATGGCTACAGCGCTACCTGTTCCCCTCAACGGCGTTTTTGCAATACCGCTATGGCGAGCACGGGACGAGAAACCCGCACCGCACGCGACTGCTGAGGGCCTGTGCGCTCCTGTCACGGACGCTGATCCTGTCGGTCACGATCCTGGCGCGGCTGCTCACATCCGCCCCGCTCGCGGGCCCCGCGCGGCCCTAAGCTCTCCTGGACCCTGACAGCATCCCCGTAATCGCTTCCTTCGCGGATACAATGCAGGGATACCATTTCGCGATGCCCCGGTTGAACAGCGCGGTGGACATGGTCCCGCCCACCCGAATGACGGCATCGTTCCGCCTCAGATAGTCAACCCGCCCGATGATCGATTCTTGGGAAACCGTTTCCGTCATTGTGAGATAGGCGTCCGCCCGCACCACGCACAGGCCAGGCGCGTCACCGCAGCCGACCACACGATGCGCGACGGGCTGGGTGAACAAGGGCGACCGATAGAGCACGATGTCCCCGACCGCGTACAGGATGGCGGGAGAGGTACTGACGATCAGCTCATCCCCGTCCAGCAAAAATGGCTGCATGCTGGTTCCCTGGGATTTATAGCAGGCGACGCGCATCGTTCCCCCGGCTCCTATCGCGATGTTCAACCTGATGCTAGAAACCCGTGCCGGGAATGTCAATCGGCATCATTTTTCATGTACTGCGCAACATGTACGAGATAGGCTAATACGAAATTTGCTTAACGGTAACGGCTCTGGTAGAAATTGTAAGGAAGCATCGGCGTCCGGACATACATAAATAGGAATTCGGCATGGCCACCATCCTGGTCGTCGGCGATGAGCGGTTGATCTGCGACCTGCTACGGCTGGTACTGGCCAGCCATGGGCACGACGTGATCGTCGCGTCCACCGGCGACGCGGCCCTTGAATTGTTCGCGTCCCGGAAGCCCCGCCTCACGATCATGGACATCGGCATGACGGAGAGCGACGTCATGGAGCTGCTGAAGCAGATCCACCGGAAAGACCCCCTTGCCGCCGTCATGATCCTGACAGCCACGACCACGGGGACACTGAAACGCCAGGCACAGGATTCGGGTGTCATCGAGTTCCTGAGCAAGGAAATCCCGCTGGACGACCTGATCGGAACCGTCAATCGCGCGATCACGCAATCCCCGAAAACCGCCCCCCCTCCTCTCCCATGGGGAAAAGGGACGAAGGGCTGGCTTCTGGAACCGGCATCGATCCTGGTGGTGGACGACGATCCCACCATCCGAAATCTGCTGACGGACTTCCTGTCGACACGAGGCTACCGGGTCCAGACAGCCCCGGACGGCCCGACGACCCTGGCATTGGTGGGTCGGGCGGCGCCGCAGCTCATTGTGCTGGATATCCAACTTCCCGGCATGAACGGCGTCACGGTGCTGCGCGAGCTTCGGGCCAGGCAGTACACGGGCGGCGTGATCGTCCTGAGCGGGAGCAAGGACGAAAAACTGCTCACCGCCATGCTGGAGATGGGCGCTGTGGAACTTTTGCCCAAGCCCTTCGACCTCGAACGGCTGGCGCTGGCAATCCAGGTCGGACTGATCCTCTCGAAATCCTGACAGGGTTTTTTGCCTGCCACTGCGAGCGTGATTCTGATATAGATACAGGACACGCACGCAGCCCGGACAACAAGGAGCAGGACCAGCGTATGGCCACCATCCTAGTCGTTGACGACGAGCGGTTGATCTGCGATCTGCTGCGGCTGGTGCTGGGCAGCCATGGGCACGACGTGATCGTCGCGTCAACCGGCGAAGCGGGCCTTGAATTGTTCGAGGCCCGGAAGCCCCGTCTCACGATCATCGACATCTGCATGCCGGGGATCGGCGGGCTCGAAGTGCTCAAGCAAATCCACAGGAAAGACCCCCTCGCCGCCGTCATGATTCTGTCAGGAACAGCCACGGAGACGCTGAAACGCCAGGCCCGTGAGGGGGGCGCCTATGAGTTTCTAAGCAAGGGCGTCCCGCTGGACGACCTGATGGGCGCGGTGAATCGGGGGCTCATGCCGCCCGCGAGCCCGGCGCCGACTCCTCTTCCCTGGGGGGGAGGAGCGCAGGCAGGGGGGCCAGAGCCGGCCTCGATCCTGGTGGTGGACGACGACCCCGCCATCCGGAATCTGCTCATGGACTTCCTGACGGCACGGGGCTATCGGGTCCGGACGGCCCAGGACGGTCCGGCAGCCCTGGCGCTCGTGGCGCAGCACGCGCCTGAACTCATCCTGCTGGACATCTACCTGCCGGGCATGAACGGCGTCGCGGTGCTGCGCGAGCTTCGCGCCAGGCAGTACGCGGGCGGCGTGATCGTTTTGAGCGGCAGCAAGGAAGAGAAGCTGCTGGAGGCCATGCTCAAAATGGACGCGGTGGAACTCATGCCCAAGCCCTTCGAACTCGAACGGCTGGCGCTGGCGGTCCAGGTCGGGCTGATCCTCTCGAAACACTAAACGCCGGATGCTGGTGGTGCTCGGGAAAAATTGGCGCGGGTATCCGCCCCGCAACAAGCCTCCCGGCTGGCGCCTCCATCTCAGCCTCGAATCAAAAATGACCGCCCTCGCCGCCGGGCACCTGGTGCGATCCGGCCGCGCCGACGCGATGCTGCTTTCAGGAGGCCGAACAGCGGGCACGGACTGTCCATCCGAGGCCGAAGCCATGCGCGCCTACATCAGAAAGAAGTTCCCCGACGTGCCCGACCAGGCCATCCTTCTGGAGGAATCCTCGATCGACACGGCGGAAAACGCGGAACTGATTCGGACGATGACGCAGGATCGCGCTCCGCAGCGCATCACGCTCCTCACGATCGGCTTCCACCTGCCTCGGTCACTGGCACTCTTCCCGATCTATGGCCTCCCCGTCGAACGCGGCATAGCCTCCGAAACAATTCTGGCAGAGCGGTCTCCCCACCACCAGAGGTTTATCCGCACGTTCCTGAAATCCCGGCGGGTCAAATCAGAAACCATGAAGGAAGCGCTGTTGCGGCTCCTGCTGCTGGTCGATCCCAGGGCAAAAATTCCGAGGCTGCTGACGAGGTGGCTGCGGAGGTAGATGGTACCGGGGGCGGGGATTGAACCCGCACCCCCCTTTCGGGAGACGGGATTTTAAGTCCCGGGCGTCTGCCAATTCCGCCACCCCGGCACAAACGCCCCCAGTCTAGCGAAGGTCTGGGGGGAAAGCTACCGCGTCAGTTTCCTGTAGCGGATGCGGTGCGGCTGGTCCGCCTCTTTGCCTAATCGTTTCCTGCGATCCACCTCGTAGTCGCTGTAGTTCCCCTCGAACCAGACCACCTTGCTGTCCCCCTCGAATGCCAGAATGTGGGTGGCGATCCGGTCGAGAAACCAGCGGTCGTGGCTGCTCACCATGCAGCAACCGCCGAACCGCTCGAGCCCTTCTTCCAACGCCCGCAGCGTGTTCACGTCCAGATCGTTGGTCGGCTCGTCGAGCAGCAGCAGATTCGCCCCTTCCCGCAACATGCGCGCCAGGTGCACCCGGTTGCGCTCCCCGCCCGAAAGGTCCTTGACCTTCTTCTACTGCTCCGTGCCGCCGAAGTTGA
>JAUSHW010000196.1 GCA_030648395.1 Nitrospirales bacterium | reverse complement strand
GAGGGGTCTGGGGGGTTGTAGAAAGCCGATTTTGGCTTGAACGAATTGTTGCCCCTTCACCCTTTCGTTGGATTCACTCGCGGTTGTGTGGTCGCGAGTGCGCGTGAGGTCTGAAGGTTGAGCGGTGCCTAAATAGTGCCTAAGGCCGGTGTCATTCGGCGTTTCAAGCAATCACTCTGCCAGATGGCCGCAAGTGACGTAACCCGCGATTGCCCCTCACCAAATGCCGCTTGTTGTTCGTCAGCGTCAATCCCTGTAAAATGACTTGGAACGGACTCTCAAGGCATAAACACGGGTTCAAATCCCGTTGGGACCACCAAACCTCGCTAGCGCGAGCCGGCAGTTCGATCAAAACTGCCGGATATTCAATACCTCAAGTAGATTTTAGCTTGCTCGTGCCGACATTTCGATCAAACGTGCCGGAAATTCAATGTCTTACCCATCATACTGGCTGATGAAATCGGAGCCGACGTCCTTCAGCTTTGCAGACCTGGTGAAGGCGAAGCATTCGACCAGCCACTGGGACGGTGTCCGGAACTATCAGGCCCGAAATTACATGCGGGAGATGCGGGTCGGGGACAAGGTGCTCTTCTATCACAGCAACTGCGAGCAGCCGGGCGTGGTCGGTTTGGCGGAGGTTGCGCGGACTGCCTATCCAGACCATACGCAGTTTGATCCAAAGGACATCCACTACGATCCCAAGGCGGCGCGTGACAAACCGATCTGGGACATGGTGGATCTGCGGGCGATCAAGCCGCTGTGCAATCCGGTGAATCTGGACGTCCTGCGCAAGACGAAGGGGTTGGAAAAGATGATCCTGCTGCGGCGAGGCAGCAGGCTTTCGGTTCAGCCGGTGAGTCCCCCGGAATGGGAGATCGTTGTGAAGATGGGCGCGTAGGGGCGAGGCATCGCCTCGCCCCTACGAGATCAGTTTTCCGGGTTGCGGACGGCGAGAATCACGCCGGTCAGGGTCTTGATGCTGGGGCGCTCGTCGTCTTCCAATGCCAGAGCCACGTGGCTTTCGTCGCTGTGCGAGAGGCGCAAGCTCAGGAAGGTCTCGGTTTTGTTCGTGTCCTTGTTTTCCCACTGCCCGTCCATCACCTGGACTTTATCGAGAGCCTTGACGGCCACGACGTCGTAGCGGAAGTATTCCTCCCCGACCACGCAATCGAAAAGATGGTTGCCCGCCGTCACGATCAGCAGGTTGAACCTTCCCTGGTCTTCGTAGCCCTGCGGGATGTGCGTGTTGAGATGGAAGGCCTTGATCTCGCGCTTTTGTATGGTATCCCGGACATGCTCCACGACGAAATCGAGCGGAATGTCCTTGTAATTTTTGAGCACGTCCTTCACTCTGGCGAGTAACTCGTTTTCCACAATTTTTCTCCTTGGAATTAAGTTCAGCGGCCCCACTCTAACAGGGCGCTCCTTTCATTGGCAAGCCGGTTTGCAAACAGAGGAATCTTTTTTTACAATGACGGGGCGTGAGGGCCTGGTTCAATCCATGAGAGAAGGGAGTGCGCGAATGATCGGATCAACATGGCGGCGTTGGCTAAGGGGAGCGGTGGCGGGGGCGGGCATGGTATGTCTGGCGGCCGGAACGGCCGGCGCGATTGATGTGGAGCTTGATGCCGCTGCCGTGAAGAAGGCTGTTGAAGACGGGAAGCAGATGAAAGAGGTCAAGGCGCTGCCGACCCGGTTCGGTGCTGATCTCTCCAAAGACCTCTGCGGCGGGGGCGGGGAAATTCAGACCAAGACGGTTGGTCTCAATCGCCTGGGAGCCCTGATCGCGGCTGATCCCGAGCGTGCGGAACGGGACAAGGACAAGGTTGATGATGCGATCAAGAAGACGGCGGAATCGAAACGGCTGAAGATCGTGTTCGATTTTTGCGGCGATACAGTGGACTTTGCCGAAGGCTCCAGCGCGACCCTGGAGCAGGGTGGCAAGATGATCAAAGGCGAGGCGGCCAAACCGGACAAGGCCAAGAAAAACGAGAAGGGCCCGGCCTACCGGGGAAAGATCGCGGCGTCCTTCGCGTACGGCTCCTTCGACCCCAAAGCGCCCACCAAGATCACGCTTTTTCCGCCGATGGGTGATGCCATGTCCTGGGAGGTGGATTTTTCCACGATCAGGTAAGTTCCGTTTCCACCAACCCCAGCCGGTAGAAGTGAAAGTACAGGCCTTTCCGGTCGAGGAGGGCGGCGTGGGTGCCCTCCTCGACGATCCGTCCTTTTTCCAGCACTAAAATTCGATCAGCGTTTTGGATGGTACTCAGGCGGTGCGCGATGACGAACGTCGTGCGTCCCTTCATGAGGCGATCCAGGGCGTCCTGGACCAGCAGCTCCGACTCGTTGTCGAGCGAGGACGTCGCCTCGTCGAGGATGAGGATCCGCGGGTCTTTGAGGACGGCCCGCGCGATGGCAACCCGCTGGCGCTGCCCGCCCGACAGATTGATGCCCTTTTCGCCGACCACGGTGTCGTAGCCATCCGGCAGGGCCGTGATGAAGTCGTGCGCGTTCGCGGCGCGGGCCGCCGCCGTGACCTCTTCTTCGCTTGCGGAAATCCGCCCGTAGCGGATATTGTCCCGGATCGTTCCCCCGAACAGGTGCGTTTCCTGGGGCACCAGGGCGATCTGGGAATAGAGGCTTTGCATCGTGACGGACCGAAGATCATGGCCGTCGATCGTCACGGAGCCCGAGGCCGGGTCGTAGAACCGGTGGAGGAGATTGATTAGCGTCGTCTTGCCGGAGCCCGACGGGCCGACCAGCGCGACCAGTTCGCCCGGCCTGGCGGTGAAGGTGATATCGGCCAGAACGGGCGTGCGGCTGTCGTAGGAGAAGCTCACGCCTTGCATGGACACGCGGCCTTCGACGGGAGGGAGGGGGCGGGCATTAGGCGCGTCGGCGACTTCCGGCCTGGTATCAAGAATTTCAAAGACCCGTTCCAGCGCGCCCTGGGCGTCCTTGACCTGCGAGAAGAGCCGCGCGAAGGTCCCGAAGGGGCCGATCAGAAGACCGGCATAGAGCACAAAGGCGATCAGATCGCCGGGGCTCATCGTGCCCTTGATGACCTGGGTGCCTCCGTACCAGAGGACCGCCGCCGCCGAGGCGAAGGTGGCGAAGGTGATGACCGGCACGAAGACGGCCATGATCCTGGCGCGCGCGAGCACCATGTCCAGTGTGCGGCGGACCTGGGCACCGAACCGTTCCCGCTCGTAGTCCTCCCGCACGAAGGACTTGACCACACGGATGCCGGACACCACTTCTTCCAGAACCGTCGAGGTGCGCGCCGTCTCGTCCTGGATGCCTGTGGACAGTGCCTTGAGGCGGCGGCCGAAGAAGCGGGCCACCAGCACGATAGCGGGGAGCAGGAACAGGATCAGCACGCACAGCCGCCAGTTCATGAAGAACAGGATGGCGAGACCGCCTGTCAGGGTGACGAGTTGCTTGGCGACGTCGATCGGGATCTCGGTCAGGGCGCTCTGCAGGGCACCCACGTCGTTCATGAGCCGCGACATCAATTCGCCGGTCCGCCGTTTGGCGAAGAAACTCAGCGAGAGGGACTGGAGGTGGTCAAAGAGGTGCGTCCGGAAGTCCGCCAGGATGCGCTGGCTCGTCGAGGCGGTCAGATAGCTGTGCCCCATGCCGAGCGCGCCCTGGCAGAGGAACAAGGCGCCGAGTTCCGCGATGGCCATGTTCAGGGCGGCCGGGTCCCGCTGGACGAGCACCGTGTCCACCAGCCGGCGGATCACCCAGAGCATGGCCAGGTTGATCCCGGCGGTGCCCATCACGAGCAGAGCCGAGGCGGCCATGCGGCTTTGGTATGGCTGGAGGTACGGGTAGAACCGGCCGAACAGGGTGAAGCGGGGCATCAGGAGGGTGGAGCGGAGCGGTGGCGCTCCCGTGTCTCTAATCGGCCGGTCTGATGGATTCGATCAGGGCCTTGTTGAGGCAGACGTATTCCATCTCGTCCTTCGTGCTCTCGACCCTCACGTCGGTGAGATTGAAGAAGGTGTGCGCTTCGTCGTTGAAGTAGTCGGACATGCGGTTGCGCATGGCCGGCAACAAGACGTCGCCGACGTACACCGCGTGGATGGTCCGGACTTTGACGCGGACTTTTTTCCCATCAGATGCCATGGTTGAGCCTCCTTTCGAAGGGCGCTCCGACTAGGCCTTCCGACGCGCGAATTTCATGCGCCGACGGAGCTTCCGATGCTTGTGCTTCCGCATTTTCTTCCGGCGTTTCTTGACGACACTCGACATGAATTTCTCCCTGATGCTTCGAGCAATCTACCTAATCTGACCGGCAATAGCAAGCCGGTCTTTTCAAAAATGCTATAATCCCTTTCGCAATGTTCGCACGCGACTTCACAATAATCCGTTTTGCCGTGGGTGCGGGGCTCGCCGGCCTTGTGGGGCTCGGGGCCGTGGCCTGTTCCAAACCCAACGCCATCAATCCGGCCGACGCCGAACGCGTTCGGAAAATCGACGCCACTGTGGAGCAGATCCGGAAGGCGTACACGCACAAAGACTCCGGTGCCTTCCAGGGCCTGTTCATGCCATTGGAGAGCCTTCGCAAGATGGAGGCTGACATTCGGCTGGATTTCACCGTGTATGATCAGATCAGCCTGGACTTCACGATCGATCGGGTGATGGTGGAGGGGCCCGATGTCGCCGTGTATTTCCACTGGCAGGGACAGTGGCAGGCCAGGGGCGAAGAGCAGCCGCTTCGGGAGCGGGGTCATGCCGTCTTCCGGATGGTGGGCCATCAGAATCTCATTCTGAGCGCAGTCGATGGCGACGCGCCTTTCGGCATGTCCGCCCGCAGGATACAGGTTGAGCGGCCGGGGGGGCGGTAGCATGGCGGTCCGGCGCGCGCGCGCGGCGGCGAAGCCGACTCTCCCAATTGCTGATTTCCTTGTCATCGGCAGCGGCGTCGCCGGGTTGCGGGCGGCCATCGGGCTGAGCCGGGCCGGGCGCGTCCTGATTCTGACGAAGGGGAGTCCCGCTGAGGGGAGTTCAATTTATGCTCAAGGGGGCGTGGCAGTCGCGTCCGAGGAAGACGACATCGCCTTGCATCGCGATGACACGCTGCGCGCCGGCAAAGGGCTGTGCCGGGAGGCGGCAGTCCAGGTGCTTGTCGAAGAAGGGCCGGCCCGGATTCAAGAGCTGATCGGCTGGGGGGCATGCTTCGACAAGGCGGGGGAAGGGTATGCTTTCGCCCGTGAGGCCGCGCACAGCCGGGATCGCATCATGCGCGCCGGCGGTGACGCCACGGGCACCGAAATGGTCCGGGCCCTGCTCGGCCAGGCCCGCTCCCTGCCGCAGATTGCCTGGCGAGACCACCACTTCACCGTCGATCTGTTAAAAGACGGGGAGGGGCGCTGCAACGGCGCGTTGGTATTGGATGAATCTTCGGGGGCGGTCAGGCAGGTCAAGGCGCGGGCCGTGGTGCTGTCCACGGGAGGCGCCGGTCAAACCTACGCCAGGACGACCAACCCTTCTGTTGCAACCGGTGACGGAGTCGCCATGGCCTACCGCGCCGGCGCAATCGTGGAGGACATGGAATTTGTCCAGTTTCATCCCACGGCCCTGTACCTGCCGGCCACCCCGCAATTCCTGCTCTCCGAGGCCATGCGGGGGGAAGGCGGCATTCTTCGGAACATCGCGGGCGAGGCGTTCATGAAGCGCTACCACGAGATGGCCGAGATGGCGCCGCGCGATATTGTCTCCCGCGCGATCTGGAACGAAATGGTGGCGACGTCCGCCCGGCACGTCTATCTCGATGTGACCCATCTGAACCCGGGCTTCATCCGGGAGCGCTTTCCGACGATCTATGCGACGTGTCTGCGCTACGATGTGGATATCACCGAGGAAATGATCCCGGTCTGTCCCAGCGCGCACTTCATGATGGGCGGCGCGTGGACGGACACATATGGGGCCACCAGCGTCCCCGGACTTTTTGCCGCCGGAGAGGTGGCATGCTCCGGTGTCCACGGCGCGAACCGCCTGGCCAGTAATTCCCTGCTTGAGGGCCTGGTCTTCGGAGCCCGCGCAGCCGAGGCCGCCGCCGACTATGCCATACGGCTTGGCCCATCGCGTAATGGTGCGGCGGCCCGAAAGGCGGCGACCAGCATGCTTCCGGCTGAGGAGCGGAGCGATCAGCTCGATATGGAGAAGCTGCGCAACTCGCTGCGCAGGCTGATGTGGGCGAAGGTCGGCATCATCCGAAACAGGGAAGGACTGCAGTCCGCGATCGCCCAGCTTGAGAAATGGGAGGAGCGCCTGAAGGGTCGGTGCCAGACCCGCCGCGAGCTCGAAATCCAGAACATGGTCACAGTGGGCCGCCTTGTCGCGATGGCGGCCTTGCAGCGCGCGCACAGCCTTGGCGCCCATTTCCGGTCGGATTTCCCGGAAGAGCTTTCAGGGTGGGACCGCCACATCCAGCTCTCGGCGTCTGCCAGCGATGCGAAGCGGGTGGTTTAGTTGGGGCTGAGGTAGTTGACGAACCGGCGCGTGACGAGAGGCGGAGTTTCGGCGTCGTAGGTCCGGGTGGGGCGCGCGCCGATCCCTTCCTTGGAGGAATCCAAGTAAAACCGGATGACCTTCCGGACGTACTGCTGGGTTTCGGTGATCCGCGGAATCTGGTTGGTACGGAGCACTCTGGACTCTCCCGCGTTATAGGCGGCCAGGGCCAGTTCCAGGTTTCCCCCGAAGCGATCCAACAGATAGCGCAGGTAGCGCACGCCGCCGGAGATGTTTTCCTCGGGATCGTAGGGGTTCGAGACTTTCAGCAGCGACGCCGTGCCTGGCATCAACTGCATCAGGCCCATGGCGCCTTTTGACGAGACGGCGTTGGGGTTATAGGCCGACTCGGCGCGGATGACGGCATGCACAAGCGCCGGGCTCAGGCTGTGCTTGTGCGAAGTGCGCAGGATGGCCTCGTTGAGTTTCGAGGCCGGCAGCGTCGGTTTCAGGCGGGCGAGTGTCCGCTCTCCACGAAGCCGTTTGTAACGAGGATTCGTCGGGACGTTGGAGAAATTGACCACCCCATTGGAGTCCATATACTGGTAGATCGTCTCGCCGGTGCGTTCCTCTGCGAGGATGACTGGAGCAGGGGCAAAGGATTGGACTGGGACTGGCGCTGGGGCTGGAGCCTGCGCCAGTGTCTTAACCCGCTCTTCCTGGACTTTCTGGTAGCGCGAGTCGGTCGGCGCGTTGGAAAAGTGGAGCACCCCGTTGGCGTCCACAAACCGGTAGATGGTTTCGGCAGAGGCGTTCCTGGAGGAGACACCTAGGATCGCTAGACCCGCAAGGCCCCCGATGCAGACATAGAGGCGAACATACCGAAACATGAGGTCCACGATACCCAACCCCTTCATACGTGTCAACGTTTACCTGTTATTTGCCGTTCTGTTCCTATCGGTTGTGCACGTTTGTTCCTGAAATGGGAACGGCGGTGAAGCGAAAATTGAACGGGATATTGTGCATTTAGGTGCCGTTCCGTATACAATACCCCATGATTTGGAGATTTGACCACGAGGGGGTGTGCCGATGTGGCTGGAACTGATCACCATTGCGGCCCTGATCCTCTTGAACGGATTTTTCGCCTGCGCCGAGCTGGCCATCGTCAAGACCCGCCGCAGCCGTATCAAGCAGCTCATGGAGGAGGGGAACGCCAGGGCCAAGCTGGTCCACGGGTTTCAGGAGGACTCCGAGCGCTTCCTGGCGACTATTCAGATCGGAGTGACGGTGGCCGGTGCCGCTGCCGCGGCGCTGAGCGGCGCTGCTGCAATCGAGTCGCTGAAACCTCAAATCCTCCTGGCCCTACCGTTCCCCTTTATGGAGACCCTGGCCGAACCGGTTGCGGTCGTGACCGTGGTGCTCGTCATTTCGTATTTCTCCCTCATCCTGGGCGAGCTGGTGCCTAAAATGCTGGCCCTGAAGAATCCGGAAAGCCTCGCGCTGGTCATGGCGCGCCCGCTGGAATGGTTCTCGCGTGTGGCGGCCTGGGGCATCAAGCCGTTGGCCTTGTCGAGCCGGAGCATCCTGCGAATGCTGGGCCAGACGGCTCCGGACCAAAAGATCTTTATCTCCGAAGAGGAGATCAATCTGCTCATGAAAGAGGGGCAGGAGACCGGGGTCTTCGACAAGACCGAGCAGGAGCTGATCCGCAGCGTGTTCGAGTTCACCGATACCTCGGTAAAGGAAGTCATGGTCCCGCGCCCCAGGATGTGCGCGATCGAGATCGACACGCCGTCGCCTGAGTTCATGCGCTACATTGACGAGAACAAATTCTCCCGGTACCCGGTGTACCGCAAGGAGTGCAATGACCTGCTGGGCATCCTCTATCAGAAAGATCTGTTGAGCCAGGTGGCGTCCGGCCAGGCCTTCCGCCTCACGGACCTGCTGCACCCGGTGTATTACGTCCCTGCAGCCATGAAGGTCAGCGTGCTGCTCAAGGAGATGCAGCGCCGCCGCATCCACATGGCCATCGTGGTCAATGAGCATGGCAGTGTCGAAGGCCTGGTGACGCTGGAAGACCTGATCGAGGAGATCGTCGGGGAGATACAGGACGAGTACGATATCGAAGAGAAGCCCGTCGAGCGGCTCAAGGACGGCGCGGTTCTCATCGATGCCTCCATGCCCGTCAAGGACCTTGTCTCGGAATATGCGCTCCCGATTCCGATCTCGCCCGAGTACGAGACCCTGAGCGGGTTCATCACCTACCAGCTCCAGGGGCTCCCCCGAGGCGGCGAGGTCTTCTACCACGGCGATTACAAGTTCACGGTCGTGGATTTGGGAGATCGGCGGGTGGCAAAAGTGAAAGTGGAGCGGATAGCGGACCGCTCACGTCCCGCCCAGGAACCGGTCAAGGCAAGCCCGCAATGAGGCGTGGAGCCGGCGGGTGATCCCGCCAGGCCGCCCGTCTCCAATCATTTGTCCGTCCACCCGCGTCACCGACAGCACTTCCTGCGTCGTATTGGTGAGAAAGCATTCCTCGGCGCGCATCAGATCCTCAATGGTCAGCCGCGTCTCTTCCCACGGGATCCCCAGTTCTGACGCCAGCTGAAGCACCAGTTCACGGGTAATGCCATCGAGGATGCCGCATTCGACCGACGGCGTTTGCAACCGTCCTTCCTGGAACACAAACACGTTGCTGGTCGTCCCTTCGGTGATGTCGCCCCGGTGGTTCAGCATCAGGGCCTCGTGGGCGCCGGCCGCCTTCGCTTCCATCTTTGCCAGAATGTTGTTCAGGAAATTGAGTGATTTCACCTGCGGCGGCAGCGCCTCCGGCAGGTTGCGCCTGGTCCTGGCGACGATCACCGAGACTCCCTCCGCGTAGATCGATTCGGGATAGGGCTGAAACGGTCTGGCAATGATGACCAGCGTGGGGGTCTTGCACAGCGCGGGGTCCAGCCCGATTTCACCTGTGCCGCGTGAGACGGTGATGCGAAGATAGGAATCTGAAAGTTGATTCCGCCGAAGCGCTTCCCCCACAAGGTCGGTCAGCCGCTCGGGGCCGGCGGGCAGGTGGAGCTGGATGCGCGATGCCGACCGCTCCAGGCGGGCGAGATGTTCGGCGAGTTTGAACACCCGTCCGCGATAGGCGCGCAGCGTCTCGTACACGCCGTCGCCGTACAGGAAGCCGTGATCGAAGACCGACACGACGGCCTCCTCCTGCGGCACGAACTTGTCGTTCAGGTAGACCCACATGGCTAGGGTTCGCGTAGCGCCTTTAGCAGCGCCTCGGCCTTGAACAGTGTTTCCTGGTATTCGCGGACGGGGTCGGAGTCCGCGACGATGCCGGCGCCGACGTGAAGGGAAGCCCGCTCGCCCGCGACAACCAGCGTCCGGATGATGATGTTCAGGTCCAGATCGCCGCTCGGGCTGAGGTAGCCGATGGAGCCCGTGTAGGGGCCGCGGCGGACCGGCTCCAGTTCGTCGATGATCTCCATGCAGCGCACCTTCGGCACGCCCGTTACGGTCCCGCCGGGGAAGACCGCGCGGAGCAGGTCCAGCGCGTCGCGTCCGGGCGCGAGGTGGCCGCGAATATTGGACACGATATGGCTCACGTGCGAGTAGCGCTCAACGGCCATGAACTCGTCCACGCGGACGCTTCCGTATGCGCACACGCGGCCCAGGTCGTTTCGTTCCAGATCCACCAGCATGATGTGCTCGGCCCGCTCCTTGGAACTCATCAGCAGGTCTTCCACCAGCAGGCGGTCCTCATCCGTGGACGAGCCTCGCGGCCGTGTGCCGGCGATGGGCCGCGTGTCCACGTCGGTTCCGGAGAGCCGTACAAGCCGCTCCGGCGAACAACTAACCAGTGTCACGTCAGGGAGTTCCAGCAATGCGGAAAAGGGGGATGGGTTGATCTCGCGCAGCCGGTGATAGATGGAGCGGGGCGAGCGTCCGCCCAGCTCGACCGAAAACCGATGGGACATGTTTGCTTGATAGATGTCGCCGGCCGCGATGTACTCCAGGCAGCGCCGGACCTTTGCGGCGTAGGCTGCTTCGGACATTCCGGGCGAAATGCGGGGAGGAACGTGCGGGCTTTTGTCCGGCAGGACCGGCAGGCGCCCGGCCAGCCGGGTTTCCAGCGCCAGGAGGCGCGCCGCGCCTTCTTCATATAGTTGACCGCGCGGCTCTTTGAGGAATCGCTCGCCGAAGGGGCAGAATATGAGCCACAGCTCCTGTTGCTCGTGATCCACGACCGCCGCAAGGTCGAAGAAGGCCAGCTCGATATCAGGGAGTGCGAGGTCATCGTCGGGGGGATCGGGAAGGTGCTCAAACCACCGTGCGACGTCATACCCGAAGTACCCGATGGCCCCCCCATAAAACGGCGGAAATCCGGCCGGGCGTGGGACGGCCATCCGTCCGAGAATGTCCCGGAGGGCATGTATCGGGTCGCCGACGCACGGCGCCCATTCTTCGCCCCGCGCGCTCCAGGCCAGGCGGGACCCGGTGCTCCGAAACAGGAGCGCAGGGTCGGCACCGATGATGGAATAGCGGGGCCCGGCGCTGAGTCCGCGTTGCCGGTACCCGCTCTCTAGCAGAACGGGGCAGCGCGCGTCCCCCGCCAGCCGCTGGTAGAGTTCGAATGTGGAGTAGGGCGGCAGCGGGAGGACCGTTGCCAGGGGAACGGGGGGGGATGCGGCCAGGAAGGATTCTTTGGACACTCGCTGCACGGTCAAAATCCTCCCTGTCCGCGGCATCTTAACCCACCTCTCCGAGGCCCGGCAAGGCATAGTGCGCGCCTTGACTTCGCATGGCAATTCTGTTTAGATGGCGCGGTTTTTGGCCGGGACATTAAGGACGCCGCTCAGCCAAGACTTCGCAGCTACGGAAGCCGCAGGCGCTGGCTATTTATGGTTGATCAGCCCGACGCGTTCCGGAAGGGCCTCTCGATTGCCATGCGGATCGGCGTCGAGTTGGTCGCCGCTCTGGCTGTGGGGGGCGGGTTGGGTTACCTGGCTGATTCGTATTTCGGCTCCAGCCCGACCGGTATTCTGATCGGTGTGTTCCTGGGCATGACGGCGGGACTCTTGAACGTGTATCGGATGGCATCGCGTTTCTGAATCATGGAAAGCCACGCGGACAACAACCCTCTTCACCCGTTTGAATTGCACCCGTATGGGGCGTTCCACCTGTTCGGCCTGGATATCTCGCTCAACAAGGCCGTGATCATGATGTGGGTCATCATCGCCTTGGCGGCGCTGTTGCTCATCAAGGCGGGCAGTGGGCGCCGGCTGGTGCCGACGCGGTTGCAGAGCCTGGCTGAATTGCTGGTGGAGTTTATCAGGGGCATGATCCTGGATACGATGGGCGAGAAAGGGATGCGGTTCTTTCCGTTCATCGCCACGCTGTTCGTCTTCATCCTGTTTTCCAATATTCTGGGGCTCATTCCCGGCACGTACACGGTGACCAGCCAGATCGTGGTGACGTCGGTCTTTGCGCTGTTTGTCTATGCGATGAGCATTGTGGTGGGGTTCGCGATCCACGGCTTCAAGTTCCTTGGGATTCTGATTCCACCCGGTACGCCTGTGCTGCTCCTGCCGCTGATGATGCCCATCGAGCTCATCAGCCAGCTAGCCAGGCCGGTGTCGCTCGCTGTCCGGCTCTTTGCCAACATGACGGCGGGGCATACGATTCTGGCCGTCCTCTTCGGGATGGCCATTTCGCTGCCTCTGCTTATCGGCTGGGTGCCGTTCGCGTTTACCATCGCCATGAACGGCCTGGAAGTGGGCATTGCCTTCATTCAGGCGTATATTTTTACGATTCTGACCTGCGTGTACCTTGGAGACGCCATCAACCTGCATGGGCATTCCGAGGGTGCGCATTAGCGACGTGTTTCGCGGATTACGTGGAGAGAAAAGGAGAATCTGAATGGATACTGCATCGGCTGCGCTTATTGGGATGGGTTTGGCGGCCGCCGGGTTTGCCGGCGCCGGCGTGGGAATCGGCTACGTCTTCGGCAAGATGATCGAGGCGGTTGCGCGTCAGCCGGAGGCCGAAGCCAGGGTTGGGAAGTACATGTGGATCGGGTTCGCCCTCGTGGAAGCGATCGCCCTCTACGGGCTCGTCATCGCGTTCATCATCATGGGGAAGGGCGGGAAGTAAGCGGCCATGCCACAGTTTGACACGCACTTTTTTTCGTCGCTGATCTTCTGGGAGATCGTCTCGTTCGCGGCCCTGCTGTTTATCTTGTGGAAGTACGCCTTCCCGCCGATCCTGCAGACGCTCGATGAACGGGAGCGCAAGATCCGCGAGAGCATCGAGTCGGCGGAGCGTCGGAGCGCGGAGGCCGAGCAGCGGATGGCCGAGTACGAGGCCAAGATGAAGGCCTCGCAGAAGGAAGCGGAGGAGATGATTGCGCAAGCCAAGGCCCGGGCCCAGCAGATGAAGGAAGAGAACGAGCGGCAGCTCTCGGCCGATGCGGAGCGGATCAAGGCCACTGCCGCCCGCGAGATCGAGCAGGAACGCCGCAAGGCGGTCGATGATGTGCGTCGCTATGTCGGTGAACTGGCACTGCAGGTCGCCGGGAAGGTTCTGGAGCGTAGCCTGACGGACGCGGACCACAAGCGCCTGGCCGACGAATCCCTTGCCGCCGTCGCCAAGGATTTCGAGAAGTCGTAAGTTGCCCCGCCAGACGTTATTTGCGTTCCGACTGGAAATGTGTTACATTGGGCATGTTAAGCAGTCGCTTTCAGTGCTGCGGGGCCGGGCGTGAAAGCGAATAACCCATCAGGCCCTGAAACCGATATTGCCTTGCTGGTAGGAATCTGAACGGAACGTCTGTCCTGAGCGCTGCCTGGTCCATAGCACCGTCCTCGATATCATTCCTTCTTGTTCCCCGACTCTCAAGACAATGTCACAATTAGGAGGAGGTACTATGAGTACCAAGTTGTATGTGGGCGGTCTGCCCTATTCCGTTACCGAACAGCAGCTCAGCGAGCTGTTCGCCCAGCAGGGCACCGTGTCCTCGGCCAAGGTGATTACGGACAAGTTCACCGGCCAGTCGCGGGGATTCGGGTTTGTGGAGATGTCCACGGCCGAGGAGGCGAAGAAGGCCATCAGCGCGCTCAATGGCACGCAGATGGACGGGCGGCCCCTCACCGTGAATGAGGCCAAACCCCAGGAGAAGCGTACTGGCGGCGGCGGCGGTGGATTTGGTGGCGGTGGTGGCGGTGGGCGGAACCGCTTCTAAGTCTGCTCGATAGACGATATGCAGGAAGCGGGCGCCTCAACAGAGGCGCCCGCTTCACCCAGCCCCGGAGACCTTTGCGTATGATTTCCACCACCGTCCCGGTTACGACACCCACCAGGCCGTGCAATTATTGGATCGTCTTACTCTTTAGCCTTGTCACCCTTGGTACTGTGATCGGGGTCCCGATCTACGCCTATTTCTTCGACTACTCGTGGGTGGATTGGGCCATGTTCGGTTTCCTGTATGCCGTCACTGCCATGGGCATCACGGTCGGATACCATCGGTTGATCGCTCATCGGAGCTTCAACTGCTCGAACTGGGTCAAGGGATGTTTGCTGATCGCCGGCGGTTGGGCGTTGGAAAACTCGGCGCTGAAGTGGGCGTCGGCGCATATCCGCCACCATGCCCGGTGCGACCAGGACGAGGACCCCTACAACGCCCAGCGGGGATTTTGGTACAGCCACGTCGGGTGGATATTTTTCAAAGATCCCCTCTCCTACGATGAGAAATATACCTCACGCCTGCGGCAGGACCCGGTGGTGCTCTGGCAGCACCGGTATTACGTGCCTATCGTACTCTCAGGGCTGGCGTTGCCGTTTGTGGTGGGCTTTCTCTACAACGGCTGGATCGGTGGGTTCGGCTGTTTTCTGCTGGCGGGAGTGGGGCGCACGTTTTGTGTGCTGAATTCCACCTTCTGCATCAATTCTATCTGCCACATCTGGGGAACGCAGCCTCATACGACGGCGGATTCCAGCCGTGACAGCTGGGTCGTGTCGCTCCTGACCTTCGGCGAGGGCTACCACAATTATCATCACGCTCATCAGCGGGATTTTCGGAACGGCCCGCGCTGGTATAACTTCGATCCGTCCAAGTGGCTGATTTATGGGTTATCGTTGGCCGGGTTGGCTTGGGATCTCTGCCGGGTGGAGCCTGAGCGGACGCGGTTTGCGTCCTAGCCCGCTTCCAGTCCCGGGAGAATCGCCATGAAAACCCCGTATACGCCAGGCCCTTGGAAGATGGAGATCTATCTCAACTAGAAGGACATGAAACTGCCTCCGCATATTATCAGGCTGGGCGACAACCATCAGGTGGCCGATTGTTGCGGGGCGGATGACGCGGACATGGCCAACGGCCGCTTGATCGCGGCTGCTCCGGAACTCCTGAGCGCATGCGAGGCGGCGATCGCCGCCTTAGCTGAAAACTCCCCAGGCAGTGCCCCATCTGAGGCCAATTTCATGGCGGCCAGTCTCTGCCGCGCCGCCCGCGACAAAGCCCACGCGCTGTAAGAATTCAATTCAGTCCTTCCGGTTTCTTCTCGTCCCCAACTATACACAGCGACGTTAATCACCGCACAATCTGTCATTCCCGCGAAAGCGGGAATCCAGGAAAAACCTGGATTCCGGGTCAAGCCCGGAATGACGAAGAGGACAGGACTTATGTCGCTATGTATAGACTACTGCCGCGCACGCCTCACGCTTGTCCGGGCTGGACTGGTGCGAGAAAAGGGGTATCATAAACGGGCC
>JAUSHW010000192.1 GCA_030648395.1 Nitrospirales bacterium | reverse complement strand
GCCGCGAGACGAGCCCGGACGACATCCACGGCATGAGCGCCTCGGTGGGGTTCCTGACGGCCAAGGGCGGCATGACGTCCCACGCGGCCGTCGTCGCGCGCCAGATGGGCAAGGTCTGCGTGGCGGGCTGCGAGGCTCTGGAGGTCAGCCACGACGGCGTTGTCCGCTTCGGATCGCTCACGCTCAAGGAGGGGGACGCGCTCTCCATCAACGGCTTCACAGGGGCTGTCTACGAGGGAGAGATTCCGGTCGTCGAATCCGAGATCATCCAGGTGATCCAGGGACACCTCAAGCCGGAGCAGTCTGAGAAGTACCGCTATTTCTTCACGCTGCTCAAGTGGGCCGACGAGTTTCGGACGATGGGCGTGCGCGCCAACGCCGACGTGCCCGACCAGGCGGTCATTGCGCGGGGATTCGGGGCGGCGGGGATCGGCCTCTGCCGGACGGAGCACATGTTCTTTGCCGAAGACCGCGTCCCGATCATGCAGCGGATGATTCTGGCCAAGACGCGTGAGGACCGCGAGCGCGAATTGACCAAGCTCCTGCCGCTGCAGAAGAGCGACTTCATCGGCCTGTACCGGGCGATGAAGGGCCATCCGGTGACCATCAGGCTGCTCGATCCGCCGCTGCACGAGTTCCTGCCCAAGCGCGAGGACCTGATGGTCGAGATCGCGCGCATGGAGCTGAATCATGCCGATGCCGCGAGCATCGAGACGAAAAAGAAACTGCTGGCCCGCATCGAGGAACTCCACGAGTTCAACCCGATGCTGGGGCTCCGGGGCTGCCGTCTCGGGATCACGATGCCGGAAATCACCCGCATGCAGGTCCAGGCCATCATGGAGGCCGCCTGCGAGGTCACTCGTGAGGGCATTCGGGTGGTGCCGGAGATCATGATCCCGCTGGTCGGCCTGGCCGCCGAGATGAAGGCGCAAAAGGATCTGGTGCGCGAGGTGGCCGCCGATACCATGCGCCGCTGCCAGACGAAGTTCCCCTACCTCGTCGGGACGATGATCGAGCTCCCGCGTGCGTGCGTGGTCGCCGACAAGATTGCGCTCGAAGCGGACTTTTTCTCCTTCGGAACAAACGATCTGACGCAGACAACCTTCGGCTTCTCCCGCGACGACGCCGCGAAGTTCACCGACTTTTATATGAACCGCCGCGACCGCTGCCCCCGCTGCCTCAGCCGCGAGGTGGATCAGAAGACCATGACGTGCCGGGCCTGCGGCCTCCTGCTCAGCGGGGCGCCGGAGAATATTCTCGACGCCGATCCGTTTGCCACGCTCGACCAGGAAGGCGTGGGCGGGCTGATGAAGCTGGCGATCGAGCGCGGCCGGAAGGGACGTCCGGACATCAAGCTCGGCATCTGCGGCGAGCATGGCGGCGATCCCGCGTCCGTGGCCTTCTGCCATGATCTCGGTCTTGATTACGTGAGTTGCTCACCCTATCGCGTGCCGATTGCCAGGCTGGCCGCGGCGCAGGCCGCCATCAAAACGGCGGAGAGCCGCAAGGCCGCGCGTCCTGCAAAACGCCGGATGGTCCACCGGAAGAAACGTTAACCCGCAATTGCCTCCCAGCAGCCGAGAGATCGATCATCATTTCATGGCGCGGGCCCTTGCGCTGGCCGCGCGCGGTCTCGGCGCCACCAGCCCGAACCCCCCGGTGGGGGCGGTGGTCATCCGCGGCAACCGCGTTGTGGGCGAGGGCTACCACCGGCGCGCCGGCGGACCTCATGCCGAAGTGCTGGCCCTGCGCCGCGCCGGTGCGCGCGCGCGCGGGGCGACGCTGTACGTCTCGCTCGAACCCTGCTGTCACCTCGATAAGCGGACACCGCCCTGCGTGCCGGCCATCATTGCGAGCGGCGTGGCGCGCGTGGTCATCGCCGCGCGCGATCCGAATCCCAAGGTGCGTGGCCGCGGCCTGACGGCGTTGCGGCGGGCCGGGCTGCGCGTGGACCCCGGCGTCGGGAGCGCGGACGCCGATCTGCTCATTAAGCCGTATCGGACGCTGATCACATCCGGCCGCCCGTTTGTCACGCTGAAGGTGGCGTCCACCCTGGACGGGAAGATCGCGACGGCGAAAGGCGAATCGCGCTGGATCACGGGCCCGGCAGCCAGAAAGCTGGTGCACCAGTTGCGCGGGAGGGCGGATGCGATTGTGGTGGGCATTGGGACGATTCTGGCGGATGATCCGAGCCTGACGGCGCGCACGGGTGCCGCGCATGGGCGCATGCCCCTTCGCATCGTACTCGATCCGTCATTGCGCATTCCGCTTCGCGCGAAGGTGCTGAGGGGCCGCAAGGCCCCGACGCTGATCGCGACCACCCCGCAGTCCACTCTCGCCAGGCGCGCGGCTCTGCAGAAAATCGGCGCCGACGTACTGGTGCTCCCGTCGCGGCGAGGGAGGATTCAGTGGCGCGTGCTGCTGTCGGAGCTCGGACGGCGCGGCATCGCGTCGCTCTTGATTGAAGGCGGCGCGGAAGTAAACGCATCGGCGTTGCGTGAGGGCGCCGTGGATCGCGTGCTGTTCTTTTTGGCTCCCCGCATGCTCGGAGGGCGGGACGCCGTGGGCGCGATCGGAGGACGGTCACCGGCCCGCCTGAGCGAAGCCCTGCAACTGAAACGGGTGTCAGTGATGCGCTGCGGCCCCGACATTCTGGTCGAAGGCTATTTGCGGTGAAGTCGCGCCAGTTCGCGCTGCTGTGCGGAGTCGGGCTCTTCGCGTTCATCAGCTACAACCTCGTGCGGATGCCCGTGCTCTCCCTGTACGCCCAATCGTTGGGCGCCGGGCCGGAAGCCATCGGGTTCATCGTCTCGGCGTCCACGCTGACAGGAGTGTTTCTCAAGTGGCCCGCCGGGGCCCTCTCCGACATCCATGATCGGCGCTGGCTCTTGCTGGCCGGCCTGCTGGCCTTCGCGATTCCGCCGTTCTTCTATCAGTTCGTGTCCGATGTCGGATGGCTGATCGCGCTTCGTTTCGCGCACGGCATGGCGACGGCGGTGTTTGCGCCGATTGCCCTGGCGGTCGTGGCCGATCTGTGTCGCGAAGCGCGCGGCGCGGCGTATGGGTCGTACACGGCCGCGACCCAGGTCGGTGCGATGCTCGGGCCGGTGCTGGGGGGCTGGCTGGTGGTCTCCTCGGGATTCCCCTCGGCGTTCCTCACGGCCGGCGTGTTGGGGACGATCGCCGTCCTGCTCTTTCTGCTCATGCGGCTTCCGCCGCAGATCCCTCACGCCGCGTCGGGCGCGGGGCCGGCCGCGGTCGTGCGCGAGATGGCGCGCGGCGCGCGGACGGTGATCGGGAACATGCGTGTGGTGGTGACCAGCGCCACGGACGGCGCCCGCCAGGTCGCCAACGGGGCGCTGATGGCGTTCCTGCCGATCTACGTGGTCGGCATCGGCATGGACGCGGCCCAGGCCGGCGTCCTGTTCGGCGTCCAGAGCGTGACCTCGTTCTTCTCGCGTCCCACGATGGGCTGGGCGTCCGACCGGATCGGACGGAGGCCGCTCATTGTGCTGGGGTTGGTGGTCTGCGCGGCGTCGCTGGCGGCCATCCCGTTCACCCGCCCGTTCGGGGGCCTGATGGTGCTGTCCGCGCTGTTTGGATTCGGCGAGGCCATCGTCAACGCGTCGGCCGCCGCGCTGGTGGCGGATTTGTCGGAGCTCAAGACGCTCGGCTCGGCGATGGGCATGCAGGGCACGATCATGGACATCGGCCATGCGTCCGGGCCGATCCTGGCCGGCGTGCTGATCGGCGCGCTGGGGTTTCAAGTCGCGTTTTCCATCATTGCAGGGCTCGTGCTGCTGGCGGCGGCGGCGTTCCGATTCGGAGTGGGGTCGGAGCGGCCTGCTTGACGGAGTGGGGAGACCGTACTACTGTAGGCAGTCAATATTTCTGTCATTGCGAGAAGCGTAGCGACGAAGCAATCTCCTGGTAGTGATGGAGCCGAGATTGCTTCGCTGCGCTCGCAATGACGTGCATAGCG
>JAUSHW010000191.1 GCA_030648395.1 Nitrospirales bacterium | reverse complement strand
CTGGACACGACCCCCGACGTCGCGGACCGGCCCGGCGTTGTCCATCCCGCCGGCAAGCTGCGCGGAGACGTGGCGGCGCGGCACGTGTCGTTCCATTACCGGCCGGACATCCCGGTGCTGAAGGACGTGAATTTCGAGGTGCCGGCCGGCACGCGCATTGCGCTGGTGGGGCCGTCGGGCGCCGGCAAGAGCACGCTGATCAAGCTGCTGATGCGGTTCTACGACGTGAAGGACGGGGCGGTCATGCTGGACGGCCGCGATCTCCGCGACTTGCCGCTGGCTTACGTACGCGAGCAGATCGGGCTGGTCCAGCAGGAGCCATTCCTCTTCAACGGCACGGTGAAGGAGAACATCGCGTACGGCGATCTCACGGCGGGCCAGGCGCGTTTGGAGGAGGTCGCGCAGGCGGCGCGCGCCCATGAGTTCATCGTCGAGCTGCCGGAGAAGTACGACACCTGGATCGGGGAGCGGGGGGTGAAGCTCTCGGTCGGGCAGAAGCAGCGGATCTCGATCGCACGGGTGCTGCTCAAGGACCCGCCCATCATCATTTTCGACGAGGCCACGTCCAACATCGACACGGAAACGGAAGTGAAGATCCGCGAGGCGTTGGAGGAGCTGACGCGCAACCGGACGACCTTCATCATCGCGCACCGGCTCTCGACGCTCCGCCACGTGGACCGCATCGTCGTTCTCGACGGCGGCCGCCTTGTTGAGGAAGGCACGCACGAGACGCTCCTCGCCCGCAGCGGCCTCTACCGCACCCTCTACGAGGCGCAATTCCAGATCTAGGACGGGTGGAGGCTACCGCGTGGTGATACCGGTGCGCTGGGTCACCCGGAACACCACGCGGCGGTTCTTCTCGCGTCCGTCCGGCGTGTCGTTCGAGGCGAGGGGTTGCGTGGCGCCCAGTCCCTGCGCAATCAACAGGTTGGGCGGCAACCCGTAGGTTTTGAGCAGGTAATCCCGCACGGATTCCGCGCGTTCCTTCGACAGCTTCGTATTGGCCTCCGGCGTGCCCACGTTGTCCGTGTGGCCGGCGATCTCGATGATCCACTTGTCGACTTTCCCCATCTCCATGGCTTTCTTGAACGCTTTGCCCGCGGCGTCCAACTGCTGAAAGGACTCCGGACTCTTCAGCAGGATGGCGCCTGTCTCGAAGAGCACGTAGGTGGTGGCCTCCCGCTTTTTCGCGTCGAAGCCGGGCCGAGGAACCTTGGCGAGCCCTCGCTTCTTCATGGTCTCTTCGGGGTCCGGCTCGAAGAGCACCGAGAATTCGTCCTGCGAGATGAACCGATCAGGCCCGCCGGCCGCGCGCGTGTCTCCAGGTCCGCCCCATGCCAGTGCCAGAAGCAACGCCACCAGTACCACTCTCGTTATCATCATCGTGCCCTCCCCGATAAGCCGCGTTGCAGACGCCCGGTAGTCTAGCCGAGGCGCAGACCGATTGCTACTCTCGACCGTATCGAATTGGATAGCCTAAGGTATGCAGATGGATACGATTATGTTTTCAATGTGAGCAGTTAGGGCATTCATCAAAGATACGCATATGCGAGCTTGTCATCATTTTTCAACGTCTTACGGAATACATTCCTGTCACAAATTCGGTGCGTCGCATGGGCATCGACATTGCTTATGCATAATGATAGGATTTAAAAAAGTGGCTTGGGATGATTCAGCAACTTACCGGCCATGGAGGCCTCACAAAGGAGTGGAGAGTATGGGTATTCACAATTGCTTGAGCCGATCGGTCTTCGGGATTTTCGGAGTGGCCCTGGCAGCGGGAGTCGGGATGACGGCTATCCCGCAAGACGCTGTCGCCGCCGATAAGCTCGTGTCCGAGGATGAGTTCTCGGCGCTTTTCGCGCCGGAGCCTGCCGAACCCGACAAGGATGCCGTCAAGAAGCGTGGCCTGGCGAAGGTGCCCCGGCCGGGTTTTGAATCGAAGAAGCGTGAGGCCACGACCAACATTCTCTTCGAAACCGGCTCGGTCCTGTTGAAGACCGCCGATTCATTCCAGCAATTGGATATTGCGGGCCGGTCTTTCAAGAAGGCCATGGAAGTGGGTAAGGCGGACAAGTGGGTCATCGAGGTCGGGGGCCACACGGACAACGTGGGTAACCCGCAGAACAATGTGAAATTATCGAAGGAGCGCGCGGAGGCCATCCGCCAGTATTTGCTGCAGACGTATGGATTGCCGCCTCACACGGTGGTCTCGCATGGTTATGGCGATGCGTATCCCGTCGCGTCGAATGATACGACGGATGGCCGCGAGGCAAACCGGAGGGTCGTGTTCAAGGTGACCCAAAAGGCGGTGGCGGACCAGCAGTAAGCTTTTCCAACCGTAGTGAAAAGGGGGCCAGGCTCAAGCAGCCTGTCCCCCTTTTTCTTGCCTGATGCAGGCCCGCTCATCGGCATAGCTTCCGCACCTCGTCCCACTTCACGTCAGCCAGAAGCGGTTCGGATTGGACGGGCGTTGCTTCGGCCAGAGCCTTCATCTCCGCAAGCCGCTGCTCCGTATCGGGATGGGTGGAGAGGTATGCCGGCAACCCCGCATCGCCTGTGTGCTTCTTCAACGTCTCGAAGAACCGGACCATGCCCGCCGGATCGACCCGCGCGGCCTGCAGCAGGCGGAGGCCTTCCCGATCGGCTTCCGTTTCGGTCTCCCGGCTGTAGTGGAGCGTCGTCAGCGTCCGTCCCGCTGCGACGGCCAGCGCGCCGATGCCCGTGATATCCCCGAACACCGCCCCCACGATCGCGGCGACCGACAGGTCCCGCACCAGCGCCTTCATGGCGTGGCGATGATAGATATGCTGCATTTCGTGGGCCAGCACGCCGGCCAGATCCTCCGGCCGCTCCGCGGACTGCAGCATTTTTCTAAAGAGCACGATCTGGCCTCCGGGAGCGGCGAAGGCGTTGAACACCGGCCCGTCCACAACGGTGACGTGGAAGCGGTAGGGGGAGTCGGGCCGGGCGGCCTCCAGGCGCGCCATGATGCTGTCCACGCTGTCTCGCAGCCGCCCATCGGCGCACCGGCGATCGATCGGCGCGAGCTGCTGCACGACCGATTCGCCCAACGCCGTCTCCCAGGACGTTGGAATAATCGGCGTGACCAGTTCGGCCAGCGCCGGGATGCCCCAGAGGAACAGGCCGGCGATCACTGCGATGGAGGCCGCGCCGGCCAGCACCACGAGGCTCACGAGACTCCCGCGGTGCCGCGGTCCGTCGAACTGCCGCGCGTTCTCTCTGGCGAATCGCTGGAGTGCCTCGAGAAACGCCGGGTCTTCCACGATGACGGCTTCGGGGATCGGGCTGCCGCGTTCCAGCCTGACCGGCTCGTTGGCGTACGCGCCCTGTGTCTGGGTGATATCGCCGTATGGCCAGAAGGCCCGTGCGCCGTCCGCGATGTGCAGTTCGAGCCCGCTCGGCGCAAGAATGATGGTGACGGGATGGCGCGCGGTCGTGCGGCCATCAAAGTAATGGCCGGACCAGGATGTGGGGCTAGCCGGGGAGGGCATCGATGTCGAGGAAGCCGGAGAGTTCTTCGCCGGTGGACGTGGCGGACTGTGCCTGCTGCGTGATGTGCTCGATGTCCACCGGCCCTTGCAGGACGAGGTGCTCCATCTCATAGCGCCTTGTCCGGACCGTCGCCCATGGGAGGGCCAGGCCCAGGCTCAGGACGATGATGGCGAGATTGACGGCATAGAGTCCGAACAGCCCTCCGCCGGTGACCGTGCAACGAAAAAGCTCGCCTGCGAAAGTGGTGTGGTTCCAGTAATATCGGCGCTGTAATGCGAGGTACCATGGCCAGACGAGCCCCAACGTGGGCAGCGTGAGCAGGACCGTGAGCACGTACCGTCCCAGCAGAGCCCATCCGTCGCAGTGAACGGTGAAGGAGGCGGAACCGAATCGGGAGTGCTCGGCCAGGAAACGCCGCAGGTTGGTCTGGTAGTAGGGAAGGTAGAGCCCGAGGGTGAGCCCCATGAGCAGGAAGCTCCGGAGCATGATTCCCAGGAGTTCCCGATACTCCCCGTGAAAACTGAAACGCACGCCGCGCCAGGATGTGCGGCTCAGCCGATAGCGCATCGAGCCGATGATCGCCAGGGGGAGCAGGATGACGAAGCCGCCGGCCAGCAGGATTTGTCCCGCCGCGTCGGCATTGGGATTGTCCCAGAATGTGGGCAGAAGCATTCTGGCGAGGATGACAAGCCCGCCGAACAGGGCCACCGCCTTGAGCCACCCGATGAGGAGTTCCCGTCCCGTGCCATGAAAGCTGAAACGGTCTCCGGAGAATTCCGTCTGCCCCCATAGGTATTGGCGGGTTTTTACCTTGGCCCAGAAGGAATAGACGCCGAGGGTGAGGAGGGTCAGCAGGACGTTGACGACGAAGATGCCGAAGAGTTCTCCCCCTGAGCCGTGAAAGCGCAGAAGATGGACGGAATCCGTATCGGAAGGAGCGGTCGCGCCCGGCTGAGCGTCGGCGGGGCGCTTTTTGATGACGGGGATCGCCGCGACCACGCCTGCGACCGTCATCCAGACCAGGAGCCCGGTCATGCCCGTCACGAAAATGTCGAGGAATCGCTCTCCCCAACTGTGCCCGATGGTCAGGGTCGCCGGAATTTCCCGAGGGCTCGCGGAAAAAAATGCGTCCAGCTCATAGGGTCCCGGCTGTTCGATCCGGAACTCCTTGACGGCCACGGCCAGCCGGTCGTCCCAGATATAAAACTTCGGCGTGGTGACCGGGTCGACGTTCACGAAGGCGCCGGTCTTTTTGGAAACAAGCCGCACGTTCAGCTTTGCCGTCGGCTGTTTTTCATCCGCTTCCATCTCTTCCATGAAAATCGTGTAGGGGCCTGTCCTTGTGAACGTCAGTTCGACCGAACTGGGCACTGTCACCTGAATGAGACTACCGACCAGGTTGTTGAGGTTTTTAGTCACGAAGACGGCACAGTCCGCCAGGCCTGCAAGGAAGATCAGAAGGGCGGTGATCCAATACCACCGGCTGGCTGGCGGCTTATTCAAAAGAGCTCCTTGTAGTTCGGCCCGTGGATCTGCCCCTCTTCGTCGGCGTAGCCGATCGAGGCGCGGTCGCGGTGTTCGGCCTCGTGCAGATTGATGACGTAGTGGCCCCTGACCCGGCCGATGGCCTCCGGGAACGTCCGCCCGTTTTTCTTGCCGGGATCGGGCGGGCCGTGGGGGCCGCGCGCCAGGATCAGAAGGGAGTCGGCGGTCGCCCAGTCGGTTTCTGAAAACACATAGATATCGGCGATGGCGTGAGGCCCAAGCTTGTCGCCCTTGCTGGTCGGCGGGATGTACTGAGGCAGGGTTTCGTCCTGACGGGCCTTCTTGAAACGCTGCAGCAACTGGGCCACTTGCTCATCGGTCGTATCCGGGGGCACGAGCACCGCGACGGCGTTATACTCCGGGAGCATGGCCACGGTGCGGGATGTGACGTGCGGCGCGCCCGGCGTGCCCGTGGTCAGGCCGGGCGTGGCAGTGGTCTGGCCTGTCGTCGGGTCGGTCGGCTGGTCCTTGGGGTTCGGGATGACGACCCAGAGGATGAGCCACAGCGTGAGGATCCCGCCCACGGCGGCGGCGATCGGGTGCCCGCCGGTGGGTTTGCCGGGCTCGGGCGCGCTCGGGTTGCGCCAGACGGGCTCGGGTGTTCCGGCAGGCTCGGGGGTGCCGTCAGTCATGGTTGAGCCTGGCTCCTTTCTGCCGCTTTGGCCTCGTCCCACAGGCGGTCCATCTCGGCCAGGGTCATCTCGGACAGCGAACGGCCGCGGGACTTGGCGGCCTGCTCCATGTGGGTGAATCGCGCGGCGAATCGGTTGGCGGTCCCCCGGAGGGCCTCTTCGGGGTTCACTTTCACGACGCGGGCGAGGTTGACCAGCGCGAACAGGATGTCGCCGACCTCGTCCTGCAGGCGCTGCCGCGCCGCCGCCGTCGCATTCTGCGCGACATCGGCCCGCGCGTCCTCTACTTCACGCAGTTCCTCGTGCACTTTGCCCACGACCTGGGCGTAGCCGGTCTCGTCGTGCGGCCAGTCGAAGCCGGTGCGGGCGGCCCGTACCTGCAGCTGATACGCGCGCAGGAGCGCCGGCAGCGCCTTGGGCACGCCGTCCAGCGCCGAGC
>JAUSHW010000188.1 GCA_030648395.1 Nitrospirales bacterium | reverse complement strand
ACCCCGCTGGTGCTGATGGCGATCCTGAGCGGTCCACGGGCGACCAGGGCCGGCATGGTGAAGGTCGAATAGTCCGGCTGGTCGGTGGAGCAGAGCAAGAAGCTCTTCTGCTTGGCGAGCTTCAGGAGATCGCGGCTGAGGACCTCGTCGGTCTTCACCGTGTTCATGACCAGCCACACCCCCTCATCCACATCCGAATTTTTGAACCGGCGTCCCCGGTGGAGGATCTTGGCCGAGGCGGCCAGGCTCTTGAGCTCATCATTCAGTTTGGGACTGATGAGGGTCACCTTGGCTCCGGCTTCCAGCAGCCGGTTGGCCTTGTCCGCCGCCTCACCTTCGCCCCCGATCACCAGGCACGCACGGTCTTTGACATCGAGATTGATCTGAAAGCCGAACTTCATGTCTTCCCCTCCGCAATCCTCATAGCCGACAACCGCATCTTACCGTATCGTTCGAACGCAGGTAAATACATTGTCCCCGGTGCGCACGTCGGCTATAATCCCGCCGTGAACAAAAAACTCGCCGTGCCTCTCATCTTCGTCGGCATCGTCCTGTTGGCCGGGGTAGCCGCGTGGCAGGGCATTCTCCATGGGGGAAAGGAAGCCGCCGGGTCGATTGCAGGCACCGTCACGATCGACCCTTCTTTGGTTGCCAAGATGGCGCCCACGGATATTCTCTTCGTCATCGTCCGCCGGCCGAGCGGGCCTCCCCGCCCCCTCGCGGCACTTCGGATCGAGCACCCGAAATTCCCACAGCATTTCGAAGTCACGAATGCCGATGTGATCACCCAGGGTTCCGAGCTCAGGGGCATGGTGGCGATCATCGCGAGGCTGGACAAGGACGGCAGCGCAGGGCCCGCACAGCCAGGCGATATCGAAGGCGAGTTTGCAAAAAACCCCACGATGGTGGGCGCCAAAGATATCGAGATCGTGTTGAACCGGGTCAAGTAAGCAATAAAAAAGGGAGGCGCCCGGCGGCGACCTCCCTCCTTCCGTTCATCATCCCAACTACGATCCCGGGATGTCCGATTCGAGTTCCATGTTCCAGTAGAGATAGTCCCGCCAGCTTTCCGGCGTGTTCCGAATGCCGATCGTGATCGTGACCACCGGATGCCACCTCGGCTTCACCGGCTTCTTCATCAAATGCATGCCTGCCTCGTCCGGCGTCCGTCCGCTCTTCCGGTTGTTGCAGGCCCAGCAGGCCGTCACGATGTTCTCCCACGTCTTCGTGCCGCGCTTGGCGATCGGCACCACGTGATCGAACGTGAGATCCTCCGTCCGGAACTTCCGTCGGCAGTACTGGCACTTGAACCCGTCGCGGGTAAAGATATTGATACGGGAAAACTTGACCGAGCGGTGAACCTCGCGGATCCTGACCATCTTCAGCAACCGCATGACCGCCGGCAGCTTGAAGGAGATCGACACGCCGTGGATTTCGCGGTCATAGACTTCGAGCACTTCGACCTTCCCCTGCCATAGCAGGGTGATGGCCTTCTGCCAGTTCACAACCCGGAGAGGCTCGTACGTGGCGTTCAGCAGCAGGGTGAGCTCCATAAACCCCCTTTCACCAAAAGCGAAAGACGAGTAATCGCGCCCCGTTCACGGCGAGGGGCGCCGCCCAACGTCCCAATTCGTATAGCATAGGACTACTGCGAAAATCCAGCCACGACCCCGCCTGCAAAGGATTCCCACTCCCGCCTTGAAGTCCCGGCGCGTGCAGCTTACAATCCGCCCATGGGATCTTTTGTCCATGTCGCCGATCTCTCGGACATCCCTCCGGGCACCGCCAAAGTCGTCGCAGTGCAGAGCATTGAGGTGGCGCTCTTCAATCTGGAAGGCTCGATCTATGCTATCGACAATATGTGCCAGCACGCCGGCGGCCCTCTGGGCGAGGGGAAAATCAAAGGCGACGACGTCGTCTGTCCCTGGCACGGCTACCGCTACCATATCAAAACAGGCCAGTACACCAAGAATCCCGATATGAGCGTGGCCTGTTACCAGGTGAAGGTCGAGGACGGCAAAATCTCGGTCTCCGTCACGCCATGATGCGCGGCCTGCTTGCGCTGGCGCTGCTGCCATGGCTGCTGGGAGCCGGGCCCGCCCCGGATTCCTCCAAGCCAGGCAAAGAATTTCCTGATCTCGGCAACCTCCACATCAAGCGGTTGGGCGACCCCCATTCTCCCTACAACAGCGATCCGCCCACATCAGGCCCGCATATGCCCGGGATCGCCCCCTGGGGAGCCTACGACAAGCCCATCCCCAAGGAATACCTGGTGCACAACCTAGAGGACGGCGGGGTGGTCATTCAGTACTACTGCCCGAAGGGATGCCCTGACCTGGTCAAGAAACTGGAGGGCGTCTTTTTCAAGTATAAGACCCGCGCCGAGAAGGAAAAGAAATACATGCACCTGATCCTGGCGCCCTACCCCGACATGGACGCGCGGATCGCGCTGACGGCCTGGACACGGCTCGATAAGTTCAATGACTTTGATGAGTCCCGGATCGACCGTTTCATCGAAGCCTACGTCGGCATCGACCACCACAGCAAGAAGTAGCCGCTACGGCATGATCTCCACCGCAGGTCTGGAAAGAGGAATCACGGCAGGAGGCGACAGCCGTACCTTCCAAAGATATTCCCACTCGATCCACCGGTGCTCCTGCCCGCCCGGCAGGCGCACAACCAGACGCACGTGGTAACTGTCCCGCTCACCGGCCCGATCATCCGGCCGCACCGACCAGTCTCCGATGGAGGGCGACCGATCCGCCCTCCGGTTGGCTTTCATGACGTCGCCGATGGCCTGCCGGATCGAAGGCGCGGAGCGCGCAGGATGCGTCTGCACCAACGCCAACGCCTGCGCGGCCCGTGGATCGCCCATCGGGTCCAGTGGCTTCCAGAGCATGTAGCCGGCCACACCGCCGACCAGCAACGCGACGGCGCCCCATTCAATCCAGATGATAAAAGGGGAGCGCGGCTGCGACTCAGGGTTCATGCCCGGTCCGCCGACTTGACAAGCCGAAACGCCATTCTGTACAAGTACCACGCGTGAAATACTTTATCTACAGCGAAACGTTGCACCCCAATCAGCTGAAAGAACGGGCCCCTGAAGCCACGTTTCTTCACCGGGCGTACCTGTCTGACCATACCCTGACCTTCCCCCGCTGGTCGTCCCAGTGGCGCTGCGGAATGGCCAGCCTCACCCCGTCCGTCGGCGACCGGGTCTGGGGCGCCGTGTTCGACATCACGCAGGAGGACCTGAAAATCCTCGATCAATACGGGGACGAAGTTCCGGCCAACGCCTTCCGCCACTCCACCATCAACGTCTATCCCGAACACGAGGGAGACCAGACCCCCGCCAAAGAAATGGTCACCACCCATGCCGCCAAACCGGCCGGCAAGTTCAAGCCGCAGGATCATTATATTGACTTCGTGCTGATCGGCATCAAACACTGGAAGCTCCCCCAGGAATGCATCGACTGGTGGGAAGACCAGCGTCCGCGACGATAGGAGACCAGCATGCCCATCTATGAATACCAATGCGCGGGGTGCTCAAACCAGTTCTCCCTGCTGCAGTCCATCCATACCAAGCCAGGGGAAACCGCCTGCCCGAGTTGCGGGGCAACCCGTGTCGAGCGTCTGATCTCCAGATTCGCCGCCAAGACCTACGGCTCAGGAGACGCCGACCCTTCGGGCGGCACCAGCTGTACGCACGGGGGAGGCGGCTGCGGCCACTGATTCCCCTGCCCATCCACCAAAGGAGCCATCATGCCCAAGCCCAAATATCATATCCTCGTGTGCAAGAACACCCGACCTCCGGGCCACCCCAAAGGTTCGTGCGGGGAACGCGGCGCCATGGGGGTTCTCAATCAATTCAATTTCGGCGTGATGGAACGCAGCCTGATGGGCCAGGTCATTGTGACCCCTACGGACTGCCTGGGTCCCTGCCAGATGGGCCCCACCGTCGTCGTCTACCCGGACGGCGTCTGGTACAAGGGCGTCACCGAAGCCGACGTGCCGGCCATTCTCGACGAGCACATCGGCAAGGGCAAGCCGGTGGAGCGGCTCAGGCTGCCGGATGACGTGTGGGGGTAACCGCCATGCCCGCCGAACCTCAGAGCAAGCCGTCGCACAAGGCGCACAAAGCCGCCGCTCCACGGTCGGTCCCCTGCATGGTCATCACCTGTAGCGACACGCGCACGCCCGAAAACGACACGAGCGGCGCGCTGATCATGAGCGCATTGAAAGGGCGCGGCCACACGGTCGTCTCCTACCACCTCGTGAAGGACGACCCGTCGGTCATCCGGAAACTGATCAAGCAGGGCGCCAAGGGTCGCCACGTGCAGGCGATTATCGTGAACGGCGGGACGGGCATCTCCCGGCGCGATTCCACGTTCGAGGCGATCGACGGCCTGCTGGAAAAACGGCTGGACGGGTTCGGCGAGATCTTCCGCTACCTCAGCTACCAGGACATCGGCTCCGCGGCGATCATGAGCCGCGCCACGGCCGGCCTCTACAAGGGCACGATCGTCATTTCGATTCCCGGATCGGAAAAAGCCGTCCAGCTCGCCCTGGACAAGCTCATCCTCGATGAACTGGGGCACATGGCGCGGGAAATGACGAAGTAGGGTCAGGGCGTCAGGACGATTTTTCCGAACAGCTTCCGGTCCAGCATCCGCTCGTGAGCCGCGCGGGCTTCCTTCAGGGGAAGCACCGAATCGATCACGGCCTTGATCCGCCCCTCCCCCATCCATTTGGCGGCTGCCAGCAGCTCATCTCTGGTCCCCATGATGGAACCGATGACCGTCGTCTGGCGCATGTAGAGGACGCGCAGGTCGACTTTCACCTCCGGCCCGGAGGTGGCGCCGCAGGTGATCAGCCGCCCGCCTTTGGCCAGCGACTTGAGACTCTGCTCCCAGGTCGCGGGCCCGATGTGCTCGATCACGACATCCACACCGCGGCCGTCGGTCGCCCGCAGGACACGCTCGGCGATGTCATCCCGCGCGTGACACATCACCACCTCGGCTCCCAGCGCCCTGGCCTTCTCGACCTTGTCCTCCGAGCCCACGGTCGTGAGGACCCTGGCGCCCGCGGCGCGGGCCATCTGGACCGCCATGCTGCCGACGCCGCTTCCCGCTCCGAGTATCAGCACGTCTTCCGCCGGCTGGAGCTTGGCGAGGCCGAACAGCATGTGCCAGGCGGTGACAGCCGTCAGGGGAAACGCGGCGGCCTGCTCGAATGACAGCGCACGGGGAATCGGCATCACGTTGATCGCGGGCACGTTCACGAATTCCGCCATGCCCCCGTCAACCTGCGCACCCAGAATCCGATAGGAGAGGCAGAGGTTGTCCCGGCCGCTCAGGCAGAACTCGCACCGCCAGCAGGAAAGACCCGGTGCAACGAAGACCCGGTCGCCCGGCTTCAGCCCGGTGCTCGTGTCATCAACCTGCTCGACAAGGCCGGCCACGTCGCACCCGCCGATATGCGGCAACGGCACCTGGAGGGCGGGAATCCCCTGACGGACCCATATGTCGAGGTGATTGAGCGCGCAGGCCTTGACCCTGACCAGAACCTCGCCCGGCCCCGGCGAAGGGACCGGCGCGTCCTCGTATCCAAGCGCCTCCGGCCCGCCATGCTGGTGAAAGCGCGCCGCCTTCACCGCTAGAACCTCACCACGCCTTCGATCACCATGACCGCCTGTCCGCCGACATCGACAGACTGGATCTCGTCATCGTCCGAATGGACACGCACGGTCAGCCGGGATGGCCGGTCAACCTCATAGCCCTGCTCGCAGATAATCTCGGTCGTCGGACCGACGTCCACCACGCCGTGCTTGACGAGGTAGGCCCCGAGGGCGCCGCTGGCGGACCCCGTGGCGGGGTCTTCGACCACCCCGACCGGAGAAGCGAACATCCGGGTGTGGACCGTGGACCGCTCCTCGACGGTGACCGTCGTGAAGAGCATCAGGCCCTGCGCCTTGTGCTGCTCGCAGACGCTGTTGAGCAACGCGATATTGGGGCTCGCCTTGGAGACCGCCGTCAGTGTGCGGACCGGGACGATCATGACCGGAAATCCCGTCGACACCACTTCCACCGGAAGCCCGGTCCCCGTGATCTGCGTCTTGGGCACCGACACCGCCTTGGCCACTTCAAAGAGGTCTCGAAGCGGCTCCACCATCCCTAAAAATTCAGGCCTGGGCTGGCTCATCATGATGTGGCGGACGAGCCCGTCCCTGACCATGAGGTCGAGAGAAAACACGCCGACGCTGGTTTCCTGGCGCACGCGCGTGACTGGTTCCTGCAAGTGCAGGACACCCAGATGGGCCAGCACGTAGAACGCTCCGATGACGGGATGGCCGGCGAAGGGAATTTCCCGCGTGGGAGTGAAGAACCGAAGGCGGTACTCCGCGGAAGGATCGGTCGGGGGCAGCACGAACACGGTCTCGGAGAGGTTCATCTCCCGCGCAATCTTCTGCATCTCCCAGACGTCCAGGCCGTCCGCTTCGGGGATCACCGCCACGGGATTCCCCCCGAAGACGGTGTCGGTAAAGACATCGGCCTGATAGAACCTGACGGTCCGCCGATCGCTCATCTGCCCCCCGGGCTGGTTACTCTATGTGATGCCCCCATAATTGTCAACGCGGGTCGCGGGTATGCTAGAATGCGTCCGCATCATGACAACGCCCCTCCCCAAAGACGTGACCTTCGCCCAGATCACCCGGATACTGGATCTCACGGACGAGCTCGAGCTGGACCGCGAATGGATTGAAATCCCCCTGGCGGCCTCCAGCCCGGGGAAAATCCACAAACTGTCCAACGGAAAGATCGAAATCATCGTGGATGCCGATCTGCCGTTTGACGAATGGCTGGCCTCCGCCCGACAGCAGATTCAGCAGGTCTCCGAAGCGTAGCCATGGAAAACGGCACGTTCGAGCCGGGGCCCGACCAGACCGTGGCGGAAGCCTCACCCGTTGAGACTGCCGAGAGGGAATCGGCCGTGCACGGCGACGAGGCCCCTGCGCCGGCGAAAAAGGCGCCCGCCCCGGAAATCGAGCAGATTCTCGCCAAGGCGGTCCGGCACGTCAGAGCCAAACGCGGCGGAGATCTGGCCGCCATCATCCTGGCTGGATCGGCCGCCCGGGATACGCTCATGCCCCACAGCGACGTGGACTTGCTGGTCCTGGTCCTTGGGAAAGACAACAGCCACGAACTGGTCCGGGTGCTCACCCGAAACGTCGACATCCGTTACCTCGGCGTGTCTGTCGCCGAAGAACAAGTGCAGACCTCGCCGCGCCTGCCCATCATTCTTCGCAAGGCCCAGGTTCTGTTTGAACTTGAATCGGCGGGGTCACAACTCCTGCACAAGGCCCACGCCCGTTTTCGGCAAGGCCCTCCTCCACTGACGATCCATGAGAAAATCCGGCTTCGCACGGAAGCCCTTCACTGGCTGGGCAAAGCGGAAGACCGGCAAGCCGAGCCGGCCATTGCCCGGCACCTGCTCTCCATCTTCCTGGACGAGAGTATCAGCGCCTTCTACCAGCTCCGGGGGTTCTGGCCCGCCTCGCCCGTCGAACACCTCCGGTTCATTGCCCAACGCGACAGTGCGCTGGGGGACCTTCTGAAGCAGGCCCTCTCGGCGACTGATCCGGCAGACCAGTTGGCGACGGCGCGCCGCATCGCCGACCATCTCTTCAAGGACATTCCTTCGCCGGCTAGAATCGATTAGGGCGGGGGCGCGCAAGCAGCGCCCCTCCTTACAAATCTTTGAACACCTGTTCGTACAGCAGCCGCGCCAGCAGTTCGTAACCGGCGGTGGTCAGATGCAGGCCGTCGTTGGAGTACGGCTCGGCCAGACGCCCGGTCTCCGCCTCCGCCGTGGCGGCAAAGAGATCGACGCACGGAAAGGCATGGCCGGCGCAGTAGCCGGCGATCAGCCTGTTCAGATCGAGCCGCCTCGGAATGTGGTCGTCAAAGCCGCGGATCGACGGAACGGTGACCGCGACCGGACGCACGCCTGCGGCAGCGGCCAGTTCATACATCGCCGCAAGATGGCGCATGATCTCCGAGGGCCTGCGCTCCCACCCCAGATCATTCGTGCCCCCCAACACCACCGTCCACGCCGGCCTGCGGGCGAGCACGTCACGCTCGAATCGGCGAACCATTTCAGCGACCAACTCGCCGCAGATGCCGCTCACGTGGACACGCGCGCGGCCGCGGAGGCGCTCTTCCAGATATCGGCCATAGGGGGTTTCGAGGAAGTCAGGACAGCCCGGCGTGGGGGATTGAAAGCCCGCCGTGAGACTATCGCCAAAGCAGACGATGAGCGGGAAAGGAGAGGACGGCACCACCGCTACCGGCTTTTGCCGGTGGATTCCTCCTCCTTAACCTCAGCAGCGGAACCGGTCTGTGCGGTCACCACGCCCGCAAAATTGACGGAAATGGTCATTTGATAGTCGGAGTCTTCATCGATGGGTCCGACATACCGTTCGATCGTATCGGCCCCGTACTTGAACCGAATGACGACATCCGAATGGTCGCGAAGCCTCTTCACCGCCAAAGTCTTGGACGTATCCTTTTTAATGGTTCCCATGGCATTGGGTGTCGAGTACACCACCAGCGAGACGTCAGTCACATCCTGGCCCGAGTTATTCTGGACTGTGATGCCGGCGCTGCTCTTTTTCCAAAATTGGAATTCGGTCGGAAGCTTGTCACGACTCGACCACACGAACAAGACAAACAGCACGAGTACGAGATACTCCTTTTTCATCGGCACTCCCTTTCGCCAGGGTTCGCTGCTTCGATACGGGCTTTAGAGTATACCGAGTTCCCCAACAGGGTCAACTTGGAGATACGCTTTACGGCTCCCGGTACCGGCGCACGTGAGGGTTGAACTCCCGCGCTTTTTTGATCTGCGCCTCGCCGGCCACGTCCTGCCCCAGGAACTTCAGGCTGGCGCCCTTGAGCGCGTACCCCTCAGCCCCGTCGGGAACCTGCCGAATGTACGCATCCGAGTAGGCAATCGCCGCCGGGTAGTCCTGATCAAGAAACGCCACTTCGGCCTGTGCAAAATCAACCCAGCGCCGCAGGAGAACCACCTCCGCCCCGCCGATGCCACGTTCCAGCAATTGTCTGACCCTGGCATACCCGGCCCGGGCCTGATCCCGCCGGCTGTTATAGTAGAGATCCAGCCGGGCCTGGAGATAATGCGCGCGTGGATTGTCGGCCTCAAGTACAAGCGCCCTGGAGACGAGCGCACGTGCCTTGGCGACATCGCCATAGGCCATCGGCGGCAGGTACGGAGCGGCCATGTAGTATTCGGCCTGCGACAGCATCGTCCCCACATGATCCGGCGCCTTCGCCAGAACTTGCTCGTACCGATCCAGCGCGGCCCCGATCGCCCGCCGGCTTTTTACCAGGCCGTCAAAGATGGATTCCCGATAGTACCAGACGAGAGCGGCCTTCAGGGCACTGGCCCGCCCGCTCCAGTACAGGCACTCCAGACGCTGCGGCGAGTCCCCGCTCCGCGCCTCGTTCGCAAGGCATACCTCAAACATGGCGAGAGATTTATCGGGATCGTACAGAAGAAAATGCGCCACGCCCAGCAGATAGGGTGTTTCGCTGTCCGAGGGTTGCTCCCCCCACAGGCCTTCAAGGAGCCGCTTCACCTGCTGGGGATCTTTCTTCTCAACAAGCGCGGCCCGCGCCGCCTGGACGGCTTCCTGATGGGGCTTGGTATGGTGCGCTTCGGCGGGAACGGCCCAGACCACGAGCGCAAACACCAGGACGGCCGTGACGTTCAGGGTTGCGGGTCGCCGCCCGCCAGCCTGGTATTCAGTACTTGTCGAAGGTCTTGATCCGTCCATCACCGCAATCGATTTCCATGACGACATCATCCCGAACGTTCACGACCGCCCGAATGGGCTTCTCGGTGAACAGAGGGCTCGCGAAGGACAGCACAAGACGCGTCCGGGTCGGATTCGCCTTGGTGCCCTGCGGCGCGCCCAGAGCCTTGATGAGATCGGACCGCTGGCCGCCCGGCTCGATGCCACCGCACGTGCTCAGATTCGCCTGTCCTTGCTGGTACGCTCGCAGGCCCAGAAATCCCGCGATTGCGGCCGCGACCGCAATCCCGAGAATCAGCGCGTTTCGCGGACTCCGCAGCTTCATCTCCGACGGCGCCATTGCACTAAAAACGCACTTGCGCGACGAGCGTCCGGACCGCCTCGGCGGACTTCTGCAGCGCCGTGAGCTCGGCCTGACTCAGCTTGAGCTCGAACACGCGCTCGACCCCGCCCGCGCCGAGCAGGACGGGCACTCCCATAAAGATGCCGTCGATGCCGTACTCGCCCTGCAGATAGGTTACGCAAGGCAGGACGCGCTTCTTGTCACGGACGATCGCTTCGATCATCTGATCCACGGCCGCCGCGGGCGCGTAAAAGGCGGAACTCACCTTCTCCAGCGACAGGATCTCCGCCCCGCCGTGCCGCGTCCGTTCGATCAGGGCATTGATGCGGTCCTCCGACAGCAGATCGGTCAGGGGGATGCCGTTCACGGAGGCGTGCTGCGGCAGCGGCACCATGAAATCGCCGTGACCGCCCAGGACCAGCGCGCTGATGTCTTCGACCGACACCCCCAGTTCCAGGCCGATGAAGGTGCGGAACCGTGACGAGTCGAGGATGCCCGCCATGCCCATCACCCGGCTCTTCGGAAAGCCGCTGGCCTTGTACGCCACATGCACCATCGCATCGACAGGATTGGACACGACGATCAGGATGCTGTCCGGGGAATACTTTGCCGCCTGCGCGCAGATATCCCGGACCAACGCGGCATTCATGTCCAGCAACTCGTCACGGGACATGCCGGGCTTGCGGGACAGGCCGGCCGTGACGACCACGACATCCGAATCTTTCGTGTCCTCGTAGCGATCCGTGCCGACGATCGCCAGGTCGAACCCTCCGATGGGCGAGGCCGACTTCAGGTCCAGCGCCTTCCCCTTCGCCAGTCCGGGCGTCCGGTTGAACAGGACAATATCCCCGAGTTCATTGACCGCCGCCCACAAGGCCACGGTCGCCCCCACATTCCCCGCTCCGATGATCGTGATCTTCTTGCGCATCTATGCTCTCCCGGTTCCTTACTGTGCCGTGCCCTTCTCGATGGGATACCCCGCCTCCCTCCAGACACGGATGCCGCCGTCCATCGAGGCGACGTTGGCGTATCCCATCTTCATCAAATTCCCGGCCGCCAGAGCGGACCGGTAGCCTCCGCCGCAGTACAGCACGATCTCGGCATGCTTATCGGGGATCACCGCTTCAATGTCCCGCTCCAGAATGCCCCGCCCGAGATGCAGAGCGCCTTTGGCATGATCCACCGCAAACTCATTGTCCTCGCGAACGTCTACAAAGTGAAAACGTTCCCCCCGATCCATCTTCGCTTTTACACTGACGGCGGTGCATTCTTTGATCGTCCGTCTTGCCTCCTCGGCAATCTTCAAAAACCCTGGATTGTGCTTCATGTCCAACCCCCTGAAAACGCCCTTATTTTTTGAGAATACCCTATCGCCGCCCGGAAGGCAAAACAGGCTTGTCAACAATCGCGCTGATCGGGTAGACTGAGCCCGCTTTCAAGGAGGACGCTGATGGCTGAATCACATACACACAAGATTGCCCTGACCCGCTACGGCATTGCCGAAGTGATGAAATGGTGCGTCAAGCTCAATCACAAGAACATTCCGGGCACCGACGCGCCGGCGTTCAAGCGCATGCAGGCTGAGTTGGACACCATCCCGAAGGCGGCCGATTACTTTACGCTGGACCTCTTCTGGAAAAAGCCGGTCACCATCGAGTTCACGGATGAGGAAATTCATACCGTGGACCGCTGCCTCTACGACAACCCCAATGCAGAGAGCAACCAGAACCCGGCCATCCGCTACCGGTTCTGGGTCGATTGCAACGCGAAAGACAAAAAATGAGACTCCTCGGCCTGCTCGCCGTCGGGCTGCTGCTTGCCCCACCCGCGCTGGCCGCCGATTCTCCCCCTCCCAAACCTCCGGAAGCTCTCGCAAAGGGAGAATCGCTCTATACCGCCAACTGTTCCGCCTGCCATGGCGTCGGCGCGCGCGGCACCGCCAAAGGGCCACCGTTCCTCGACAAGGTCTACGAACCGAACCACCACGCGGACATCACCTTCTACCGCGCCCCTGAGGCGGGTGTGCGCGCGCATCACTGGAAATTCGGCGACATGCCGAAGCTTCCCGGCGTCACCAAAGACGACCTCGCCCAAATCATCCCCTACATCCGGTGGCTGCAAAAACAAGCCGGCATCTTCTAGCGACGCGCCGCGTCGGCCGCGCTAAGAGCATCCCCCCTCAGTCCGCGTTCACCCGCAAGGAGTGGGCGATCATCCAGGCCCACCGGACGCCTCGCAGGGTCCAGAACTTTCTCGACAATCTCCCCTACAACTGGGAAAAACAAAAAGAGACGCTTCGCTCCTTCCGAGGGGTGATCGCCAGGGGGACCGCGCATTGCCTGGAGGCGGCCATCACGGCCGCAGTCATCCTCGAGCAGCACGGCCACCCGCCGCTCATGCTGAGCCTCGAGTCCACGGACAAGCTCGATCACGTCCTCTATCTCTTCAAGGAAAACGGACGCTGGGGGGCCCTCGGGCGTTCGCGCGAGGCGGGCCTGCATGGGCGCAAGCCGGTCTTCCGGTCGGTGCGGGAGCTGGTATTGACCTACGTGGAGCCGTACGTGGACTATACGGGCCATCTCTGCGGCTACGGCGTGGGCACTCTGCGGGACCTGGGCGACTACGACTGGCGGTTCTCGCCAAAAAACGTCTGGCAGGTCGAGCAGTATCTGCTCAAGATGCCGCACAAGAAGTATCGCATGTCGGCCCGGCGCTACAGGCAGGTGCAGCGCCGCTTCACGGCCTTCCGCGCCGCTGACCCGAAGGCCCCCGTCAACTACTACGACAGCCGCCCCACCTGGATGGGCAACCCCAACATTCCCTCCGGCCCCATTCCGAAGAAGTTCCGCCTGACCAAGCCTCGCTACGCGAAAGAATGAGGCTGCCGGTTATCATCCTTCCACTTCTTTTGCCGTGCGGCGGGCGGAGCGCGCCTGGAAGCAGGTGGGACAGAGGTGAGAGCGTTGCTCCTTGGACGTGTAGAAGACCTCCAGGTCTCGTGCGCCGCAATCGGAGCAGGAGACCGGCGCCTTCGGCCGATTGTCTTGCAGCAGCGAAACCCTACACGTCATCGAAGCCTTGCCTCCTCGCCCCGTTTACTTCACCGCCTCCAACGCCTTCGTCAGCGTCTGCACCACTTTGACCCGCGCGTAGAATTTGTCATTGGCCTCCACGACCGTCCAGGGCGCCCAGGCCGTGCTGGTCTTCTCGATCATGTCATCCACCGCAATCCGATAGTCATTCCACTTGGCCCGGTTGCGCCAGTCCTCATCCGTCAACTTGTAGGACCGGAAGGGGTCGAGCTCGCGCCCCTTGAACCGCCGCAACTGTTCTTCCTGATCGATGTGCAGCCAGAACTTCACGACCACGGCTCCGAAGTTCGTCGCCTGCCATTCGAACTCATTGATCTCGCGGAAGGCCCGCTTCCACTCCTGCTCGGTGCAAAATCCCTCCACCCGTTCCACCATCACCCGCCCATAGTGAGACCGATCATAGATGGCGATCTGCCCCAGCTGGGGAAGGGCCTTCCAGAACCGCCAGAGATAGTGATGGCGGCCCTCTTCCCCGCTGGGCGCCGCAAACGTGTTCACGTTAAACCCACGGGGGTCCAGGATTTCGGTCACACGCTTGATGCTGCCCCCCTTGCCGGCCGCGTCCCAGCCCTCAAAGACGGCCACTGCCATCCGCTTCTCGTTAAAGAGCCGCATGGATTGCTCGCGAAGGCGAACCTGCCACTTCTTGATCTCGTTCCAGTACTGTTTTTCAGGCAGCTTTTTACTGAGATCCGCTTTTTCGAGCATGGCCCTTCTCCTTTCCAGTTGGCTTTGCCGCTTGTCCAACCGGCTTCGCCGCTTGTGCCGCTTTCTTGGCTTCCCGCGCCACCTTGCTCCGCCCGATTTCCGTGCCATGAGCCTTCCGCCAGGCCAGCGCGCCTTGCATCGCCTTCACCAGCGTCTCAAAAACCTTGAGTTCGGCGAAGCGCTTGTCCGTTGCCTCGACGATCGTCCACTGCGCATAGGGCGCGTCCGTCTTGGCGACCATCTCTTCGATCGCCGCCACGTACTTGTCGTAGTCCTTATGATGCTTCCAGTCCCACTTGGTGACCCGCCAGCTTTCGAACTTGTCCTTCGCCAGTTTCTTCAGCCGGCGACGCTGTTCCTTCTTGGAAATATGGAGAAAGAACTTGACGATCACCGCGCCATCTTCGGACTGCTGCCGCTCAAACTGGCTGATCTCCTCGAACGCCGTTCTCCAGACTTTCTTGGGAACCATCTTGGCGACTCGTTCGATCATCACGCGGCCATACCAGGACCGGTCGAACAACGCAATTTCGCTGTCCTGCGGAAGCCGCACCCAGTAGCGCCAGAGAAATGGCTTGGCCTCTTCCTCGGTCGTTGGCGGACGCGCCGGATGGACTTTGAATCCACGAGGATCCATCCGCTCGAGCAGGCGCGAGATGATCCCTCCTTTGCCGGCCGCGTCCCATCCCTCAAACACGATGATGGTGGGAATCTCCGCATCCTTGCACTGATACTGCAAGAGACGGAGCTTCTCGCGCAGCGGCGGGGCCTTTTTCGTGTAGGCCTCCTTGGTCAACGACAGGGTCAGGTCAACGGTTTCAAGCATACTGCCTCCTTTAGAGAGTCCCTCCGGCCGCCTCATCCACGAGCCAGGCCAGGCGTTCCGGGCCCGGCCTGACATACTTGGCCGGATATTGATCGGGCGACACAGTCCCCTTGAGCACTTCGCGTAGCGTCTGCGCCTTGTCCGCTCCCACCACCATGAACAGCACGAGCCGGGCGGCGTTGAGCACCGGAATCGTGAGCGTGAGCCGGCGCGGCGGCGGCTTGGGGGCGTCCGTCACCGGCACCACCAGCCGCTTGCATTCGGCCAGGGCGGAGCTGCCCGGAAACAGCGATGCCGTGTGCCCGTCCGCCCCCATGCCGAGAAAGATCAGGTCGAAGTGCGGCACACGCGCCCCCTCAAAAGCGGATTGCAGCACACGCTCATAGTCCGCGGCGGCGGCATCCAGATCGGGCCTATCCGCCCTCATCTGATATATGTTTTTTCCAGAAATGTCCAGCGGGCGGAACAGCGCGTCATTGGCTCTCCGGTAATTGCTGTCCGGATGATCGGGCGGCACCGCGCGTTCATCCCCGAAAAAAAATAACACCTGATCCCACGCGACCCGATTCCGGTACTCCGCGGACGCCAGCAGCGCATAGAGGGCCTGGGGCGTCGTGCCACCGGCCAACACCACGCGGAATGGCCTCGGGCTTTCGTGAGGCTGAGGGGCCAGGTTGACGAAGACGTCCGCCGCTGCACGGGCCACCGCGTCCTTGTCCTTGAAGACCTGCACTGCGTAGCCCGCCACTTCCATCTCAGCCTTTAGACGAGCAGGAGCCCGACCGCCCGCGCTTGCCGCCAGGATTGCGACCGCAACAGGGCATCGAACCCGCGGGCTCCGCCAAACGGATACCTGGCCCGGACATCCTTGAGCGAAGGATACCCTGCCCCCCGCTTGCCGCGCGCAGGCGTGGCCGCCTCGATCAGCTCCAACAGCCAGGCTGCCCTGCCTGGGAGCATCCGCACTTCGGCATCCTCCACGCAATTGGGAAGGATTATCCGGCGGTGATGTTTCCCCGATGGCTCGATCACGGGCGTGCCCCCGATCCAGACAAGGCGACGCTCCGCCGTAGGATCATCCCCTGTTGATGTTTCCGCAAGGACGCGGGAGACCCAACTACGCGGCACCTTCGGCCTCGGCACAGACTGGTCAAACCAGCTCCGCACATCAGCCGTGACTCCCTCCCCCTCCATGTATTGGTACAAGGCTTTCCGCAGCCCCTCACCGAGCCATGCGGGTGCCGCTCCAAGGGGATCTTCATGGGTGAGATCGTTCTCCGCGAACCCGCCGAACGCAGGGCCGGTGATCCGGATGCCGTGCGCCGCCGGGTCCATCCCAATCGGGCTGTGGGCGGTCGCCACAAACCGGTGCCAGAACGCCGACTGGATCAGGTCCTGCGCAAACAATTGCCGCACGCGCTCCAGGCTGTCCACCGTCTCGGCAAT
>JAUSHW010000172.1 GCA_030648395.1 Nitrospirales bacterium | reverse complement strand
CACCCCGACCACCATCCCGGCAACAAGACGGCCGAGGTCCGCTTCAAGGAAGCCAGCGAGGCCTACGGCGTTGTCGGGGATGCGGCCGCGAAGGAGGACTACGACCGGATCCGCTTCGCGAGCCACCCGCTCTACGGGATCAAAGAAAAACCGATCAACCCGGAGATCTACGTCAGCCAGTATCTGGAGAAGCTCTACGACGCCGGCCACGACGACATTCAAGGGTATTTGCTCAAGAACATTGCCAAGATCAGGGAAGAGATCGAGGTCATTCGCAGGATCACAAAAGAGAAGCTCGGCTACGACGCTTTTAAACCCACGATTGTGGAGGAGCATGCGCCGAAGGCGTTTGCCGGGTGGGTCAGCGAAGAGATGGAAATCCGCCGGAGCAAAATCGTGCACGTGGCGCTCTTCAACCTGCTCAATCAAAACGCCGTGGACCGCAAGCGCGAGCGGGACGTGGACCGCCTCAAGCTGCGGCTGGAAAAAGCCTACGAAGAGGGGCGAGTGGCAGGCTATCGGGACGCGCTCGAAATCTATTACCAGCGCAACAAGTAGGTGAGTGGAACCAGGCGGAGCAGCTTAGCGCTGCCCCGCCCGTGTAACGTGAAGCGTTAACGCCCGCGGCCGCCGCCTCCGCCACGGTTTCCGCCCTGACCGCCGCCCCGCTGACCATCCCCGCCGGACCCACCGCCACGCTGCTCGCGCCGATCCTGGCGTGTCTCCTGCCGATCATGGCGCTGTTCCTGCCGATCATGCTTGAGTTCCTGGCGGTCGCCGCGCACGTCCCGCCGGTCGGCCTGAACCTTCTCTTTATCCTGCCGGACCTCCTGGCGATCCTTGGCGATCTCTTCCCGGCTTGCGCCCGACTTGATGTCATCGCGCAGTTCCTTGCGGTCTTTTTGCAGTTCCTTCGTATCGGCCCCCAGCTTGCGGCGATCCTCCATGAGCTCCTTGCGGTCTTCGCGGATCTCCCGCCGGTCGTCTTTCAGCTCGCGCGCGTCGCGCCGCAACTCTCCGCCTTGGCCTGGCCCTGGAGCCGGCCGGTCCTTGAGATCCTGACGCAGGTCGCGCCGGTCATCACGACGGTCCTGGCGGTCTTCGCGCAGGTCCTTCCGATCTTCCCGCGTCTCTCTGACATCCTTCCGGATCTCCTCCTTGCTCGCGCCCGATTTCACATCGTCGCGCAGTTCCCGGCGATCATCGCGCAGCTCGCGCCGATCTTCCCGCGTCTCCCTCCGGTCGTCCCTGAGTTCCTTGCGATCGCTCTTGATGTCGCCCCGATCCTGCGCCGGCGCCTGGGTTGCCGCCGGAGGAGTCGCTTGGCTGAATGTGCCTTGCGCCTGACTGACACCGCTGTTGCCCAGCAAGGCCGCTCCCAGAATAGCGGCCCCGCTCATGATCCACATCCGGTTGTTCATCGCTGCCTCCTTGTGTATTCGGCTCACTGCGTTACGGCCCGCGGAATCAATGCGCGCGTTGACCCCGTGTTCCCTTGGTCTCTATGACCCTGCAGACTACTTGAGCAAGATAGGTACCAATCGAATCTATGGTTTCGGAAGAAATGGAAAGAACACGGAGAAACAACAGCTTGGAGCGATGCACGGGTTGAAGCCGTCTTGAAAGGTCTGCACAATTTAGACAGCCGCAGAGATTGCAGTACACCTTAAAAGGGGTGACGCATCGGAGAGCAGGCGATTCAGCAGGCAGGGGAGGACTACGAATGCCCGGTGGGCGAGCCACCGTCCGCGGACTCCATCAACGATTGCATGGCGGCAATGCTTGAGCTCGCGCACAAGGCGGCGGTGGTCGCGATCGTGTTGTTGCCTCTGACGCCCAGGGCCGTGCCCACGGCTTCGCCGAATTTCTGGAAAAAACGATCCCGCTCCTTGCCGTCCTCAAGGACCATGAACTGGTAGGGCTGGTACAGCTTTTGGCCGAGGTCGAAGGCGGCCGAGATGGAAATCTTCACCGGCGTCTCCTCGTAGCCTGGGCCCGCCTGCTGGCGGAAGGCGTTGTTCATCTGGTCGATGACCGCGTCCTCCACGGCGTCCATGAACTGGAGGTACTCGCTGACCGGGACATGGAACGCGCCCACCCGGTCGGCCAGATTGAACAGGACTTTCAGAAACTCAATGAAGCCTTCCCATTCCTGCTTGCGGGACACTTTGGATGCGGTCGAGGGATCGTTCCGCTTGATCAGCGTCATGGATTCCTTGGCGATCACCAGCATCAGCTCGCCCATGACCCACGCCTTGCGCTGATATTCGGGAGACAGGCCTGTCCCTTGCCCGGCGGTCTTGGGCGGCCGGTACGTGAAATTCGTCCCGCAGGTCGGGCAGGTGACCTCGAGTACCTCACCGGCGGGAATGCGGAGCTGCTGCCCGCACGTGGCGTTCAGGCAGGTGATGATCTCCGGCGAGTCGGCGGTCTCCATTACGCCGTCCCGTGCCCTGGAGAGTTCCCCTCGTCCTGCGACAACTGTTGGGCGAACTTGGCGCCCACGATGGCGGTGACCCGGTTCATGTGCTCGCTGATCTCCTGCCATTCAGCCTGACCCAGATCCTGCTTCAATTGGGGATGGATGCCCCACTGAGAGCTAACCTGTTCCCCTTCGCGAATGACCAGCACGTTGATTAATTGGATGCGGTTGGGCGCCGCTCCCGGTACTCCTGGTCCCGCCGACTGTTCGGGTGATCGTTCGGCCATGTCCTGACTCCTTCGTCGAAAGTGTACGTGCAAATGCATTTCCATCATACACGATTTGCCCGATCGGTGACATCCGGTTCCGGCCGATTGACCCAGTCCAAGCGGCATGTTAGGGTTTCGTCGTGATCCTCAACGGCCACGAAGCGCGGTTCTGTCGGCGAGGTCTGGAAGGGAAAATGCGGCACGATGGCGGATGAAGAAACCTCGGCGATATTCCTGATACGCTGCGCCGACCGCAAGGGCATCGTGGCCCGCGTGGCGGGTTTCATCCACGACCTGGGCGGCAACATCCTGGATTCGAACCAGCATACCGACCGCCTGTCGGGCACCTTCCTGATGCGCGTCGAGTTTGCGCTGGACGGAGTCGGGGTTCCCCGGCGTGAGATTGCCTCCGCCTTTGCGCCGGTGGCGAAGACGTTCGCGATGTGGCACGAGGTCCACTTCTCGGATGCGCGCCCGCGCGTCGGGCTGCTGGTGTCCAAGCAGGACCACTGCCTCGTGGATCTGCTCCAGCGGCAGCGCCGGGGGGAGATGAAAATCGAGATTCCGGTGATTGTCTCCAACCACGACGCCTGTGCCATGTGGGCGGACCTGTTCAAGATCCCGTTCCGCATGCTGCCCGTCACCAAAGAGACGAAGCGTGAGCAGGAGCGGCAGGTGCTGGCCGTTTTGCAACAGCAGCGCGTGGAGCTGGTCGTGATGGCGCGGTACATGCAGGTCCTGAGCGCCGGGTTCCTGGCCGAGGTCGGCTGTCCGGTCATCAACATCCACCACTCGTTCCTGCCGGCCTTCATCGGCGCGCATCCCTACCGTCAGGCGTACGAGCGGGGCGTCAAGATCATCGGCGCGACCGCGCACTACGCCACGGAGGAACTGGACGAAGGTCCCATCATCGAGCAGGACGTGATCCGCGTCGGGCATCGCGATACGGAGGAGGATCTGATCCGGAAGGGGCGGGATCTCGAGGAGATCGTGCTGGCCCGCGCGGTGCGCAAGCACCTCGATCGCCGCGTGCTGGTGTACGGCAGGAAGACCGTGGTGTTTGACTGAATGGAGGAAACGGCCATGCGATCCGATTTCACACGAAGGGAAGTTTGCCGGGGGCTCGGTCTCGTGGGGGCGGCGATTCTGCTGGGCGGCTGTCAGGGAGCGGCACTGCTCGATCCGGCCCCGAAGGACGGTGAGGTCACCTCGTACCCGGACCCGGTCACGCCGGAGCAGTTCGAAGTATTGGTCGGAACCGTTCAATCGACGCGGGCCAAGGCCGCTCTTGCCGCCGACGCGCCGCTTGACTTCATGCGCCGTTTCGTCAGTTTCTCACCCAGAATTCTGGCGGCGAAGAGGCCTGGCGGCGTGATTGGCTCGGTGCTCGTCAATCCGGTTCCCACGGCCGTGGAGCTGGCGGTCAACCTCCAGATGGCCCGTGAGCGGATGGAGCCCGCGTTGCTGCATGATGATCTGGGCCGCATGGCGGCGAAGCAGTACTGGCGCTTCCGTAACCGCTATTTCGTCGCCACGGTCCCCAACACGGTGAACCTCTTCGGCGACAGCATCCACAAGAATCGGTACCTCCTGCAGATGGTTGTCAGCGGCGACCTGCCGCCCGAGAAAGTCGTGCAGACGAACCAGGATATGGAAAGCCTGCTCGGCAGGCAGATCAGCTTCGCCCGCCTGATGGTGAACGGCCTGTCCTACGGCAGGGGCGGGGCTCCCATCAGGCGGAACGACATCTGGCTGGACGACCAGGAAGGGCAGAAGATTCCCGACGGGACTGTCAGCGTGACGCTGGTCATCAACCTGATCCGGCTGGAAATGACCGGCTCCGAAGTCAGGGCGATTTCTCCTGTCGCGTCCGGAGAGCGCCCGCAAACGTGGAACCAAGTGAGCGCGGTCTATCACAATTTCGCGGTTGGCCAGATGATCGAGGCCGAGCGGGCGGTGGCGTTGTATATGCCCCGCAACGTGTTCGAACAGGGTGTCGTCAATCAGGCTTTGAGAGAATACCGGTCCCGTCTCATTGAGGTCAAAAAGAGCCTGAACTGGGATGAGGCCCACGCCGAGGCGTACGAGTCCCAGAAGCACAGCAAGGTAGACCTGCTGACCCAGCAGGTTTTTCTCGATATTTAGGCCCGGCTTGACCATCGTTCCGTTCTCGGCTATTTTGAGCGTATGACACGTTTTCGACACCGTGCCGTTTGTGTCCTCTCATGCGCCCTCGCCTGGGCCCTCCTGCCGGCGTCCGCCGGCGCTATTGAGATCGTGTCCCCCAAAGACGGCGCCATCGTTCCCATCGGCACGGAAATCGTGATCCAGGTTCAGCCGAGCCCGGGCGACGACATCGATCGGGCGTACATGGCCCAGTCCGACGAACCCCTGAAGCACAACAACCAGACCGGATTTTTCGAGCAGAAGATCAAGCTTCGCGGCGATTCGCTGGGGCCGATCGCCATCGAAGTCTGGAGCAAGAACAGCAAGGGCATTAAGAGCACCGCCCGAGTCACGGTCCATGTCAATTTACCGCCCGTGCTGCCCCTGATTTCGCTGCGCATCCATGCCGAGCAGCGCCGGATGGTGCTGGAAGAAATCGGCGAAAAGCGGGACCTGCAGGTGATTGGAGAGTTTCCGGACGGCACCGTGCGGTTCGTCTCGCGGTCGGCCCTTGGAACGACCTACCAGAGCCGGAACGAGGAGGTCGCCAAAGTCGACGCCAATGGCGCAGTCACTGCCGTGGGGGTTGGTGAAACGACCATCGTCGTCCGTAACGGCGACAAAGAGACGCAGTCCAGGGTCGTGGTTAGACCGAAGCAGGCCGAGGGGGAGAAGAAGGAAACGTAGCCGGGATTGTCCGGGCTAACGCCGGGCGGAGCGAAGGCTCTGTTGCAGGGCGGGCGCGTAGAGTTGTTCCGTATAGTCGCGCAGCATCCGGCGGGTGCAGAAGTGGGGCACGATGGTGCGGAGGCTCTCTTTCACCACGCTCAGCCACCCGCGTGGCACGCCGTCGACGTCCCGGTCGTAGTACAGAGGCACGACTTCCTGCTCCAGCGTTCTGAACAGGGACTCCGAGTCGGCGGAGTCCTGCACCACCGGGTCCGGATTGAATTCCTTCCCGCCGATCGCCCACCCGTTGGCCCCGTTGTAGCCCTCCGCCCACCATCCGTCGAGGATGCTCAAGTTCGGGACGCCGTTCAGTGCCGCCTTTTGCCCGCTGGTCCCGCAGGCTTCCTGCGGGGGACGGGGCGTGTTCAGCCACACGTCCACGCCGGGGATGAGGAACTTCGCGGTGTGCATGTCGTACTCTTCCACGAACGCGATGTGTCCGCCGAGGCCGTGGTCCTTGGCGAGCGCGTACACCTGGTGGATGAAATACTTGCCCGGCTCATCGGCGGGATGGGCCTTGCCGGCGAAGATGATCTGCACGGGCCGCCAGTGGTTCTGGAGCAGCCGCTTGAGCCGTTCGAGATCCTTGAACAGCAGCGTGGCCCGTTTGTAAGTGGCGAAGCGACGGGCGAACCCGATCGTCAGCGCGTCGGGGTCCAGCAGCGTTCCGGACGCCAGGACCTGCGAGGGCTCGATCTGCCCGTGGATCCATTGCAGGCGCGCCCGCTCGTTCATAAACCCGAGTAGCTTGCGTTTGAGCGCCACGCGGGTATTCCACAGCTCCAGGTCCGGGATGTCCGCGATGCGTTCCCACAGGGCGGGATCGTCCTGGCGCGCGACCCAGTCGGGGCCGAGGTGCTTGGCGTAGAGTTGCCGCATCTCAGGGGCGATCCAGGTTGGGACGTGGATGCCGTTCGTGATGGACGTGATCGGGACTTTTTCCACCGGCAGCTCGGGCCAGACGTAGGACCACATACGGCGGGAGATCTCCCCGTGGAGGCGGCTCACGCCGTTCCGGTGGCCGCTCAGCTGGAGTCCCAGCACGGTCATGTTGAATGCCGTGTCGGCGGTGCCCGGGGCGCAGCCCAGGCGGAGAAATTCCTCGCGGGTGACGCCGAGCAGGTCGCAGAAGGGCGTGAAGTATTTCTCCATCAGGTGAAATGGGAAGACGTCGTGGCCGGCCGGGACCGGCGTGTGGGTGGTGAAGACGGTGGTGGACCGGACCGCCTCCAGCGCGTCCTGGAACGACAATCCCGCCAGCCGGTGCTCGCGCAGCCGCTCCAGGGTGAGGAAGGTGGCATGCCCTTCGTTGGCGTGCCAGATGGCCGGCTGAAGGCCCAGCGCGCGCAGCACGCGCACGCCGCCGATGCCCAGGATGATCTCCTGCAGGATGCGCATCTCCTGGTCGCCGCCGTACAGCTTGGCCGACAGTTCCCGGTCCCAGGGGGCGTTGGCTTCCACGTCGGTGTCCATCAAATAGAGCGACACGCGCCCGGCACGCACCTGCCAGATTGCAACCTGGATCGTGCGCCCGTCCAGTTGCACCTGAATGAGGAGCCGCTCCCCGTTCGGCAGCAGGGCGGGACGGATCGGGACGTTGGCGCCGGCAAACGGCGCATACCAGGCGTGCTGCCAGCCGTCGGCGGAGATCCGCTGGTGAAAATAACCTTGCGGGTACAGGAAGCCGATGCCGACCAGCGGCACGCCGAGGTCGCTGGCCTCCTTGCAGTGGTCGCCGGCCAGAATGCCGAGGCCCCCGCTATAGATGGGGATTGACTGGTGCAGGCCGAACTCGGCGGAGAAATAGGCGATCAGGGCGTCTCCCATTTCCGGATGTTGGCGCGCAAACCAGGTGTCCGAGGCGTTCATATAGGCGTTGAAGGCCATCAGCACGGCTTCGTAGCGGCGCAGAAAGGACGGGTCGGCCGCAACCGACTGCATGCGCTCAGGGATCAGGTCGCGGAGAAGTTTAACTGGATTATGCGACGACAGTTTCCAGAGCGTGCGGTCGAGGGCCTCAAAGAGGGCACGAGCCTCCGGGTTCCAACTCCACCAGAGGTTGTGGGCCAACTCCCAGAGCCCCCCAAGAGAAGGGGGAATGTGGGCCGGCCTCTGAGGTAACGGTATTGAGTCGTTCAACGAGCCTCCAACCTGAAGTGACGAGCGATAGGGTACCCTAAAACGGTCGGAAAATGCAATTCAGGGGGTCAGTTTCACGCGGCTGCGGAGGCGGGAAGAGACGAGAATCCCTCCCTGGGCATCCACGATCACGGCGCCGAATCCGAGCCGCTCGATGAGGGCCATGCCCTTCACCGGCCCCATCACGAACAAGCCGGTGGCGAGCGCGTCGGCCCACCCGGCGTCCGGCGCGACGACGGTGACGCTTTGGCAGAGGCGGGCGGGCTGGAGTGTGTCGGGGTCCAGGATATGATGGTAGCGGATGCCGTCCTGGAGGAAGAACCGCTCGTAGTCGCCCGACGTGGAGACTGCCTCGTCGGTGGAGTCCAGCGTCGCGAGGATTGTGCCGTCGCGCCGCGGATGCCTGATGCCGACCGGCCAGGCCGTGCCGTCCGCCCGCTTGCCAAAGACCCGGAAGTCTCCGGAGACGGCGACGAGGCCGCCGAGCGCGCCCACCTCCCGCATCACGGCGGCGGCTTTCTCCGCTGCAAAGCCCTTGCCGATGCCGCCCACGTCGATCTTCATGCCGGGCTTTTCCAGGAAGACGGTGCGACGGGTGGGATTCAGATGAATGTTGCGATAGTCCACGTACTGCGCGGCGATCTCCAGTTCCATGTCCGACGGGACGCGCGGCGCCTCCGGAATGTTCCAGAGCCGGGCGGCCGGGCCGATCGCGATATTGAACCCGCCCTCCGTATAATCCGCGACTTCCAGCGCCCGCTTGAGCAGTGCAAAGGTCTCCTCGCTGACTCCCACAGGCTCGTGTCCGGCGGCCGCGTTGACGATCGAGAGTTCGCTGGTCTCGATCCAGGTGGACAGCAGAGCCTCAAGCCGCCTGATCTCCTGGAATCCGGCGGACAGCGCGGCCTGGGCGAGAATCTCGTTGGGGGCAACGGCGGTGAGTTCCACCATGGTCCCCATCAAAACCTGCGCACGCTTCGCCGTGACCGCGGTGGGTACGGGCTTGGCTGGAGCCTGCTGTGTCTGGGTCTGCTGGGGCGTGCGCTTGAACCAGGGAACGATCGCGCAACTTGCGAGGAAGGGGAGGCAGACTAGCAAGAAAAGAACGGTGCGGCGTTGCATGGAGAGGCGAGTCTAACAGAGCAGGATTTTTTTTCAAAGCTGCCGCCGGGACTCTCAATTATTGTTATAATGGCGCCGCATGAAGCCGTACGTTCTCAAGTCCGGTCCGGATGGTCCCGCCGAGCCGACGTTTTCCATCAAGTACGAAGAGGAGCTGAACACCGGGCAGTTGGCTGCCGTAGAGGCCATTGACGGGCCGATCCTCGTGATCGCCGGCGCTGGGAGCGGCAAGACGCGGACGCTGGTGTATCGCGTTGCACGCCTGATCGAGTCCGGCATCCCGCCCGCATCGATCCTGCTGCTGACCTTCACCCGCAAGGCCTCCGAGGAGATGCTCCACCGGGTCGGCGCGCTGATCGGGTTGCGCACCGAACGGGTGACGGGCGGCACGTTCCATTCCACCGCCAACATGCTGCTTCGCCGGTACGGCCGGGCAATCGGCCTGGAGCCCGGCTTCACCATCCTGGACCGGGGCGACTCCGAGGACGTCATCAATCTCTTACGGGCCCAGCACGGGCTGAACGACAAGGCCCGGCGCTTTCCCCGGAAGAACACCATCAACGAGATCTTCAGCAAGGCGGTGAATAAGCTGCTGCCGGTGGAGGACGTGATCCTGGGCGAGTTTCCACAGTTCACGGACGAGATCGAGGACTTGCAGAAGCTCTGCCGCGCGTTCGAGAGCTACAAGCGGAGCCGTCTGCTGGTGGATTACGACGATCTCCTCGTCCGGCTGCGCGAACTGCTGGACCAGGACGAGGGCGTTCGGCAGCGCGTTTCCGAGGCCTACCGCTACGTGCTGGTGGATGAGTACCAGGATACGAACCGCCTGCAGGCCGAGATCGTGCGCCGCATCGCCGCCACGCACGACAACGTGATGGTCGTGGGGGACGACAGCCAATCCATCTATGCCTTCCGC
>JAUSHW010000171.1 GCA_030648395.1 Nitrospirales bacterium | reverse complement strand
ACGGCCAGGAGCTGCTCCTCAAGCTGGGGAAGCAGTTGCTTGGCTTCGGTCAGGGTGAAAGTTCGTTCGTCCATAAGCGGTTTCATGATAGCAAGGGGGGGCGATGCTCGACAAACCAGGCAGGCGGCGCCGGTAGAGCTTCAGGAGGCCCGTCACATTAGGGTTGACAAAGGGCGTATCGGATGGTTATGCTGATCTCCAGATCGGGCTGTTCAAGGCCGACCACCTCTGTGATTCTTCCCCAGGCCAGTTCTTCATGAAACCAAGGTGTTTCATCCATGCAAATGGTTTTGGCTCTGTTAAGTAAAGAGTAGCGTATCGCCTGCGTTCAATGGAACTTGCCGCATTGCTCCAATGTCGACAGCGTTTGTCCCAGCATCGGAGTGAAGAGGCCGGTTCGGTTCTTTAATCGTTCATAGAGAGGTAAGGGAGTGATATGTCCCAAGCGGCCCCAGTAAAAGAGACGGTCATGTATCTGAGCAAGCTGAAACAGCGCAACATCACCGAGCTGAACGAGGTTGCCAGGGATCTGAAGATCGACGGAGCCGCGAACCTGCGCAAGCAGGAGCTGATCTTCGCCATTCTCCAGGCCCAGACTGAAAAGAACGGGGTCATTTACGGGGAAGGGGTGCTGGAGACGCTCCCGGACGGTTTCGGGTTCCTTCGCGCCCCCGATTCCAATTACCTGGCGGGGCCCGACGACATCTATATCTCGCCGTCCCAGATCCGGCGTTTCAACCTCCGGACCGGCGACACCGTGTCCGGTCAGATCCGTCCCCCGAAGGAGAGCGAACGCTACTTTGCCCTCCTGAAGGTCGAGAAGATCAATCTGGAGGATCCCGAAATCGCGCGGGACAAGATTCTTTTTGACAACCTGACCCCGCTCTACCCGGAGGAGCGGATCAACCTGGAGCATGATCAGGGCGAGTACTGCACCCGCGTCATGGATCTCATCACCCCGATCGGCAAGGGCCAGCGCGGGCTGATTGTGGCGGCACCCCGGACCGGCAAGACCATGATGCTGCAGGCAATCGCACGGGCGATCATCAAGAACCACCCGGAGATCGTCCTGATCGTCCTGCTGATCGACGAGCGACCCGAGGAAGTCACCGACTGGCAGCGGCAGGTGAAGGCCGAGGTCATCAGCTCGACCTTCGACGAGCCGGCCCAGCGCCACGCCCAAGTGGCCGAGATGGTCATCGAGAAGGCCAAGCGGCTGGTGGAGCACAAGCGCGATGTGGTGATTCTGCTCGACAGCATCACCCGCCTGGCCCGCGCCTACAACACGATCGCGCCGCCCAGCGGCAAGGTCCTGTCCGGCGGCCTGGACTCCAACGCCCTGCAGCGCCCGAAGCGGTTCTTCGGCGCGGCGCGCAACATCGAGGACGGCGGGAGCCTGACGATCATGGCCACCGCCCTGGTCGATACCGGCAGCCGCATGGACGACGTAATCTTCGAGGAATTCAAGGGGACCGGCAACATGGAAGTCCATCTGGACCGCCGCCTGGCCGACAAGCGGGTCTTCCCGGCGATTGAAATCGGCGCCTCGGGCACGCGCAAGGAAGAGCTGCTGGTGGATAAGGAGCGGCTCAACAAGATGTGGGTGCTCCGCAAGGTGCTCAGCCCGCTGGGCACGGTGGAGGCCATGGAGTTCCTGCAGGATAAAATCGGCGGCACCAAGACGAACAAAGATTTTCTGGACTCGATGAACCGTTAAATAGAGGAGTGCGCGTGCCATGAAAGCTGGGATACATCCGGAGTACAGCGAAGCGACGATCAGTTGCGCCTGCGGGTACAAGCTGAAGACCCGTTCGACGGTGGGCGACATCAAGGTGGACAGCTGCTCCAACTGCCACCCCTTCTTTACCGGGACGCAGAAGATCGTGGACGCTGAAGGGCGCGTGGAGCGTTTCAAGAAAAGATTGGCGAAGAAGAAGACCACCTGACGGCGGCGGTCCTGCCAATGGCATTCCCTGCAACGCCTGCCTCCGGTTGCGGGGCAGGTGTTGTTGTTTTTTGAGAGGGACGCAGTCATGCCTGCCGTGAAAGAATCACCCATTCTGGCCAAGCTCGAAGCGGCCACGCAGCGGGTGGATGAAATCGACCGCACGCTGTCGGATGCCGATGTCCTGCCGCAGCCGTCCCAGATCAAAAAGCTGAACAAGGAACGTGCCGATCTGGCCGAGCAGGCCGACCTCTATCGCGAGTATTGCGCCCTGCTCAAGCATCTCGTCGAGGCCGAGGAGATGCTGGGCGATGCCCGCGTCGAATCCGGCGTGAAGGATCTGGCCCGCGAGGAGCTGAAGGAACTGGAGGCCGGGCGAGCGGCGCTGGATGCGCGCGCCCGCGAGCTGCTGATTCCGAAGGACCCCCGCGACGACAAGAACACGTTCGTGGAGGTGCGCGCCGGCACCGGGGGCGACGAAGCGGCGCTCTTCGCCGCCGAGCTTGTCCGGATGTACACCCGGTACGCCGAGCGGCGTCGCTGGCGGGTCGAGGTGATGGACTCGAACGTCACCGAGATCGGCGGCGTGAAGGAGTCCGTGCTGCTGGTCGAGGGCAAGGGCGCCTACAGCCGGTTCAAGCATGAGAGCGGCGTGCACCGGGTCCAGCGCGTGCCGGCGACGGAAGCCAGCGGGCGCATTCACACGTCCACCGTCACGGTGGCGGTGATGCCGGAAGTTGAGGAAGTGGACGTGCAGATCAATTCCAACGATCTGAAGATCGACACGTTCTGCTCATCCGGCGCCGGCGGGCAGAGCGTGAACACCACCTATTCGGCCGTGCGGATCACGCACATCCCGACGGGAGTCGTCGTGACGTGCCAGGACGAGCGGTCGCAGCTCAAGAACCGCAACAAGGCGATGCGCAACCTCCGGGCTCGCATCATGGAAGCCGAGCGGGAAAAACAGGAAAGCGAAATCGCCCAGCAGCGGAAGTCACAAGTCGGTTCGGGCGACCGGAGCGAGAAGATCCGGACCTACAATTTCCCCCAGAACCGGGTGAGCGACCACCGCATCGGGCTGACGCTGCACCGCCTGGACCAGGTCCTCGAGGGCGATCTGGACGAAATCATCGAGGCGCTGATCGCCGCGGACCAGGTTGTGGAGGCGGAGGAGAAATGAGCGCGGGCGCTGCTGCGGAGACCGTGACCATCGGCGACCTGCGCCGGCAGGCGTGGGACCTCCTGAGAGACGCGGGCATCGTCAATGTGGCCAGGGAAACCGACTGGCTGCTTGCGTCCGCCCTGGGCGTGCCGTCGCACGCGCTGATCCTTGAAGGGGAGCGGCCGGTCTCCGCGTTGCAGGCTGTACAGGCCTGGTCTCTTCTCAGACGCCGCACCGCGCGCGAGCCACTCCAGTACATTCTCGGCACACAGGAGTTTCGCGGCCTGGACATCGCCGTGACACCGGACGTGCTGATCCCCCGGCCGGAAACCGAGCTCCTTGTTGAGGAGGCGCTCCGGGCCGTCGCGGATTGTGCCGAACCGGCGATTGCCGATGTGGGGACCGGATCGGGCTGCATCGCCGTGGCGATTGCCTGTGAACGTCCCGGCGCGACGGTGTACGCGCTGGATCTTTCGGGCGGCGCTCTCGCGGTGGCCCGATCCAATGCAACCCGGCACGGAACGCGCGATCGTATCCGGTTCATCCAGGCTGATTTGCTGGAGGCGTTTGGCGGCGAGTCCGCGGGGGCGTTTGACGCCATCGTCTCCAATCCGCCCTATATCGCGGAACAGGAATTGGACGCGCTTCAGCCGGAGGTCGCCCGCTACGAACCGCGCATGGCGTTGGCCGCCGGGCCGGACGGGCTGGTGTTTTATCGTCGGCTCCTGCGGGAGGCACCGCCGCTGTTAAAACCGGGCGGGCGTCTGATCATGGAGCTGGGATTCGGCCAGTCCGAAGCTGTGATACAGCTGGTGCGGCAGAGCGGCGCATTCGACTCGGTCGAGTGCCGCAAGGATGCTGCCGGGATCGAGCGGGTATTGGTTGCGCGAGTGGGTGCGGGAGGGGTGAGAGGATCGTGATGGAGAGCATGGTCATTCAGGGAGGCCGGCGCTTGGCGGGCGAAGTCCGCATCAGCGGGGCCAAGAACGCGGCCCTGCCGATCCTCGCGGCGACGCTCCTGGGCAAGGGAACATGCACCCTGACTAACATGCCCGCCGTGCGGGATGTGGTCACCATGTCGAAGGTTCTGACGCACCTCGGCGCGAGCGTGGAGACCGAAGGGGACTGCTATACGGTGTCCCTGGACGCCATCACCTCCTGCGAGGCGCCCTATGATCTGGTCAAAACGATGCGGGCCTCGGTCATGGTGCTGGGTCCGCTCGTCGCGCGGTGGGGCGAGGCGGTCGTCGCGCTTCCCGGCGGGTGCGCCATCGGGGCGCGGCCCATCAACCTGCACCTGGCCGCGCTCGAAAAAATGGGAGCCGAGATTCGGATCGAGCACGGAAACGTGCACGCCAAAGTGCGGGGGCGGTTGAAGGGCGCGAGGATTTACTTCGACGTGCAGACCGTCACCGGCACGGAGAACATCATGATGGCCGCCTGTCTGGCGGAGGGGACCACGGTCCTCGAGAACGCCGCCCGCGAGCCGGAGATCTCCGACCTGGCGAATTTTCTAAGCAAGCGCGGGGCCCGGATTCAAGGGGCCGGCACCGACGTCATCACGATCGAAGGTGTGCCGGAGCTGCGCGGGGCGGATCATGAGGTCGTCCCTGATCGCATCGAGGCGGGCACGTATCTGGTTGCCGGCGCCATCACGGGCGGCGACGTGCGCGTCGCGCGCTGCCGGCCCGATCACTGCGAGGCCCTGCTTGCCAAGCTCCGGGAGGCGGGCGTGGAGCTGAAAGTGGAAAAGGAAGCGATCCAGGTGCGGGCCGGCGGGAAGCTCCGGGCCGTCGATGTGAAGACCCTGCCGTATCCCGGCTTCGCCACCGACATGCAGGCCCAGATGATGGCTCTGATGGCGATCGCCCGCGGGAGCAGCGTGATCACCGAGACCGTCTTTGAAGGCCGCCTCATCCACGCCCTGGAGCTGCAGCGCATGGGCGCGGACATCAAGATCGAAGGACATCACGCCGTTGTGACCGGCGTCGAGCGCCTGGGTGGGGCGCCGGTCATGGCATCCGATCTCAGGGCCAGCGCCTGTCTCATCCTGGCCGGGTTGGCCGCCGAAGGTGAAACCCGCGTGTCCCGCGTCTATCACCTGGATCGAGGCTATGAACGCCTGGACGACAAGCTGACCGGGCTGGGGGCGCAGGTCCGCCGGGAGATGGAGCGGACATGACGGATACCCTCGCGATCGCCCTCTCGAAGGGCAAAATGCTGGAGCCCGCGCTCGCGCTGTTCAAGCGCGTGGGGCTTGCGCCGAAGGACGTTTCCCCCGACAGCCGGCGGCTGATCTTCGAGCACCCGGCCAGCGGGACCACGCTCATGATTATCAGGCCCAGCGACGTGCCGACCTACGTTGAGTACGGGGCCGTGGACGCGGGAATCGTCGGCGCGGACGTGCTGATGGAGCAGGCGACTGACGTCTACGAGCCGCTCGATTTGAAATTCGGAAGCTGCCGCCTCGCCGTCGCGGCGCCTGAGTCGGCCGTCAGGCGAAACGGGCGGCACGGGACCAGGCTGCGCGTGGCAACCAAATACCCGAACCTGACGGAGCGCTATTTCACGCAACAGGGCATCCCCATCGAGATCATCAAGCTGTACGGGTCGGTCGAGCTTGCCCCGCTGGTGGGGTTGGCGGATCGCATCGTGGACCTGGTCTCTTCCGGGAAAACCCTGCGCGCCCACAATCTCGTCGTGACGGACGTGATCATGGAGTCGACAGCCCGCCTCATTGTGAATCGGGCCAGCCTCAAGCTGAAGCACAAACGGGTGAACGGCTTGATCGAGGCGCTGCGGGCGGGGCTGCAAGGGGGACGCGCATGAAGGTCTTGACGACATCCGATCGCGCCTACAAGGCGGCTGTAAAGAACATCAGCGCGCGTTCGAGCCTGGGCGGCGGCAAGGTCGAAGCCGCGGTCAAAACGATTCTCCAGGCCGTCGAACGCGGCGGTGACAGCGCGGTCAGCCGCTACACCCACAAGTTCGACAAGGTGTCCTTGAAACCGGCCCAGTTCCGGGTGAGCCCGGATCAGATCAAGGAGGCCTACTACAAGATTCGCAAGGAGGACGGGGACGCGCTGCGGTACGCGGCCCACCGCATCACCGTGTTTCATGAAAAGGAGAAGCCGCGCACGCAGACCTGGATGTGGCAGGACGGCACCATCACTCTCGGGCAGACGATCCTCCCCCTGGACGTCGTCGGGCTCTACGTGCCCGGCGGGAAGGCCGTGTACCCGTCCTCGGTGCTGATGAGCGCGATCCCGGCCAAGGTGGCCGGCGTGAAGCGGATTGTCATGTGCGTGCCGGCGCCCAAAGGGGAGCTGAGCCCGTACCTGCTGGTGGCGGCGGACATCGCCGGCGTGGATGAAATCTATCGCGTTGGGGGCGTGCAGGCCATCGCGGCGATGGCGTACGGCACCAGGACGATTCCCCGCGTGGACAAGATCATCGGGCCGGGCAACATCTTCGTGGCGACTGCCAAGCGGCTGGTCTACGGCACCGTGGACATCGACATGATCGCCGGACCCAGCGAGCTGCTGGTCGTTGCCGACGAGGGGGCCAATCCCGCGCACGTGGCGGCGGACCTCCTCTGCGAAGCGGAGCATGACGAGCAGGCCGCGGTCTGGCTGGTGACCACCTCCGCGCCGCTGGCGAAGGAAGTCGTCAGGCAGGTCAAGGAGCAGCTCAAGTCCTTGGCGCGCCGGAAAATCGCCGCGCGTGCCATCGACCAGCATGCGATGGCGTTCGTCGTGCCCACGATGGATGAGGCGATTGCCCTGGCGAACGAGATCGCCCCGGAGCATCTGTCGCTTTCGGTGGACAATCCCTTTGAGTACATCGAGAAGGTCCGCCATGCGGGGGCGCTGTTCATCGGGCGGTACACGGCGCCGGCCGTTGCCGATTATGTGGCCGGGCCGAACCATATTCTCCCGACCGGGGGCTCCGCGCGTTTTCACTCGGCTCTTTCCCTGGAGGCTTACGTGCGACGGTCAAACATCGTGTCGTACACGAAGGAGGATCTCTCCAAGGCCAAGGACCACATCGTCCGCATGGCGCACATGGAGGGATTGGAAGCGCACGCCCATTCCGTGGAGATCCGCCTGCGATGAAGCGCGCGCGGCGGGCCACGATCGAGCGGAACACCACCGAGAGCCGGATCACGATCGGGCTGGGCCTGGACGGGACCGGCAAGCGCCGGATCAGCACGTCCATTCCCTTCCTGGACCACATGCTGGACCTGCTGGCCAGGCACGGCCTCTTCGACCTCACGATCAAGGCCACGGGGGACACGCACATCGATGACCATCACACGGTGGAGGACATTGGCATCGTGCTCGGCGAGGCGCTGAAGAAGGCGCTTGGCAGGAAGGAAGGCATCCGCCGCTACGGCAACGCCTGGGTCCCGCTCGACGAGACGCTGGCGCAGGTGACGGTGGATCTGAGCGGGCGGCCCTATCTGGTCTATAACGTCAAGCTGCCGCACCGGCGCATCAAGGGCTTCGACCTGTACCTCTTCGAGGACTTCTTTCAGGCCCTGACGACGCACGCGGCCATGAACCTGCATATCAACGTGGCGTACGGGCGGAACCCGCACCACATCATGGAGAGCATCTTCAAGGCCCTGGCGAAGGCGCTGGATCAGGCGGTGGCGGTCGACGTCCGGGTCAAGGGCGTGCTGTCGACGAAAGGCAGCCTGTGATCGCGATCGTGGATTACGACATGGGGAACCTCAAATCGGTGCAGAAGGCCTTTGAGGCCGTCGGGCACCGGGCGGCGGTGACGCGCGATCCGAAGGCGATCGCCGATGCGAGCCACGTGGTCCTTCCGGGCGTGGGGGCGTTCGGCGACTGCATGCGCAATCTCGAGCAGTACGGATTGGTCGAGCCGGTCACGCGGGCGATTGCCGCGGGCAAGCCGTTCCTCGGCATCTGCCTGGGGTTCCAATTGCTGTTTAGCGAGAGCGAGGAGTTCGGCCGGCACCGCGGCCTCGGCGTCATTCCCGGCAAGGTCGTGCGGTTTCCGTCGAACGGCTCCCCGGCCCGCCTGAAGGTGCCGCACATGGGATGGAACGCGATCGCGATCGGAACACGGCCGCCCGTGCTCGAGGGCGTGCCCGACGGCGCCTTCATGTATTTCGTCCACTCGTATTACGTGGTTCCGGACGACCGGGCCGTCGCCTGCACGATGACCGACTACGGAAAGCCCTTCGTGTCGAGTATCGCGCGCGACAACATTTTCGCCTGCCAGTTCCATCCGGAGAAGAGCCAGGGCGAAGGGTTGAAGATCATCCGCAACTTTGGGAGTCTTTCATGAAGAAGCGCACGCTGTTCCTGGCTGCCGTCTTGTCGGGCGCGATGACCGGATGCGGGGCGACCACGACGGAGACGATCACCGCGCCGCAGATCGCGCAGTACCGCATCGTGCGGATCGCCGTGCTGCCGTTCATGGTCTCGCCGCCCACGCCGGGCCAGCGACAGGGATACGCCGCGCCGGCGCCGCCTGTCGTCGCCGGAGACAAACTGGCCGACGTGTTTTATCTCAAACTGAACGCCCGCGAGGGCCTGGCCGTCGTGCCTCCCCAGATGGTCCGCGAATCGATGCCCTCCATCACGGCGTCGGTGGCCAGCCGCAGCGTGCTCCGGGACCTCGGCGAACGGCTGGACGTGGCCGCCCTGCTGGAAGGGACCGTCGAGGTCTACAAGGAACGGAAGGGAAGCGCGATCGGCCTGGAGCGTGCCGAGGACGCCGCGGCGATCGGGTTTTCTGTCCGGCTGGTCAGCGTGAAGGACGGCAAGACCCTCTGGACCGGGGACTATTACGAGCGGCAGCGCCCGCTGACCGAAGATCTGTCCGGTTTTCTTGAGCGCGGCGTGCGGTTCCTGACGGTGGAGCAGCTCGCCAATTCCGCCGTTGATAAAGTCCTGCGTGAGTTTCCCCTCGGCCGGCAGATCCAGCGGATGCAGGGAGAGATGAGCCCGTCGCCGTGATCGTGATCCCCGCCATCGACCTCAAGGACGGGCGCTGTGTGCGTCTGCGCCAGGGGCGGATGCAGGACGAGACGGTGTACTCGCAGGAGCCCGCGGACGTCGCCCGTCGCTGGGAGAGTGAAGGCGCGCAGGTTCTGCACGTCGTGGACCTGAACGGGGCCGTCGAGGGCTCGCCCCGCAACCGCGCCGCCATCGAGGCGATCCTGAAGGCCGTCACCATTCCGGTGCAGGTCGGCGGAGGCATCCGGACGCTGGAGACGATCGAGTCGTATCTTTCGTCGGGAATCGAACGGGTCGTCCTCGGCACCGCGGTCGTCCGTGACGAGAGCATTCTTGCGGCGGCCTGCAGCCGCTTTCCCGGCCGCGTGATCGTCGGCGTGGACGCCAGGGGCGGCAAGGTCGCGGTGCAGGGCTGGACCGATGTGGCCGACCTCGATGCCGCCAGCTTCGTCGGCCGGCTGGCGGGCTTGCCCGTGTACGCCGTGATCTATACCGACATTGCGCGGGATGGCATGCTGGAAGGGCCGAACATCGACGGCCTGCGGCGCATGGTGGAGGCCTGCCCGGTGCCGCTGATCGCCTCCGGCGGCATCACGCGGACGGAGGATCTCCAGCGCCTGGGCACGCTCGGGCCGAAAGTGATCGGCGCGATCATCGGGAAGGCGCTCTACGAAGGCCTGCTCGATCTGCGGTCGGCGATGGCCGCCGCCGGCTGAGCGGGCGAAAAGGCATTGCATGCTGGCCAAGCGCATCATTCCCTGTCTGGACGTGAAGGAGGGCCGCGTCGTCAAGGGCGTCGGGTTCGTGAACCTCAAGGACGCGGGCGATCCGGTCGAGGCGGCCCGGGCCTATGACGCGGAGGGCGCCGACGAGCTCTGCTTCCTCGACATTCTGGCGTCGCACGAGGAGCGCAAGATTTTCATCGACGTGGTCAGCCGCACGGCCGAGCAGGTCTTCATGCCGCTGACGGTCGGCGGGGGCGTGCGCACGCTCGATGACATCCGCGACCTGCTGCGGGCCGGCGCCGACAAGGTGAGCATCAACACGGCGGCCGTGCAGCGCCCGGAATTCGTCAGGGCGGCGGCCGAGCGCTTCGGCACGCAATGTATTGTGGTCGCCATCGACGCGAAGCGTGCAGCAATGGACGCGAAGCGGCCGGGCGACAGTTGGGGCGTGTTCACGCACGGAGGGCGGAAATCAGCCGGACTGGACGCGGTCGAGTGGGCGCGCAAGATGGCCGCCTACGGCGCCGGCGAGATTCTCCTGACCAGCATGGATCGCGACGGGACGAAGGAGGGCTACGATCTGGCCCTGACCGCTGCCATCTCCGACGCCGTCGAGATTCCGGTCATCGCGTCCGGCGGCGCGGGCACCCTTGAGCATCTCTATGAAGGGTTTGCGACGGGCCGGGCGGACGCCGTGCTGGCCGCGTCGATCTTCCACTACCGCCAGCACACGATTCGCGAGGCCAAGGACTATTTGCGGACCCGGGGCATTGCGGTGAGGGCCTCATAATGGACGCCGCGGCAATCTCGGCACTGAAGTTCGACGAGAAGGGGCTGATCCCCGCGATCCTTCAGGATTGGCGCGATGGGACGGTGCTGATGGTCGCCTACATGAACCGCGAGGCCCTGGAGAAGACCCTGGAGACCGGCATCGCGCACTTCTGGAGCCGCTCGCGCAAGGAATTGTGGGAGAAGGGCGCGACCTCCGGCCACCGCCAGCGAGTCCGCGAGGTCTTCGTCGATTGCGACCAGGATACGTTATTGATCACGGTTACGCCGGACGGACCCGCGTGCCACACCGGCGAGCGCGCCTGCTTCTTTACCAAACTCTCGGACCTTGCGGCCTCCTGCGAGGGCGGCGCCAAGACTGCTGGGGCGCAGGGCGGCGTGCTGGACCGCCTGTACGAGACCATTCTGGAACGGAAACGCGCGCCCAGCCCTGAATCCTACGTGGCCTCGCTGCTGGCGGCGGGGCAGGACAAGATTCTCGAGAAGGTGACGGAGGAGGCCGGCGAAGTGATTCTGGCTTCGAAGGGGCAGAAGCGCGAGGAGATCGTGCATGAGTCGGCCGATTTGCTGTTTCACCTGCTGGTCGCGCTCGGCTATCACGAGGTGCCGCCGACCGAGGTCTACCAGGAGCTGGCCCGGCGGTTCGGGCAGGGTGGTTTGAAGGAAAAAGCGTCGCGGGGAACCACATGAGCGATTGCCTGTTCTGCAAGATCGGCTCCGGGCAGATTCCGGCGAAGGTTGTCTTGCAGGATGACGAGGTGCTGGCCTTTGACGATACCAATCCGCAGGCGCCGGTCCACGTGCTGGTGATTCCGAAGCGGCACGTCGTCGCGTTGAATGATGTGGCAGCGGGCGATCAGGCTCTCCTGGGGCGCCTTCTCGAGGCGGCGGCCGCCGTGGCCGGGAAGAAGGGCATCGCCGAGTCCGGCTATCGCGTGGTGGCCAACACGGGCAGGGACGGCGGGCAGTCGGTCTTTCACCTGCATCTGCACGTGCTGGGCGGCCGCCCCATGGCCTGGCCTCCGGGGTAGCCGGAATTGCCGGGTTTGGGGTCTTTTGACGGCGGCGGTGTTTTTTTGTTAGCTTAAGCGGTTGGTGTGCCTCTCGGCCGTGTGCGGGGGATAGGGTGGATAGAGGATTAATTCCGGACGACGTCATCAGCCGGATTCGCGACCGGGCCGACATTGTCGAGATCGTCGGCGCTCACCTCTCGCTCAGCAAGGCGGGGCAGCACTACAAAGGCCTCTGCCCCTTCCACTCCGAGAAGACCCCGTCCTTCACGGTCAGCTCGTCGCGCCAGATGTTCCACTGCTTCGGCTGTGGGGAGGGGGGGAACGTCTTTACCTTCCTGATGAAGATCGAGGGATCGAGTTTCCCGGCGGTCGTGCGCGCGCTTGGTGAGAAGCTGGGAATCCGCGTGGAGGAGACGCCCGCGTCACCGGCGGCGAAGCAGCGGGCCGAGCAGGCGGAACGCCTGGTCGCGCTGAACCGCGAGGCCGCTGACTTCTTCCATCGCACGTTGCTGGCCGATCCGGCCGCCGAGCCCGCGCGCGCGTACCTGCGGGACCGCGGGATGACGGCGGAGACGATCGAGCGGTTCGGTATTGGGTACGCGCCCCAGTCCTGGGACGGTCTGCTCAAGGCGCTGTCTAAAACGGACAAGGGGGGCAAGGATGGATGGACCGTCGAGGATCTGGCCGCGGCGGGCCTCATTGTCGCGCGCGATCAAACGGGCAAGAAGCCCGGAGACGCGTCCGGATATTACGATCGGTTTCGCGGGCGGGTCATGCTGTCGATCCGCGACCTCCAGAAGCGCATCATCGGGTTCGGCGGGCGCGTGCTCGATGACGGCGTGCCCAAGTACCTCAACTCTCCGGAAACGCCGCTGTTCCGGAAGGGACGCACGCTCTACGCGCTGGAGTCGGCGCGGGAGGGCATCGCGCGTGAAGAGCAGGTGGTCATCGTTGAGGGCTACTTTGACGCAATCGCGCTGCACCAGGCCGGCCTGACCAACGTGGTGGCCACCCTGGGCACGGCGCTGACGACGGAGCATGTCGAAGTCATCCGGCGCTTCACCCGCCGGGTCGTCCTGCTCTTCGATCCAGACGCGGCCGGCGTGCGCGCGGCCTTGCGCACCCTGGACCTCTTTCTCGGGGCGGGCCTCTCCGTCCAGGTGGGCAGCCTGCCGGTGGGCGACGATCCGGACACGTTCATCCGCGCCCGCGGCGTCGAGGCCTTCACAGTACTCATTCAAAAGGCGCCCTCCCTGCTGGACTTCACGGTGGCGGGCAGCCTGACGACCGATCGCCGGGGGAGCGTGGAGGAGCGGGTGCGGTGCGTGGAGGAGGTTCTGGCGCTGTTGCAGAAGCTGAGCAATCCGGTGGAGAAGGCTGCCGCCATCCGGCATGTCGCCGACCGGCTGGGCATGGAGGAGAAAGTCCTGCTGGAACGGTATCGGAGCCTTCCACGGAAAGCCTCGGCGGCCGGCGAGTCGCCGACGTGTGAGGCCGAGGCGCCGCTCCCGAAAGACGAGGAAGTCCTCGCGCGGCTGCTCCTCCACGAGAAGCTGACGCCCGGGATGGCGGCGCAACTTGCCGTCGACGATTTCACCGATCCCCGCATCCGGCAACTGATCGTGTTTGCTCTGGAGGGACGGGATGCGCAGGGCGGGCAAGGCGCGATCGTCGCGAACGAGGTGTTCGCCCGTGCGCAGGAGGATGCCCTGTGCGGGAGCATCGTCCGCGCGTTCTCGCTCAGCGAGATGCCGTACGACGACACCGGCGCGGCGTTTCGCGAGAGTTTGAAGGCCTTGAAGCTGCGACGCATCGTCAACGAGATACAGGAAGTCAAAACGGCCCATATCGCCGCGGAGCGGGCCGGCCAGACGGAGGCCATGAGAGATCTCCTGATCCGCCAGAATGCCCTGCAACAGGCGCGGCAGCGTCTGCTGGGCGCGGGCCCTTTACCACTGACCGAAGTTGGGAGCGCCAATGCCTAAAGAAGAACGAACAGAAGAAGTCAAACGCCTGATCACCATGGGCAAGGAGAAGGGCTTCCTGACCTATCGCGATCTCAGCACCAATCTGCCTGCCGACCAGGTCTCGACCGACCGGCTGAGCAGTCTGATGACCATGTTCGGGGAGATGGATATCGAGATTATCGATTCCCCCGAGGGGGAGAGGTACCAACAGATGATGTCCGAGGGCGAGGGTTCCCATGAAGAAGCCGGCGAAACCGAGGAGCCGGAGGAAGTCGAGGAAAAGAAAATCGACCTGACTCCCGGCGATCTGGCCCGCACCGACGATCCGGTCCGGCTGTATCTCAAGGAAATGGGCAGCGTGTCGCTCCTCAGCCGGGAAGGGGAGATTGAGATCGCCAAGCGCATCGAGGAGGGCAAGCAGGACATCTCGTCGGTGGTCTTCGGGATGCCCATGACGATCAAGGCGCTGTTCGCCCTCGTGGACCAGGTCCGGACCAAGAAAATCCAGGCGCGGGAAGTGGTCTCGGCGGGGGTGGATGAGGAATTCGAGGAAATCGTCGAGCAGGACGACGAGGAGCTCCGGAAGAAGACCCTGGACGCCATTCGGAAGGTCAAGCCGTTCACGACAGGCCTGCTGGCCCTGTACGCCCGGCAGCGGAAGACCAAGCTCAGCCCGGGCAATCGGAAAGAGATGAAAGCCAAGCTGCTGGAAGCCAAGCGGCAGGTCGCGGACAAGGTGGATACGCTCAAGCTCCACCCGGCCCAGCGCGAGAAGTTTATCCAGCGGGTGCGGGACCTGGCGCACGAAATCGCGGCCTGCGAGCGGGAACTGGCCCATTGCCGGCGCCGCCTCGGCGTGGTGGGAGAAGACGGCAATGCCCTGCTGGTGAAGCTCAGCCGCGGACGGAAGGACATGGTTGCGGTCCGCCGCAAAACCGGCGTGACCGTGGAAGTCCTCCACGAGATCGACAAGGCGGCCCAGCATGCGCGCCGGCGCGTCCGTGAGATCGAGGCCGAAGCGCTGGTGCCCGCCGAGGAGATTCGCGAGGGCGTGAAGCTCCTGGGCATCGCCGAAGAGCACGTCAAGCGGGGCAAGTCAGAGCTGGTGGAGGCCAATCTTCGCCTGGTGGTCAGCATTGCCAAGAAGTACACGAACCGCGGGCTCCAGTTCCTGGACCTGATCCAGGAGGGCAACATCGGCCTGATGAAGGCCGTGGACAAGTTCGAGTACAAGCGCGGCTACAAGTTCAGCACGTATGCGACCTGGTGGATCCGGCAGGCCATCACCCGCGCCATCGCCGACCAGGCCCGGACGATCCGGATCCCCGTGCACATGATCGAGACGATCAACAAGCTGATCCGCACCTCCCGGCATCTCGTCCAGAAACTGGGCCGCGAGCCCTCGCCCGAGGAGATTGCCGAGAAGATGGACCTCCCGCTGGACAAGGTCCGCAAGATCCTCAAGATCGCCAAGGAGCCGATTTCACTGGAGACGCCCATCGGCGAGGAGGAGGACAGCCACCTGGGGGACTTCATCGAGGACAAGAAGGCCATCTCGCCACTGGACGCCGCGATCCGCTACGATTTGCAGCGGCAGATCAGCAACGCGCTGAAGACCCTGACGCCGCGCGAGGAGCGCGTGCTGCGCAAGCGGTTCGGGATCGGCGAGAACACGGACCACACGCTGGAAGAGGTCGGACAGGACTTCTCGGTGACGCGCGAGCGCATCCGGCAGATCGAGGCCAAGGCGCTGCGCAAGCTGCGCCACCCGAGCCGCAGCAAGAAACTAAAGAGCTTTGTCGAGAGTTTATAGTTGGTGTATAAGGAATGCCGTAAGGGCCCATAGCTCAGTTGGTCAGAGCGACGGACTCATAATCCGTTGGTCCCAGGTTCGAGGCCTGGTGGGCCCACCACGTCGCGTCGGATGGAGGAAGGAAGTTTCATGATGTGCCGTACTGTTCATCTATGAAAGAGCAGCTCGAACGCCTGATCGCGTTGCAGGAGGCCGACCTGCGGTTGGAGGAGTTGGCCGAGCGCAAGCGACGCATCCCCGAGATGGTCGAAGCCGCCCGCCAGCCCCTTCAAGCCGCCCAGGCACTCCGTGATTCCACCAAGCAAGCGTTCGAAACAACCGGCAAGGAGCGCAAATCCTGCGAGCAGGAACTGGCCGCGCAGGAGCAGGTGATCAGCAAGCTGCAGGACCGGACGACGAAGGGCGAGATCAAGACGAATCGGGAGTACCAGGCGCATCTGCTTGAGGTCGAGCTGACCAAGAAGAAGCGGGGCGAGATCGAGGAACAGATCCTGATTCTCATGGACGCGGTGGATGCGAAGAAGAAGGACCTGGCGCAGGCCGAGGCGGCGGCGAAGGAGGCGGACCAGCGGTTCAACGCCGAGAAGGCCGCGCTGGAGAGCTCCGTGGGCGCGCTGGACGACGAACTGGCCGGCCTGCGGCAGAAGCGCGAGTCCCTGGTGGCCGCGGTCGAGCCCTCGCTCCTGCGGAACTACGAAAAACTGAAGAGCTCCAAAAAGGGCCAGGCCCTGGCGGGGGTGAACAAAGACGGCAGCTGCATGTCCTGCCGGCTGCAGGTACAGCCGCAGGTGGTGGCGGAAGTGAAGCGCGCTACCTCGATTCTGACCTGTTCCTACTGCAACCGCATTCTCCACTGGGCCGGGGACCCGGTCCAGATCGTGCCCATTCCGGAAAAACCTGTCGAGTTGCTGGAAGTCGAAGAAGCCGCCGAAACCACCGAGTAGGGGCGGTTCGCGAACCGCCCTTACGATTCCCCTAATACCGCTTTCGTGGTCTTAAAGTGCAGCTTGGCGACCTTCGCCAGGCCTTCCTGCCCGTGCTTGCGCACGAGCGCCTTGGCCGCGTCCTCCACGGCCTGCGACGCGCCTTTGGGCAAGGGCATGCCCCACTGGGCGGCCAGTCGCTCCAGCCGCCTGACGAACTCCGCCCGCGCCACAATTGACGCCGCCGCGACCGCGATGTCGTCCTCGCCCTTATGGCGCTGCTCGAGCGTGATCTGCCGGCCCTTCTCCTGTAGCGCGTTCAGGATCAGGCTCTCGTCGCCGAACTGGTCGGCGATGGCGCGCTCGCAGGGCACCTGCTCGAGGAGGGTTTCAAGCGCCTTGGCGTGGCCCCAGGCGAGGAGGCGGTTGAGGTTGCGGATCTTGCCGTAGAGTTCGTTGTAGCGTTCGGGGCCAATGGCGATCACGCTGTGGCGGCACAGGGTCTTGATGTCCACCTCCAGCTTCCGGATGACGCTATCGGCAATCTTCTTGCTGTCGCGGACGTGGAGGGCTCTGAGGTCTTCTGCGAGGCCGGGCGTGACGTGGACGGCGGCGATCACGAGGGGGCCGAAGTAATCGCCCTTGCCCGATTCGTCAATACCAATCCATCCCACAGCGGTCGTCATGCGACGAAACATACCAGAGAAGAGGGGAAGAAGAAACTGCGAAGCGCGGGGTCTGTCGCGGAGTTGCCTCCCGCTCCCATTGACCCGTTGCATCCGAAGAGCAACGGGTTCCCCCGCGCCCTCTGATATTCGATGGGGACAGATTTGAAATCTGTCCCCGAGTTGAAAGGGCGCTCCTCCACGGCCGCGGTAGAGGCAGACCCCGCTCTGGCCCTGAGAAAAGAAGTGCCGACCCAGGCAAGGGCCGGGGTGAGCCTCAAATGCGCCGCTGTTCGAGCACTCTGCCGCGCTGACAGGCGCGCATCGCGCCATACGATATCGAGAGTGCGGGAACCGCGGAGCAGGAGGCTCCTCTGGCCCGCAGCCATGGGCCACAGACGGAAGGACTCCGGAGCGCAGACGACAGGCCCCGCTCTTAAATTTGAATCTGCTATAATGCGTTTGCGTGTGGGAGTCGGGCAGGTGGTCGCCGGTCTCGCGAGAGGCTGGAGGAAAGTCCGGACTCCATAGGGCAGGGTGCTGGGTAACGCCCAGGCGGAGCGATCCGACACCGGCGCAACAGAAAGCATACCGCCGATGGCCGGCGTTCGAAAGAGCGTCGGATCAGGCAAGGGTGAAATGGCGGGGTAAGAGCCCACCGCGGTCGTGGCGACATGGCTGGCCGGCAAGCGTCACTCGGAGCAAGGCCAAATAGGAGGGCACGAGGAGCGGGACACCGGTGCTGTTCCTCAGCGGCTGGCCCGGCCGTGACCCTCGGGTAGGCCGCACGAGGCCCGGAGCAATCCGGGTCCCAGAGAAATGATCACCGCGATCTTTCCGAAAGGGAAGGTCGGCACAGAATCCGGCTTACAGCCCGACTCTCACACGCATTAAAAAGGGGACAGGCAACTTTTCTCACAGGCAGAAAAGTTGCCGGCCCCCTCGCCTTATTCGACCTGTTGAATCGCGGACAGCAGCCATTTGCCGCCCTGGTACCGCATGAAGGTCCAGGCTTCGGAGGCGTCGGTCGGCTTCTGGTCGTCGCCATCGGCCAGGTAGCCGGGCTCCCCCCGCTGTTTCGTGAGCGAGACGGTGTAATCGCGCGCCGTCCATCGAAGCAGTACCGTCGCATAGTTTTTGGAGTCTTCGGTCCACGTCTCGCGGACGTCCGCCTGTTGCACGCCGACGTCCTCCACGCGGTTTTCGATCTCTTTACTGGTATTTTCGCTCAGGGCGTCGCTGAAATAGTGCAGCATCTCCGGGGTGGTGAGGCGCTTGAGCGCGTCCAGATCCTGCTTCGACCAGGCGGCCTGTACGTCCACCAGCATCTGTCGAAACTTCGACTCATCCTCGGAGGAAACAACGGTGCCGGGTTGCAGGGTGCCCGCCATCGGGCCGGCGGCGAATGGAGCGGTTTCCGGTGCGAGGGCGCTTCTCTCAAACGCCGGCCCGGTCGTCGCCACGCTCGGCCGCCGCATTTTTGTGAAGTAGTAGACCGCCAGTCCCCCGAACGCCAGCAAAAGAATCAGGGGCCACATGGAGCCCGTGCCCGCGTCCGCGCCTTCGGCTCCGGCTTGCCCCGCCAGACTGTTGTTCGCCCCGAAGAGCATATGCCCAATCCAGGACCCGGCGAAGCCGGCCGCAAGACCGGTCAGGATCGGGTGCCGCTGGAAGAACGAGGGTTGGCCGACCGGCTGCGGCGCCACGGCCGGAGCGGGCGCCGGACGAGCCGACGACTGCGGCGCCGTCTGCGTCGTTGTCGAGCGTTCGATCGGCTTGTATCCGTTGTTGTCAAAGGTGCGTGACCCGCGGCTGCCCTGCGATGAACCTCCGGAGGAGCCTCCGCTCGATCGGCCGCCGGCCTTCGCGTAGGAGAGGACCGGGGTTGCGACCATCGTCAGCACGATCAGGGCGGCGATCAGTTTTGTGATTTTCATCAGTATCCTTTCATGAGTATCGAAATGTCATTCAGCGCTATAGTGCATCATCGCGTGCCCAGATGCCAGCACTCGAGCCCCCTTATGAACGCCCCGCCTTCAGCTTCTCGTTCAGTTCGTCGATCCAGCGCTGCTGGAATTGCTCGTACGTGATGAACAGCCGGTCCTGCACGGCGGCGGCCATGGTTTGCCCGTTCGCGAGCTGGCCGAGAACCTCCCGCACCTTCTCCATGCCGAACCGATCCATCAGATAGATGGTGGCGGAGTTCCCTTCCATATACGCGACCGTGGCGACATTCGGCGGGAGCCCGCCCCAGGGTCCTTCCAGGCTGGAGAGTTTAATGAGCGTCACCTGGCTGCGGATCACCTTGTCGAGGTCGGGCCACGGGTCGCCCGCAAGCTGCATGGCCAGACCCTCGTTCAGCCAGGTCGGCACCGCTCCCAGGCGTCCTCCCATGCGCTCGTGCAGCAACGCGTGCACGTACTCATGGCGCAGCACGCGGGTCAACCAGGCCTGGTCGGTCAGTGCGCCCTGCGTGGGCACCTTGATGCGCCCGCCGATCGGATCGAAGAGCCCGTCGGCCCAGGCCGGGCTGCCGGTGGCGCCCTGGAAGTTCTCCCGCGAATGCAGCACCACCATAATCGGCTTGCCGGGAAAGTAGCCGAACTTCTGGCCGATCTCCCGGTACGCGTCCTCCAGGATTTCCGACACCCTCCTCCAGACGACGTCATCCTCGTTGCCGTCGAACTTCACCGTGAAATGGGAGCTGTCCCGGGAGACGAACTTCTGCTCGGTCTTGGCTTCGCGTTTGACCTTGGCGGAGACGAATTGCAGGTAGGACTGCAGCCCGGCGTCCTGCGTCGCGTGCTGGGTGGCGAGATCGAGGTGCGCCACGGCACCCGCAAGATCATCCTTGTCGTACAGCATGTCGGCCAGGGCCAAGTGCGGCAGCGGCTCGTTGGGCGCCAGGCTGATGGTCTTTTCCAGGAACTCTTTGTTCAACCCCGGGTCCTTGCTCTCCCACATCGCGTGCGTCAGGTTGATATGAGCCCGGGGGTCTCCGGGATCGAGCGAGACAGCCGTCTTGAATGCCGCGATGCTCGCGGCCCCGCCGCCCTTGCCGGCCTGCAGCACACCCAGGTTGTTCCAGAGGACGGCGACGTATTTTTTCGCCGCCGGGTCCGTGAGTGCTTCCTTGGGAATGGCCAGCAGTCTGACCTGGGCCTCCGCGGCGTTTCCCTGCTCCAGTATTTGCCGGATCTCGCTCAGCAGCGCGGCCTGTGCGAAGCCAGCCGGAAGCGGATCCGGGTCTGCCATACGAATCTGTCCCAAGTTCGGAGGCGGCAACTGGCTGGGAGGCGCGATGGCGGACGGCGCAGGTTGCGACGATGGCTTGGCGGCGCCGGCGGTGATGGGTGCGGGAGGCGGTGCCGCCTGCTGCTTGCTCCACCACTGATACCCGACGAAGAGAATCAGCCCCAGGAGCAGGTATGCAAGGAGGCGGGACATCGATTACCTCGCCGGCTCTTTGCCGGCGATGCCTTCTTTCTTCTCTGGATTGGGCTCGGCTTCCCGTTTGATTTTGGCGGAGATGGCCCGC
>JAUSHW010000167.1 GCA_030648395.1 Nitrospirales bacterium | reverse complement strand
GCCGAGCAGGACTGGGCGATCTCGTTTTCGTGGTGCGGAAAGATCAGGTCCTGGCCTCCGCCATGGATATCGAACGTCTCGCCGAGATGGCGGATCGACATGGCCGAACATTCAATGTGCCAGCCAGGCCGCCCCGGACCCCAGGGACTCGGCCACTCCGGCTCCCCGGCCTTGGCTCCCTTCCACAGCGCGAAATCCATCGGGGACCGCTTCCGTTCGTCCACCTCGACGCGGGCACCTGCCTGCATGTCGTCGAGCTTGCGCTTCGAGAGACGGCCGTAGTTGGGATATTTTGAGACCTGGAAGTAGACGTCTCCGGCGACCTGGTAGGCGACTCCCTTTTCAATCAGGGTGCGCACGAGCCGGACGATGTCGTCCATGTGCTCGGTGGCCTTGGGCTCCTCCGTTGCCTTGAGCACCCCCAGCCGCCCCATGTCGCGCGAGTAGGCCTCAATGTAACGCGTCGTGACGTCCTGCCAGGGAATGCCCAGCTGATTGGCCCGGTTGATGATCTTGTCGTCCACGTCCGTGAAGTTCTTGACGAACGTCACCGCGAGTCCCCGGTGCTCCAGATACCGCCGGATGACATCGAAGACGACGGCGCTGCGGGCGTGGCCAAGATGGCAATCGTCGTAGACCGTGACGCCGCACACATACATGCGGACCGTGTTCGGTACGAGCGGTTCGAACGGTTCTTTCTGGCCGGTCAGGGTGTTGTAGATTTTCAGCATGCGTCCGCGCTCCACGCGAAGGCCCCGATGAACGGCACGAAGGTGCAGTCGGTCAGACAGCTCAGCACCAACCGGCCGCGCTGCTTGACCCCGAGCTGCAGCACCTGCGAGTTCCGGTCTCCCACCGGAATGACGAGGCGTCCCCCCTCGCGCAATTGCTCCACCAGCATGGAAGGGATGGACGGGGACCCGGCCGCCACCAGGATGGCGTCGAAGGGCGCGGCCTCTTCCCACCCGTAGGTTCCGTCGCTGTTCCGAACGGCCACGTTCCGGTATCCCAGACGGTCGAGCCGCTCGCGCGACTGCTGGGCCAGCGACTTCACCCGCTCGATGGAATAGACGCGGGCGGCCAGTTCGGCCAGGATCGCCGTCTGGTACCCCGACCCCGTCCCGATTTCCAAGACCTTGTCAGTCGCCTGCAGCGCGAGCGCCTGCGTCATCAGCGCGACAATGAAGGGCTGCGAGATGGTCTGCTTTTCGCCGATCGGCAGAGCCGAATCGTCATAAGCCCGATCGCTCAACGCCTCTTCGAGAAACAGATGCCGTGGGATTTTCCGCATTGCCTCCAGCACGCGCGCATCGGCGATGCCCCGGGCGACAATCTGCCCCTCGACCATTTTCAACCGGGCCTTGTCGGGATTGGTCATGGGAGAATAGAAAGAACAAGCGGGGTTTGGTCGGGGCGGCGGGATTTGAACCCACGACCACTCGCACCCCAAGCGAGTGCGCTACCGGTCTGCGCTACGCCCCGAACCGTGTAAATCATTGCCCTGTATCGGCGAGCGGTTACTGCTGCTCTCCGAGCACCTTCAGCATCTCCTGCACCTCGTGCTTGACGCGCCGCACCACATCAGCCGTCGCGCGGGAGGGGCGCCGCTCTTGCGTGCCCTCCCGGGTGTGCCAGCGCCGCTTGAGCCCCTCGATCGTGAACCCCTTATCATAACGCATCCGCTTGATCTGGAGGAGGGTTTCAATATCCTTGGGCGTGTACTTCCGCTGGCGGCCGCGGGTCTTCTGGGGACGCAGGAATCCGAACTCGGACTCCCAAAACCGCAACACGTAGGAGGGAAGGCCGGTCAGCCGGCTGACCTCGCCGATCTTGTAAAAGAGTTTCTCGCCGACCGCTGCGCTGGTTTCAGCGGATCCTGATGCCCCGGTAGCCATACAAGCGACGCGACGGCTAGTTCACGTATTTTTTAAAGATTTGGCTCGGACGGAAGGTCACCACACGTCGAGGGGTAATCCCGATCTCTTCACCGGTCCGTGGGTTCCGGCCTTTCCTCGGCCCTTTGCTCCTGACGACGAAATTGCCGAACCCGGCGATTTTAAAAGACTCGCCCTTCTGCAGTATCCCCTTGATCGTATCGAGGACCAGCTCGACGAGGTCGGCCGCCTCCTTCTTGGAGACACCAACCTTTTCATATATTTCGGTCGCCAGGTCTGCCTTCCTCATCCGCCTACCCCCTGATCACCTTAAACGGCAAAATCCCTTGATAGATCACTACGATACGAAAGCCTCCCCAAGAAGTCAAGCAGAACCGCTTTTGGAAGAACGCCGATCTTTCACCATCTTATACTCGATGCTGTCGGCGAGAGCCTGCCAGCTCGCCTCCATGATGTTCTCGGACACCCCCACCGTTCCCCATTTTTCCTTGTGGTCCCCCGATTCAATCAGGACGCGCACCTTGGACGCAGTGCCCTTATCAGCGGCCAGGACGCGAACTTTGTAGTCCAGCAGCTTCACCTCCCGCAGTTGCGGATAGAACTTCTCCAGGGCCTTGCGCAGCGCGTGGTCCAGGGCATTGACGGGCCCCGTGCCGACGGCCACCGTATGCTCCACGGTGGAGCCGACCTTGACCATCACCGTGGCCTCCGAGATGGGCTCCTCATCCGCGCACCGCTTCTCCACGATCACGCGGAAGCCCACCAATTCGAACGACGGCTTGTGCTTGCCGAGCATGCGACGCATCAGAAGCTCAAACGAGCCCTCGGCCCCCTCGAACTGATAGCCCTGGTTTTCAAGGTCCTTGAGCGTCGCCAGCAGTTCCCTGGCCTTGGGATCTTTCTTGCGCAGGGTGATGTGAAACTCTTCGGCCTTCGCCGCCAGGCTGCTCTTCCCGGCGTAATCGGAGATGAGCATCCGCTGGCGGTTGCCAACCGCTTCCGGACGGACATGCTCGTAGGTCATCGGGTTCTTCCGGACCGCATCGATGTGCACGCCGCCCTTGTGGGCGAACGCCGAGTCCCCCACGTACGGCTGGTGCTTGTTCGGCACCAGGTTGGCGATCTCGGCCACGAAGTGGGACACCTCGCGGAGGTTGCGCAGCTGATCGGGCGTCACCGACGGCAGCTTCATCTTGAGATTCAGGTTCGGGATGATCGAGGACAAATTGGCGTTGCCGCACCGTTCGCCGATGCCGTTAATGGTCCCCTGCACCTGCAGCACGCCTTCCTGAATCGCGATCAGCGAGTTGGCGACGGCCATCTCCGCGTCGTTGTGGGCGTGGATGCCGAGCGGCACGCGGATTTCCCGCGCGACCTCCGCAACGATCCGTTTGACATCCCAGGGCATGGTTCCGCCGTTTGTGTCGCACAGGATGATCCGTTCCGCGCCGGCCGCCTGCGCTTTCAATAGCGTCTGCAGCGCATAGCCCGGATTGGCCTTGTAGCCGTCGAAGAAGTGCTCGGCATCATAAAACACCCGGCGCCCTTTGCCCTTCAGAAAGGCCAGGGAATCCTCGATCAATTCGAGATTTTTCCTGAGCGAGATCCCCAGCGCGTCCGTGACGTGCAGGTTCCAGCTCTTGCCGAACAACGTCACGTACCGGGTATCCGCGGCGAGCAGGGACTTGAGGACCGGATCGTTGTGCACGGTGTTGCCGGCCCGTCGCGTCGAGCCGAAGGCTACGACCTTGGCCTGCTTGAGGGGCACCGTCTTGATCATGCGGAAGAAGTCGATGTCCCTGGGATTGGCGCCGGGCCAGCCGCCCTCGATGAAGTGGGCCCCGAGCTCATCGAGCTTCCGGGCCACGCGCACCTTGTCCTCGGCCGAGAACGAGACGTCCTCGGCCTGGGCGCCGTCGCGCAGCGTCGTGTCGTAGATCTCGATGTGCTTCGGTGCGGGCATGCTTCGCGCTCAGCCTTTCTCCAGCTCGAACGCCTTGTGCAGGGCGCGGAGAGCCGGGTCCATGGACTTCTCCTCGATGACGCAGGAGATCTTGATCTCGGAGGTGCTGATCATCATGATGTTGATCCCCTCGCGGGACAGGGTCTCGAACATCCGCGCGGCCACGCCTGAGTGAGACCGCATGCCCACGCCGACCAGCGAGACCTTGGCGATCTGGTCCTTGACCTCGACACTCTTCGCGCCGATGTCCTGGGCGATGCGCTTGGCGAGGTCCCCCACCTTGGGAAGGTCCGCCCTGGGGATGGTGAAGGACAGGTCGGTCAGGTCGCCCTGGCTGACGTTCTGGATGATCATGTCCACCAGGATGTTGGCGGCCCCGATCGCCCCGAAGATGCGGGCGGCGATCCCCGGCTTGTCCGGCACCCCGACAAATGTGACCTTCGCCTGGTTGCGATCCCCCGTCACGCCGGAGACCACGACTTGTTCCATGTCCCGATCCTCCTTGGTTACCAGCGTGCCGCTGCCCTCGGCGAAGGTGGACTTGACCACCACCGGCACGCCGTATTTGGCGGCGAACTCGACCGAGCGGCTCTGGAGCACCTTCGCCCCGAGGCTCGCGAGTTCCAGCATTTCCTCGTACGATACCTTGTTCAGCCGGCGCGCCGCCGGGACCACGTTCGGGTCCGCCGTGTACACACCGTCCACGTCGGTGTAGATGATGCAGCGGTCGGCCTTCAGCGCGGCAGCCAGGGCCACGGCCGTGAGATCCGACCCACCCCGCCCCAGGGTGGTCACGTCGTTCTGCTCGTTGATCCCCTGGAACCCCGCCACAACCGGGATGATGCCCTTGTCGAGCGCCGCCTGGATCCGCTCAGCGGCGATTCGCTCGATCCGGGCTTTCGTATGCGTGCTGTCGGTAATGATCCCGACCTGCCGCCCGGTGTAGGAGCGGGCTTCGAAGCCCATTGAGCGCAGCGCCATCGCAAGCAGGGCGATCGTCACACGCTCCCCGGTGGAGAGCAGCATATCCATCTCGCGCTCGTCGGGACAATCGGCGACCTCGTGCGCGAGCTTCATCAAACGATCCGTCTCCCCGCTCATGGCGGAAAGCACCACCAGAACGGTGTCGCCCGCCTGCCGGCTTCGGGCCACCAGGCCCGCGACGTGTTTGATCCGGTCGATGTTCGCGACCGAAGTCCCGCCGAATTTCTGCACGACTAACGGCATCGCCTGTCACTTCCCCAACAATTTCCCCATCAGCTTCGTGGCGTCGGCCAGCATCGTCTTCGTGGCCTGGGCGTCCGCCTCGTTGAAGCCGCGGTCCGCATCGGCGCGATCGCGGGATGCCGGCCCTTCATAGAGGGCGAACGGCACCGGGTCGTTCGTATGGCAGCGGAGCGCGACCGGCGTGGCATGATTGCAGACCGCCAGCACGCGATGCGGCCCCAGCTTCGGCAATCCCTTCAGCAACGCACCCACCGTATGCTCGTCGAACGACTCGATGGCCCGCACCTTGGCCTGCACGTCTCCCTGGTGGCTCGCATCATCCGTCGCTCCCAGATGGATGTACACCATGTCCCGCTTCTCCAGCTCTTTGAGCGCGCGCTCGGCCTTCCCGGGATAATCGGTGTCCACGGAGCCCGTGGCCCCCTCCACCTTCACCACGTCAAAGCCGCACGAAAGGCCCAGCCCCCGCGGCAGGTCCAGCGCCGCGACCATGGCCGCGGACAGGCCGTACCGCTCCGTCAGCTTCGGCAGTTTCGGCGCCTTGCCATGGCCCCACAACCAGATGCCGTTCGCCGGCGGCTTGCCCGCCTCGATCCGATCCTGATTGATCTGATGCGCACGCAGGATGGCCAGGGCCTCGTCCATCAATGCGCGCAGAACGACGTCGCCGTCCCCCTTCGGCAGGAACTCGCCGACCGGCTTGCCCGCAATGTCATGCGGAGGCGTCAGGGTCACGCGGTGCTTCCCCTCGGCCCAGACCATGAGATTCCGGTACGACACGCCGGGATAGAACTGCACGACCTCCGTCCCCAGTTGCTCATTGATGTCGTAGAGCAGCTCCTTGGCGTCGAGCGAATCAATCTGTCCGGTGCTGTAGTCCTCCATCACGGCGTGAGGGCCCAGCTTCTTCACGTCGTACCCTCCGGTATCCGCCCGCAGGGTGACCAGGTTGCATCGGTACGCGACATCATCGGGATTCAGCGCCACGCCCAGGCCGGCCGCCTCCAGCGGCGCAAGGCCGGTGTAATACTTGTGGGGGTCGTAGCCCAGGATCGCCAGTTGCGTCACATCGCCGCCCGGGTAGAACCCATCCGGCGTGGTCTTGACCAGCCCCAGCTCGCCATGTCGGGCGAGGAAATCCAGGTTGGGAGTCTTGGCCGCCTGCAGCGGCGTCCGCCCCCCGAGTTCCGCCAATGGATGGTCACCCATCCCATCCCCCAGCAGGATCACGTATTTCATGCGAACCGGAAGCGCCCTCCCTGCGCGAACATAGACGTTAGTAGCCCAGGACCCTCACGACGTCCTCCATGTTGGCCTGGATCGTCGTCGGCTTCTGCGAGACCGAAATTGCGATATCCACATCCTTGAGGCCGTGCCCGGTCAGCGTACACACGGCCGATTCGCCGTCCTTGAACAGCCCTGCCTTCTGCATCTTGATGACCCCGGCGACCGACGCGGCGGACGCCGGCTCGCAGAAGATGCCTTCCAGGGCCGCCACCATCCGGTACGCTTCCACGATCTCCTCATCCGTCACGAGATCGATCTTGCCGTTCGAGTCCTGCATGGCCTTCACCGCCTGCACCCAGCTGGCCGGGTTGCCGATGCGAATGGCCGTGGCGATCGTTTGGGGCTTCTCCACAACGTGGCCCAGCACGATGGGCGCAGCGCCTGCGGCCTGAAACCCCATCATGCGGGGGAGCCGCGTGCACTTGCCGCCCTTGTGATACTCCTGATACCCCCTCCAATACGCGGTGATGTTGCCGGCGTTGCCCACCGGCAGAAAATGGTACATCGGCGCGTCGCCGAGCTGATCGCAGACCTCGAATGCCGCCGTCTTCTGTCCCTCCAGCCGGTAAGGATTGACCGAGTTCACCAGAACGATCCCGTACTTGACCGAAATCTCCTTGACGATCGTCAGGGCCTGATCGAAGTTGCCCTTGACCTGGAGCACCGTCGCGCGGTGCATCATCGCCTGCGCGAGCTTGCCCAGCGCAATCTTCCCCTCGGGGATCAGCACATAGACCTGGAGCCCGGCCCGTCCGCCGTAGGCGGCCGCCGATGCCGACGTGTTGCCGGTGGAGGCGCAGATGACCGCGCGCGCGCCTTCCTCCACCGCCTTGGAGATCGCCAGCGTCATGCCCCGGTCCTTGAAGGAACCGGTTGGGTTGGCGCCCTCGAACTTGAGATACAGATCGAGCTTCGGCGCGATCGCTTCCGCGAGGCGCGGCGCGCGCACCAGCGGCGTGTTCCCCTCGCCCAGCGTGACCACCGGCGTGGACGCGCTCACGGGCAGGTAGGCCCGGTACTCTTCAATGATTCCCCGCCAGCCGCCCACGTCAGCGATCCTCGCCTTCGATCCGAACCAGCGTGGTCTGCCCGGACACAAACGGAAGCGCCGCGATTTCCCTCAAGGCCGCCTGCATGTTGCGCTCGACCGCCAGATGCGTCGTCATGACCACCGGCACGGTCTGGCCGTCCTTGCGCCCCCGCTGGAGGACGGACGAAATGCTGATCTCGTGCTTTCCCAGCACGCCGGAGAGCTGCGAGAGAACACCGGGCTTGTCCAGCACCATGAACCGCAGGTAGTAGAGGCAGCCGACCTCGTCAATCGGGCGGATGCGCAGCGGCCGCCGCTGATCCGCCTGAAACGCGCAGGACGGGACACGCCCGACGGACCCCGTGAGGATATTCCTCGCCATGTCGATGACGTCGCTCACCACGGCGCTGGCGGTCGGCAGCGAGCCGGCGCCGCGGCCGTACAGCATGATGTCGCCCACGGCGTCTCCCGTGACCTGAATCGCGTTGTACACGCCGCCCACCCGCGCGATCGGCGCATCGCTCGCGATCATGGTTGGATGCACGCGCGCTTCGAGTTCGGCGGCGCCGCCGCCCGTTCCGCCCTCGTGCAGCTTGGCGATCGCCAGCAGCTTGATTGTATAGCCGAACTCGGTCGCATAGGCGATGTCCATCGGGGTGATGCCGGCAATGCCTTCGACATACACATCCTTGAAATTCACCGGTGTCCCGAACGCGAGGGTGACCAGGATCGCCAGCTTGTGGGCCGCATCCGTCCCGGCGATGTCGAAGGCCGGATCGGCCTCCGCGTAGCCCGCCTTCTGCGCTTCCGCCAGCACCTCGTCAAATGGCCGGCCGGCCTCGGTCATCGTGGTCAGAATGTAGTTCGACGTGCCGTTGACGATGCCGTACAGCGAAAGGATGCGGTTCGCCGCAAGCCCTTCGGTCAGCGTGCGCACGATAGGAATCCCGCCGCCGACGCTCGCCTCGAAGCCGATGTCCACCTTGGCGCGCGCGGCCGCCTGGAAGAGTTCCTCGCCGTGAACGGCCAGCAACGCCTTATTGGCGGTCACGACGGATTTGCCTCTGGCCATTGCATCGAGCAGGAAACGCTTGGCCGGGTCGTAGCCGCCGATCAACTCGATGACGATGTCGATCTTCGGATCGTCGATGACTTCGCGCGCGTTCGAGGTCAGGACTCCGGGCGGGAGGGTGACGCCTCGGTCCGCCGTGAGGTTGAGATCAGCGACCTTGACCAGCTCCAGCGGCACGCCGAGCCGGCGGCGGATGGACCCCGCGTTGGAGGCCAGCACCGTGGCCACGCCGGTCCCCACGGTGCCGAACCCGATCAACCCGACTGCGATGCGGTCCTTCACGAAGTCGCCCGCCTATTCTTCCCCGCCGGAGAGCTTGAGCGCCTTCTTGATGCCGCGGATCGCCTGCCGGGTGCGATGCTCGTTCTCGACAAGACCGAACCGGACGTGGTCGTCCCCGCACTCGCCGAACCCAATCCCCGGCGACACCGCCACTTTCGCCTCGTGCAGGAGCAGCTTGGAAAACTCCAGCGACCCCATGGCCCGGTAGGCGTCTGGAATCGGAGCCCAGACGAACATGGTTGCCAGGGGCTTCTCGACCTTCCACCCGATGCGGTTGAGTCCCTCCACCATCACATCACGGCGGTCCCGGTACAGCTTGACGGTCTCCTGAACGCAGTCCTGCGGCCCGTTCAACGCGATGATGGCGGCGATCTGGATCGGCTGGAAGATGCCGTAGTCGAGGTAGCTTTTGATCTTCTGGAGCGCCCCGACCATCTTGGGATTGCCGACGCAGAAGCCGACGCGCCAGCCGGGCATGTTGTAGCTCTTGGAGAGCGTGTAGAACTCCACGCCCACGTCCTTGGCGCCGGGCGCCTGAAGAAAGCTCGGCGCCTTGTACCCGTCGAAGACGATGTCCGCATACGCCAGATCGTGCACGACATAGACATTGTTTTCCTTCGCGAAGGCCACGACCTTCTTGAAGAACGCCAGGTCCACGACGGCAGTGGTCGGGTTGTGCGGGAAATTGAGGATCAGCATTTTGGGACGGGGCAGCGTCCGGCGGTAGGCCTCCATCAGGTCCTCGAAGAAATCACTGTTCTGGCGCAGGGGAATGCCGCGCACCTCGCCGCCCGCAATGATGACGCTGTAGGGATGGATCGGATAGGTCGGCGTGGGAGTCAGCACCACATCGCCGGGTGTGATCATCGCCAACGCCAGATGCGCCAGCCCTTCCTTGGACCCGATGGTGACGATCGCCTCCGTCTCCGGATCAAGGTCGACGCCATAGTTACGCTGGTACCAGGCAGTGATCGCATGGCGCAGCTTGGTGATTCCACGCGAGGCTGAATACCGATGGTTTTTCGGGTTCTTGACGGCCTCGATGAGCTTGTCTACGATGTGCGGAGGCGTCGGCTCGTCGGGATTGCCCATGCCGAAGTCAATGATGTCCTCTCCGCGCCGACGTGCCTGCAGCTTGAGCGCCTGCACTTCATTGAACACGTAAGGCGGTAACCGATTGATTCTAAAGAAGCTCTCGTCCAACTCTCCCCTCCCCGGAAAGCTTGGATTCTATGTCACATGACCGATTTTGTCAAATAATCTCATGCGTTCGGCAGGTCGGCCGGAGGCGTGCCAGATGGCGGGGAGGAAAGTTATCGTTTGCGAAGGTCTTCGTCCGCAACCCACAACAGATCGTCGACGTTCACCGGAGGGTCCATGTTGCCGGCGATACCGATCTTGCACTCAACCATCAAGGGGAGACCGCGCCGGGTGGAAAGCTCGGAGAGTTTCTCCTGCACGCGGTTGATGATGACGCTGGCCTGGGCCGGACCGGTGTCCACCAGCAGGGCAACGAATTCGTCTCCCCCGTACCGAGCCACGAGATCCGTGGTACGGGTCGCCTCCTTCAGGGCGTCGGCCACGGTCCGCAGAACTTCATCCCCGATCATGTAGCCGAAGCGATCATTGATCGTCTTCAAGTGCCGCACGTCCAGGACCAGCAGCACCACGCCACTACGGCGGCGCCGGGGCCCGGCCACCATGCGCTGGTAATGGTCCAGGAACGCCCGCCGTCCCAGAAGGCCCGTCAGCGGGTCCGGCGCGTAGCGCGCGAGCAGCAGATCCGCGTTTTGCAGCCGCCGGGCCAGCATCCGGAGCATGGCAATGGCCATCTCAGGCGTCCGCTGCAGAACTTGCATGAAATCCTCCGGAGAGATCTCGAGGCAGCGCGTGTGCTCCACCGCCACGATCGTCGCCGACCGCGGCTGATCCGTCAGCACCCCCATCTCTCCGAAAATTTCTCCATAGCCGATCTCTGCCAGCACCTCGCCTGCAGCCGGGCTTTCAAAGGTTGCCTGGATCACGCGCATCCGCCCTGACAGCACCACATAGAGCGAGTCGGTCGGCTCGCCCTGGTGGATGGCGACATTCCCCGCCGTGAAAATCTTTTCGTTGGACTGCGCCACCAGATTCAGAAGATGCTCCCGGTCAAGCGACCGGAACAGCGGCATCAGCGCGAGCGTGTCCGCAAAGATTGCGGCGGCGGCTCCCTTCGTGCCGCCGGCCATCGCGCTGGACGCGTGCTCGTCGGTCAAACGCCTGGAGATGCCGGCGCCAGCCTTGCCGCTCGGGCGGATGCTGTCCGACGCCCTGGCGCGAGCCAGCCACGCCAGCACGCGCGTGCGCAGCATCGAAGGGCTGAATGGCTTGGCCAGGCAGTCCGTGAAGGCTCCCGCGCCTAAACACGCGTGGTCCACCGTCTCCATCCCTTCCGTCAGCAGAATGATCGGCAAATCCTGACTGTCCACCCGTGCACGCAAGGGCTTGATCAACTCCGCACCGTCCCCGTCTGGAAGATTCCCGTCAATGATCACCATGTCGGGCGAAACGTCTGGAACATTTGCCAGTGCGGTCTTCATGTCGGACGTGGGCAACAGGACGAGATTATCCTCGGCCAGCATCTGTCCAATGATCGCAACATCGGTTTGATTGGCGCTGACAACCAGGACGCGTTTGCCGGCGACCGGTGGACGCCGGAGAGCCGACACCGCCGTGACAGGGGCCGTCCGCCCGCTTCCACGCACATCCAGCTCAAGCCCTTCCATGGCCGCAAAGACCTCCAGCGACCGGCTTCCCGCAGCGGCGCGCTCCCGAGCCATCGCCTCCAGGCGCGCCACCGTTTCGTCATCATGGGATGGATCGTGGTGGAACAGCGCCAGCCTACTGCTCCCCGTTGCCAACGCAATGTCGGTGGCGTATTCCACGGTGCTGTGTCCCCACCCGATCTTGCCGGCGTATTCCTCCGCGCTGTATTGGGCGTCGTGGATGATGAGATCGGCTCCCTCCAGGAAGGACAGATGCCGCTGATCGCCGGGATGGTGAAACGTCGGGCCTTTCGGCTTCCAGAAAGGCTCGTGATCCGTCACATACGCCACCGTGGCGCCCCCGCTGGAGATGCGGTAGGCCAGCGTCGGCGCGGTGTGGTTCAGGTATTGCGTCTGGACCAGCACCTCACCGACACGGAAGAACCCCTCCTCCAGCTCGGTGAAGTGGATGCGACTGCGCAGGTCGCGGAGCGTGATGGGGAAATAGGAATACTGCATCTGACCCGCGATGGCGTCCTCCACGCGGCGCTGGAAGCCGGCAGGCGCGTAGACGTTCAATTCCGTGTCGGGCAGAAAGGCGGGGGCGAAGAATGGAAAACCCTGAATGTGATCCCAATGCGTATGGCCAATGAACACGTGAAGCCGCAGGGGCCTGACTGCGGAGGCGAGAAGATGCTGGCCCAATTCCCTGGCGCCGGTCCCGCAATCCAGGACAATCACCGTCCCGTCCTCGGCGCGCACTTCCACACACGAGGTATTGCCCCCGTACTTGGAGGTCTTCTCGCCCGGTACGGCGATGGACCCGCGCGTTCCCCAGAAGCGCACCTGCATAACCGACAGCCCTTTCACCGTACAGACTGGAACGGGACAAGATGGGACAGGAAGATAATCGTATTGCAGGCACTAACGGAAAACAACAAGAAAGTCTTTGGAGGCCAATTTGGCAGGACATTTCATTCCTTGTCAGGCAAAAGTCATAGGAAAAAGGATGTGCTATCATCGCGAGATTCGGCA
>JAUSHW010000163.1 GCA_030648395.1 Nitrospirales bacterium | reverse complement strand
GATGCCTCCAGGGCTGTGGGGGTGGTGAGCAGTTTAATGAGCCCGGACCAGAAGTCCACGTTTGCGGAAAAAACCCGCCTTGACCAGGAGCAGGTCCGGCAAGCGCATCAGGATCGTGGGCCGAAGGTTTTGCTCACGCTGGAGCAGGCGCGCGCGCTGAGAACGCCGATCGAATGGCGCGCGGCAGACATCCCAAAGCCGGCCTTCCCCGGCGTGCGGGCGCTGGATGCCTTTCCTCTTGGCGAGATCGTGCCGTTCATAGACTGGACGCCGTTCTTCCACACATGGGAGCTGCGGGGGCGCTACCCCAAAATCTTCGAAGACCCGACCATTGGTCCGAAGGCCAAGGAATTGTTCGATGACGCGCAAGTTCTGTTGAAGGAGATCGTTGACAAGAAGCTGCTGAAGGTGCGGGGTGTGTACGGCTTCTTTCCGGCCAGCAGCGTGGGCGATGACATCGAACTGTATAAAGACGAATCGCGATCATCGGTACTGACGATGCTCCACACGCTGCGGCAACAGACGCCAAAACCGGAAGGGCAGTTCAATCAGGCCCTGGCCGATTTTATCGCCCCGAAATCAACCGGCTTGGCCGATTATTTGGGCGCATTTGCCGTGACGGCCGGTATCGGCATTGAAGCGTTGTGCGAACGCTTTGAAAAGGACCACGACGACTACAACTCCATCATGTCCAAAGCACTGGCCGATCGCCTGGCCGAAGGCTTCACGGAGCTGCTGCACAAGAAGGCTCGGGAAGACTGGGGATACGGCAGGGCGGAAAATCTCAAGTGCGAAGACTTGATCAAAGAACGCTATCGCGGGATTCGTCCGGCTCCAGGGTACCCCGCGTGCCCGGATCACACGGAGAAGCGCAGCCTGTTCGATCTACTACAGGCGGAGAAGCAGGCGGGCATCACACTGACCGAAACCTTCGCGATGCACCCGGCGAGTTCGGTTAGCGGCTTCTATTTCGCCCACCCCGAAGCGAAGTATTTCGCCGTCGGCAAAATTGGCAGGGACCAGGTTGAGGACTACGCCCGGCGCAAGCAGATGGATCTCCGCGCCATCGAACGCTGGCTGAGCTCGAACTTGAATTATGACCCTGTTTAATTTTTGATCAGGCCGAAGATTACGAGAAAGACTACCGTTCCCACCGAGCAGGACATGAGGGTGACGAGCGCCCCACACTTGACCCACGCTCGAAAGGTGATGGGCCGGCCGGCTTGCTTACTGAATGCGATCGCGAGGATATTCGCGCTGGCCCCGATCGGCGTCCCGTTTCCTCCAAAACCAGCCCCTAGGGCAAGCGCCCACCAAAGTGGCTCGATGGGCAGACCTTCGGCGCCCAGATTTTTCAGAATCGGAATCATGGCGACCACGAAAGGAATGTTATCCACAATTGCCGAGAGGAAAGCGGAAATCCAAATGAAGAGTACGGAGGTAAGAAGGAGCTGAGAGCCGGCAAAGTCCTTCAGTGTCCCTGCGGCTAATTTCATGACCCCTGCCGCCTCGAGGCCGCCGACGATCACGAACAGGCACGTGAAAAACAGGAGCGTGCTCCATTCTATCTCCTTGAGTATCTCCTCTGGATTCGGGCGCACCCAGGCCATCGCGAGACCCACACCCAGAAAGGCAACGTACCAGGGCGTGAGGGCCCAGGTACCTTGCAGGACAAACAAGCCAAGCACTAACCCTAATACGAGGAGTAGTTTTTTCAAGGCTGCGGCGTCTTTGATGGAGTCCGCAGGGCGTAGCGCGTTGAGCGCGTTGAGTTGGCTTGAACGTTGACGGAATTCCTCGGCAAACACCCATCGAATCGTCCATAAGGTGGGCAAGTAGGCCACGATCACAATGGGAAGCAGGATCCACAAGAAATGGTTGAATGTGAAACCAGCGGCGGAGGCGATCATGGTGTTGGGTGGATCGCCGATCAACGTCGCCGTCCCTCCGATATTGGAGAGCATTGCTTCTCCCATGATCAGCGGGACCGGGTTGATTCCCAATCTATCGGCAATCAGCAACGTCACTGGCGCAACCAAAATGATCACTGTGAGATTATTAAGAAACATCGAGACGACGGCGGTCAGTCCCCCCAGCAAGAGGAATAGGCGCCAGGGGTCTCCGCCTGAGCGCTGGCCGGCCTGGATCGCCAAATATTCAAACACGCCAGTCTTGCTGAGCATGACCATGAGTAGCATCATGCCGAGGAGCAGGCCGAGCGTATTGAAATCGATGGCGGCAAGCGCTTGCTCCTGCGAGTAGAATCCCATGAACAGGCCGGCGGCCACCATGGCCACGGCGCCGATCCATGCCACGATGGTGTGGTGCGCCCAATCGGCCGTGATGGCGAGGAACGTGACGGCGAAAATCGCGGTTGCAACCCAGATGGCGGTCATGAGCGTCAGTCCTGTGTGCCGGTCAGCATCCGATAGGCTTCCCGGTAGCGCGCGCTGGTCTGCTGAACGACCTCATCGGGCAATGCGGGAGCCGGAGGCTGTTTGTTCCACTTGATGGACGTCAGGTAGTCCCGGACGAATTGTTTGTCGAAGCTCGGCTGTCCACGACCCGGGGCATAGTCGGAGCGTGGCCAGAAACGGGAGGAGTCCGGGGTTAGCACTTCGTCAATGAGCATGGGCTGGCCGGAGGAGGGATCGAGCCCGAATTCCATCTTTGTGTCGGCGATGATGATCCCCTTCGATTCCGCATATTCGGACGCGCGCTGATACACCTTGAGGCTGACTTCCCGGACAAGCTTGGCGGCGTCCGAGCCGATGAGTGATTCCATTGCGGTGAAGGGAATATTCATGTCGTGCGCGCCCCCCTCGGCCTTTGTGGAGGGAGTAAACAGCGGCGCCGGCAGCTTCTGGGATTCGACCAGCCCCTTCGGAAGCGTCTGCCCGCAGATCTCGCCGCTTCGCTGATAGTCCGCCCATCCTGAACCGGACAGATACCCTCGGACGATGCATTCGGCGGGAAAGGGCGTGGCTTTCCGAACAAGCATGCTGCGGCCTTCCAGGATGGATCTATGCCGGTGGCAGCTGGGGGGAAAGTCTGCCACGTCGGCCGTGATGAAATGGTTCCAGAGAATGTCTTCATATTCCGACAGCCAGTGAAACCAGAAGGCGGAAAGCTGTGTCAGGACCGCTCCCTTTCCGGGAATGCCGTTCGGCAGCACCACGTCGAATGCGGAAATGCGGTCGGTTGCGACGATCAGCAGGGCGTCGCCCAGGTCGTAGATATCCCGGACCTTCCCTTTGCCCTTCAACTGTAGGCCTTCAAGGCGGGTTTCGAGGACGACCGGTCTGTCGAATACAGAGGACATACGCCTAGCTCCCGATTGAGTCCCAAGGTGGTAGTTCGGCCGTGAAGCTTACGAGGAAAACGAACGCCTGGCAAGGGAAAATGGAGTCGGATTCTGTTACAATGAAACTCCAATGAAGATGGTCAGCAATCCACCGAACCCCTTCGAATCTCAATATCGGGAGTTCCTGGAACCGCCTCCTTCGGTCAAGGTGCAGATTTATGAGGACGACACGCGATCAATTCTGAGCCGCAATGAAAGCCCCGACCTTGCCTTCCGGTGGAGTGTCAATCCCTACCGGGGGTGCTTTCATGCCTGCGCCTACTGCTATGCGCGGCCGTCGCATGAATACCTGGGTTTCGGCGCCGGAACCGATTTTGATTCGAAGCTCGTCGTCAAGCGGCATGCGGCCGCCTTGCTGCGCGAGGCGTTTCTCAAACCATCATGGCTTGGCGAGGAGGTGGTGTTTTCGGGCATCACGGATTGCTACCAGCCGGTGGAAGCGGCCTGGGGCCTGACACGCGCCTGTCTCGAAGTCTGCGCCGAGTTCCGCAATCCCGTCGGCATCATTACCAAGGGCGTGCTGATTTTACGGGACGTGGATGTTCTGCGCCGTCTTCACGAGGAGGCCGCCGTCCGCGTCTATTTGAGCATCCCCTTTGCTGATGACGCCATGGCTCGAAGGGTAGAGCCGCAGGCGCCGTCTATTACCAAAAGACTCGGGGCCTTGAAGGCCATCGCCGAGGCGGGTATTCCCGTCGGTGTTTCCATCGCGCCGGTCATCCCTGGGCTGAACGACGACCACATGTTCGAGATTCTCCAGCAGGCGCGCGAAGCCGGGGCCCGCGATGCTTTTTACAGCCTCCTGCGGTTGCCCGGCAACGTGGAGCCTGTGTTCCTTGAGCGCATGTCAAAGGCGTACCCGGATCGCATCAAACGCATTACCAACCGTCTACAGGAAGTGCGCGGGGGCATGATGAGCAGCTCCAGGTTCTTCGAGCGGCATCGCGGGGAGGGAACATACGGCGAGATGCTGGAGCAGTTGTTCCTCACGGCTCGGCGCAAGGCAGGGTTCCCGGAAGCGCCGGAGCCACCGGTGTCGTCCACTTTCCGCCGGCCGCATCCTCAACAGATCAAACTGTTCTAGGTTTTCTTCAGGAGCGTGCGCTCAGCGTGCGCCGGGCGTCGGAGCGTCTGATTGCAGTGCCTCGCCAATGATGGCATTGGTTTTCTTGTCTAGCTTTTTGGCGTACTCTTGGACGAGCTTCGCGATCTCCTGGTCAGAGGGCACGGTGGATGTCACGGGAAGGTTGCGGGCTTCGGCGACCATGATGGTCTTATCGTGGATGACGAGGTCCAAGCGGCCGAGCGTCCGCCCCTGGCGATGGGTTTTAACGAAGACCGGGCCGGCTCCGGTAAGTTCGACTCTCCCTTCAGCAGGGGCTGTCGCGCCTGGGAGGACTAAGCCTTCAAAACCTTCTGTGTGTCCGCCGATGATGACATCCAGGGCAGGGACTTCCTTTGCGAGGGCCAGATCTTCTTCAGTGTCCTGATGTGTGATTGCCACCAGCAGATCGACACGGTCCCGCAGTTCTTCAGCTGTTTTCTTTGCCACCGCAATGGGATCTTGAAATTCGACCTCGCGGACGACTGCGCGATTGAAGGTGTCGCGGTAGCTTCTTCTGCCGATGAGCGCGATCAGCCCAATGCGGAGGGTGCCGAGAGTCTTGATGACATAGCGCGCGCATGTGTCCGGTTCCAGTGGTCGCACATTGCTGCAGAGAAACGGGAAGACGGCGGCTTTGTGAAGACTCTTGAGATGCCGCGTGCCGAAATCGAAGTCATGATTACCGACGGCAACGGCATCGTAACCCATCACGTTCATGGTGGCGATGTCGGCTTCCCCTTTATAGACCGAGGAGATGGCGGTTCCCATCAGCAGACCCCCGCTGTCGACCACCAGGAGATGCTCGACTTCCTTGCGGACCTGCTTGATGAGAGACGCGCGTCGTTCAACGCCTCCTTGGCCGGTGAAGACTCCGTGGTCGATCGGCTGGATTGTGCCGCGGTGCTCGCTGGTGTGTAGAATCGTGAGGGCGGTTTGCGCCGAGACTGGGAGGGGGGAGAGAAGGGCGAAAATGAAAATAGGCAAGATGAGGCTGCGCGTCAGGGTCTGCCACTGTCGTTCGCAAGAAGGATGGGCGAGCATTATCGGCGGTCATGCTACGTTCGGCGGCTATGCCTGTCAAGGTGCGCACCTTGACTGACCGGCAATGCCGTGATACGGTCCGGCCCGCCGCGTATGCATGAACACCTGCTCGAGTGGATCGAACTCTTCCGGCCCTACGTCAATGATTACGGCTATCTGGTGCTATTTCTGGGCGTGATGGCTGAAAATGCATCCTTGCCGGTCCCAGGCGAGACCATCCTGATCATCGCGTCGTTTTATTCCTATCACGGGGATCTTAATTTGGTGTACGTCATTTTCCTGGCCACGGCGGGATGCATTCTTGGAGACAATATCAGCTTCCATGTTGGGCGTCGGCTGGGACGCCCGTTCATTCTTCGATACGGCAGGTATGTGCTGATCACGCAAACGAGGCTCGCGCAGGTCGAACATTTCTTTGAAAAGCACGGAGACAAGACGATTTTCATTCAGCGGTGGATCACGGGGGTCAGGGTGATCGGGGCACTGGTCGCCGGGACAACCCAGATGCCATGGCCGAGATTTCTCCTGTTTAATTGCCTCGGCGCTGTAACGTGGGTCACCGCCATATCCTTGATGGCATACACTTTTGCAGTCAACCTGCCGCTCCTCCTCAAGATCGTTGGGCGCTCTGGGTGGGTCCTTCTGGGCCTATTTATCGCGATCTGGCTGTTCTTCTACCTCAAGCGCCGATTACTGGCTGACAAGGAAACGCTGTCCTCTTTGTAGCCTGCGCCACTGCTTTCATCTAAGTCCACGAAACATATATTTAAATTCTTCAATTGGGCTTGACAGAAGCGTTTTCTGTTTCTATAATACGTCGTTCCATAAGATTTTGACTTCACCTGATCCGTGTTTAATTGAGGGGAAGGGTGCCGTCTTTGCAAGACGGAGGGGATGTCTCGTCCTTTCCTTCCCTTCGATACGCTAGATTTTTGATTGGTATAGCCCGGCTGACAGATATACGTTATTTTACTTACTAAGCGATGAAGATGCCGGTCAGGAAGTTATGTGGTTTTGGGCAGGTACCCGAGTGGACAAAGGGGGCAGACTGTAAATCTGTTGCCAACGGCTTCCAAGGTTCGAATCCTTGCCTGCCCACCAATACTCGGCGTGGGCGCGTGCAGGGCGGGCGTAGCTCAGTGGTAGAGCTCCAGCCTTCCAAGCTGGCTGTCGCGAGTTCAAATCTCGTCGCCCGCTCCACATGAGCGTGAATGGCTTGAGAATGATTTCGGATGCCCACGTAGCTCAGTTGGCAGAGCACGTCCTTGGTAAGGACGAGGTCACGCGTTCAATCCGCGTCGTGGGCTCCATGTGCAGAGCTTGCTCGATGCAAATAAATATTAGGTAGGGGGGGGTATGGCGAAGGCGAAATATGAACGGCGCAAGCCGCATGTCAATGTTGGGACGATCGGGCACGTGGATAATGGCAAGACGACGCTGACGTCGGCGCTGACGAATGTGGCGGCGGACAAGGGGATGGCGAAGTTCATCAGCTACGACCAGGTGGCCAAGGCGTCGGAGT
>JAUSHW010000149.1 GCA_030648395.1 Nitrospirales bacterium | reverse complement strand
TCTCTCAGAAGGTCTGCGACGGCAACATGGAGGAGGGGAGTTTCCGGTGCGAGCCGAACCTCTCGCTCCGGCCGGCCGGCGCGAAGGAGTTCGGCACCAAGGTCGAGCTCAAGAACATCAACTCCTTCAAGTTTGTGAAGGCGGCGATGGAATACGAGGTCAAGCGGCAGACGAAGGTCCTCGATGAGGGCGGGAAGATCGTCCAGGAAACGCGTCTGTGGGATACGGAGAAGGGCGAGACGGCGGTGATGCGCAGCAAGGAAGAAGCGCACGATTATCGTTACTTCCTTGACCCGGATTTGGTGCCGCTGCGAATCACGGAGGAGATGATCGAGGAGGCGCGGAAGTCTCAGCAGGAGTTGCCGGAGGTGATGTACAAGCGGCTTAAGGAGGAGTGTGGTCTTAACGACTATGCAGCCACAGTATTGACGACTGATAGGAACGCCGCCGTTTTTTTCGAAGCTAATACAGTAACCGCGGTGGCAGCAGGATTTTTAAAGCCCCAAATCTGTCCAGAGCTTGCGAATTGGATCATTGGAGATTTGCGTGGGTTGCAGGGCAAGTATAATTTTGAACTCAAGGTTGCCGGAACGACTGCTGTACATAGTGTAGAAAAGCCTGTTTCTTTTGGCGGAACGTTACGCATTTCTATTACTCCGGAAGTTTTCTTTCCATTGGTTGCAATGAAACAAAGAGGTGAGATCAGCGGGCCTACAGCCAAGATGGTGCTGGAAAAGATGGTTGTTACTGGCTCAAGCGCAGAAAAAATTGTGAAGGACGAAGGGCTTGTGCAGGTGTCGGACGAGGGCGCGCTGGAGAAGATCATCGACGAGGTGATGGCCAAGAACCCGCAGCAGTTGGCCCAGTATCGGAGCGGCAAGGAGGCGGTGTTCGGGTTCTTCGTCGGCCAGGTGATGAAGTCGTCCGGCGGCAAGGCCAACCCGGCCAAGGTGAATGATCTATTGAAGAGGAAGCTGGCGTCATGAGTGGGATTGCGGAGATCAGGGCGCGGGAGATACTGGACTCGCGGGGGAACCCGACGATCGAGGTGGACGTTGCGCTGGAGTCCGGCGCGCGGGGGCGGGCGGCGGTGCCGTCCGGCGCCTCCACCGGCATGCGCGAGGCGCTGGAGCTGCGCGACGGCGACACGAAGCGCTATCTGGGCAAGGGCGTTTCCAAGGCCGTCGCCAATGTCCGGGCCGTGCTGGCGCCCTCGCTGTTGGGACGGGACGCGGCGGATCAGGTCGGGATCGACCGGAGGATGATCGCGCTGGACGGCACGCCCAACAAGGGCAAGTTGGGCGCCAACGCCATCCTGGGCGTGTCGCTCGCCGTGGCCAAGGCCGCGGCCGCTGAGGCGGGCCTGCCGCTCTATCGCTACCTGGGAGGCGCGAGCGCGCACGAACTGCCGGTCCCCTTGATGAACGTGATCAACGGCGGGGCGCACGCGGACAACAACCTGGACTTGCAGGAGTTCATGATCGTGCCGGTCGGTGCGCCGACGTTCGCGGAGGCCTTGCGGATGGCCGCAGAGGTCTTCCACACCCTCAAGGCCCTGCTGAAAAAGAAGAGCCTCAATACCGCTGTGGGAGACGAAGGGGGCTTCGCGCCGAACCTCGGCTCGAACGAGGAGGCCCTGGCGCTCATCGTGCAGGCCATCGAAGCGGCGGGCTACGCGCCCGGCCGGGACATGGCCCTGGCGCTGGACGCCGCGGCCAGCGAATTCTATGAAAATGGCCGGTACGTGATGAAAGGCGAAGCCCAGGCGCAGCGTTCCAGCGAAGACATGATAAAATATTACGAGGGTCTGCTCAGCCGGTATCCGATCGTGTCGATCGAGGACGGGCTGGGCGAGCAGGACTGGAAGGGCTGGAAGGCGCTGACCGAGCGGCTGGGGCAGCGGGTGCAGCTCGTCGGAGACGATATCTTCGTGACCAACCCGGAGATCTTTGCGAAGGGGATTGCGGAGGGTCTGGGCAATTCGATCCTCATCAAGCTGAACCAGATCGGCACGCTGACCGAAACGCTGGAGACGATCGAGATGGCGAAGCGCGCCGGCTACACGGTCGTCGTGTCGCACCGGTCCGGGGAAACCGAAGACGTCACGATCGCGGACCTGGCCGTGGGCCTGAACGCCGGCCAGATCAAGACGGGCTCGCTGTCGCGGACCGACCGGACGGCCAAATACAACCAGCTGCTGCGGATCGAGGAAGAGCTGGAGGGGGCCGCGCGCTACCGGGGCCGTGCGGTTTTCACGGGGAAGGCGGCCGGATGAGGAAGAGACCGAATCAGCGGACGACGACCCTCAAGGCCAGGCAGAAGCGGCGCTGGGTGGTCTACGTGGTCGGCGGCGGACTCCTGATGAGCTATTTCACCTATGAGTTTTTCTTCGACAGCATGGGATACATGAAGTACCTCAACATGAAGCGGACCCAGGGGCAGATTGCGGAAGAGATCAGGGGGATCGAGGATGAAAACGCCCGCCTGAGAAAAAACATTTCGGCGGTTAAACACGATCAGACCACGCTGGAAGGCCTCGCCCGCGACCGGCTCGGATTGGTGAAGGAAGGCGAAACGGTCTTCCTGATCCCGCCCGGCGCGAAGCAGAGCCCGGCCGCGCGCCCGAGCGGGTCCACGGCGGAGCGGCCATGAGCGGCGCCACGCCCTATCGCTCCGGGTTTGTCGCGCTGGTGGGCCGGCCGAACGTGGGGAAGTCGACGCTCCTGAACCGCATCCTCGGCGAGAAAGTCGCCATCATTTCGGACAAGCCGCAGACGACCCGGACCCGCATCCTTGGCGTCAAGCATCTGCCCGGCGCCCAGATGGTGTTCCTTGACACGCCCGGCATCCACAAGCCCAAGTTTGAGCTCAATAAGCGCATGGTCGAGGTGGCCTTGCATGTGCTTGATGAAGTGGACTTGGTGTTCTTCATGGTCGAGGCCACGGAACCGCCGGGCCATGGCGACCGGTTTGTGCTTGAGCGGCTCAAGGAGCGTGACGTGCCGGTGGTGCTGGTGGTCAACAAGGTGGATCTCGTCAAGAAGTTGCGCCTGCTGCCGCTGATCGACGAATACCGCCGGATGCACGAGTTCGCCGACATCGTGCCCGTCTCGGCTAAAACCGGCGACGGCGTGGATCATCTGCTGGAGCTGGCCCTGGCCCGCATGCCGGAAGGGCCCGCCTACTTTCCCGACGACGTCGTGACGGATCAGTCGATGCGCGTGCTCGCGGCGGAGATCATCAGGGAGAAGCTCCTGCAGAAGACACGCGACGAGCTGCCGTTCGCCATCGCGGTCGGCATCGACTCCTTCAAGGAGGAAGGGCGGATGGCGAGGATCGGCGCGACCATCTACGTGGAGAAGGATTCCCAGAAGGCCATTGTGATCGGCAAGCATGGCCAGATTCTTAAGGATGTTGGTACCTATGCCCGCATCGACATGGAGAACCTCTTCGGCATGAAGGTGTTTCTGGAGCTCTGGGTGAAGGTGAAGGGATCCTGGCGGCAGGACGAGCGCATGCTCGTGGAACTGGGGTATTGATGGATCGGATGGATATCAAGGCCGACAGGCTGGACAAGGGGACGGGGAGCGGGCGAACGGGGAGCCGGTTCGACGTGATCCTTGACTCCGTGGGCCGCCTGCTGCGCCGCGGGGCCATCGGCAACCTGGAGCGCATGGTTTCCAAGATGCATCCGGCCGACGTCGCCAAGGTCCTGCATCACCTGAACAGCGCGCAGGAGAAGCGGACCGTCTTCGAGCTGATCAAGCCGGACCGCAGCAAGGCCCAGGTGCTGAGCGAGCTGGAGGAAGGGGACCTCGGCGAGATACTGACCGACGTCCCCGCGGCCGAGATCGCGGTGCTGATCAAGGACCTGCCCGACGACGATCAGGCCTACGTCCTGAACTGCCTGCCGGAGGACCGGTCCCAGGATGTCCTCAAGCTGATGAAGCCGGAGGACTCGGCGGAGGTCAAGGGCCTCCTGCAGTACGAGCCCAAGACCGCCGGCGCCATCATGACGACGGAATATTTTTCCCTGCCGGAGCACACCACGGCGGAGGAGGCGATCCACAAGCTCCAGGGGGCCAAGGACACCGGGAACGTGTTCTACGTGTACGTCACCGACAAGGATGACAAGCTTGTGGGCGTGCTCTCGCTCCGCCAGCTCCTGCAGGTTCCACCGCACACGCGCTTCGGGACGATGATCAAGCGGGATGTCATCAGCGTCACCACCGACACCGACCAGGAGGAAGTGGCCAAGCTGGTGGGCCGCTACAACCTGCTCGCGATCCCGGTCGTGGACAAGGACAGCACCCTGGTCGGGATCATTACCGTGGACGACGTCGTGGACATCATCCACGACGCGGCCACCGAAGACATGCTGAAAATGTCCGGCACGCAGATCGAGGAAGAGGATGAGCTCATGCACTCCTCGGCGCTCCATTCGGTCCGGCTCCGCGTCCCCTGGCTGCTGACCAACCTGATCGGGAGCATCGTGTCGGGTTCGATTTTGTGGTTCTTCCGGGCCACGATCCAGGAGGTCGTGGCCGTGGTGACGTTCATCCCGGTCATCGCGGCGATGGGCGGAAACGTCGGCCTCCAGTCGTCCACGCTGATCATCCGCGGGTTGGCCACAGGCCGCATCGAGCTCTCGGACGTCAGGCGGGTGTTTAAGCGCGAGGTCCTGATCGGCCTCCTCATCGGCCTGTTGTGCGGTGTCATCACGCTGGCCTTCGCTGCGGTCATGCACATCAACCTGACGCTGGGCCTTGTGGTGGGCGTGGCGATGGTGTGTGCGCTGGTTGTGTCCACGTCCATGGCCACGATCATGCCGGTCGTGCTGAAACGCTACGGCGTGGACCCGGCCGTCGCCGCCGGCCCGTTCGTGACCACGGCGAACGACATCACGGGGATCGCGATCTATCTCGGCCTCGCCACAGCCGTTCTCGCTCATTTGAAGTAGGAACCGGACGAGGATGCCCCTCCTCAAGACTCCCGCCGTCGTGCTCAAAAGCCGCAAGTGGGGGGATGCCGACCGGATCGTCACCTTCTTCACCCTGAAGCACGGCAAGGTCCGGGGCGTCGCCCGGGGGGCCCGGCGGATGAAGAGCCGCTTCGGCAGTTCCCTGGAGCCCTTCGTCCACTGCGACCTCGTGCTGTTCGAAAAGCCGGGCGATACCCTGTATCGCATTTCCCAGACCGACATCAGCCACGCCTTTCCGTCCATCCGGACCTCGCTGGAGGCGATCACCGGCGCGGCCCGGCTCGCCAACCTGGCGGGCGCGGTGACGGCCGACGGCGATGCGGTGCCGCACGTGTTCCATGCGTTGTTGGAAGGATTGCGGGCGATTGAGGACAGCGGCGATCCGGCGCTCACGGCGGCCCTCTACGAGTTGGAAATCCTGCGCTTCGCGGGGTACCTGCCGCACATGGATCGCTGCAACGCCTGCCAGGAGCGGACCCATGGAGGGGCGTGGTTCTTTTCCCCCCGTGCGGGAGGCACGGTCTGCTCGGCTTGCGTCCGGCGGGAGCCTGTGCGGTGCCCATCCGTGTCGCCGGCGTGCCTGGCGTTTTTCCGACAGGCGCTCCGCATGGAGTTGTCCCTCCTGCCGCGCCTCAAACCCACGGCGGCTATCCGCAACGAACTGTACGAGGTCATCGAGCTGTACGTGGAGTGCGTGGCCGGGCGACGCATGCCGCGCGCGCAGGGTTTATGTGCGGCGGAACCGAAGAGGGCGTATAGGCGCGCGGTATCCGATGTAGGGGCGCAATTGATTGCGCCCAGGTAGGGCGTGATGAATCACGCCACTACACAAGGATGAAATGACGGATCACGTTGGATACAGTGGTGTGATCGCCCGGTTTGCCGGCAAGGCCTTCGTGGCCTTCGGATTTATTCTGGGGACCTACGGATTGACGGAGGGCAGCGAGACGATCAAGCAGACGGCGCTCGGTTTGCTGGTGACGGGCGTCCTGGCGTCCGCATACGGGGCGTACCATTGGGCGAGACATCAATGAGCGAGGCGGTCATCGAGCCCCTGGACATGGAGTGGATCGAGAACGGCGTGCTCGGCATCGAGTGGAGCGATGGCCACAAGAGCGTCTATCCGATCCGCTATCTCCGCCAGCACTGTCCCTGCGCGGCCTGCACGGACGAGTGGACGGGCGAACTGCGGATCAAGCCGGACAGCGTTCCCATGTTCATCGGGGTCCAGGATATCGAGCCGGTCGGGCGGTACGCGCTACGGTTCCGCTGGAGCGACGGCCACGATACGGGCCTCTACTCCTTTTCCGTCCTGCGCAACAAGTTCTGCCGCTGCCCGCTGTGTAAAGCCGACCAGAAAAAGTAAGGAGGCATTTGCATGTCTGCACAATCCGCATCGTCCAATCATGTTGTGATCACGGAGACCTTCGTCCGCCTCTATGTGTTTCTCGCGCAGACCCTGGACCGCTGCCTTGACCAGGCCCAGCGGGAGTCGTTTCCCGAGAAGGAGCATCAGGCCTTTTTGACCGAGTCCCGGAATAGAATGCGGGACATGCTCGCGGTGAATCCCGTGGTCAAGGGGAAGGTCGACGAGGAGTGCAGCCGGGTGCTTGCGCTGGCCGAGTCCTATCTCAAGAAGGGCGCGGGCCAGAAGGATGTACTCGAGCAGATCACCTGCGAACGCGCGATCCTGAAGACAAAGCTGGCGGCGCTGAGCGATCTCCTGGCCGTCTTCCGCGCGTTGTGACCTGTTCCATCCTGCCGTTACGGATTCCCGTTCTTGTCCTGGCGCTGTGCATTGTTGTCGCGCCGTGCCCAACCGAGGCCGCGACCGTCCATGAGTTGCTGGAGCAGGGGGACCGGCTGATGCAGGGGGATGAGGGGTTTCCTGACACGTTCACTCGCGCGCTCACCCTGTACGAGCAGGCGGCGGCGCTCGATCCGCAGAACCCGCTTCCCTCCATCCGGACGGCGCGGGCGTGCCTGGCTCTGGGCGACTGGCTCGGCAGGGACAGGCTGCCCTGGTACGAGCGGGGCGAGCAGGCCGCTGCGCGGGCGCTGGCTCTGAAGGAAGACAGTGCCGAGGCCCACTTCCTTCTCGCGGCGAACCGGGGGAACATCGTCAACCTACGGCCGTTCTGGAAAGTCTCGCCGACGGTCGTCGCCGATCTGGAGAAGCATCTCCAGCGCGCGCTGGAACTGGATCCGCGCCATGCCCGCGCCCTGCACATGATGGGTGTCCTGCTCGATGAGACACCGGGCCCGCTGCGCCTGCTGCTCCATGGCAGGAAGGAGCAGATTGAGGGCTATCTCACGCGGGCTGTGGAAGCGGACGCGAACAGGTACACCTATATCCGCTGGAGCCTCGCCGAGTTCTATCGCGATGCCGGGCGGCCCGCCCAGGCCCGCGCGCAGGCGCAGGCCGTGCTGGCAACGGCCGGCACAGCGGATCGCCGCATGTGGGCGGAGAAGTACCGTCCGGCGGCCGAAGCCCTGCTCAAGCATCTTGCCGCTCAGTAATAAGTCCTCTAGAATGCCCGTATGAATGCTCCCGACCTGCCGTCGTTGATCCGAGCTGACCTCGCCAGGCACGCCTGGTGGGTCATCTATCTCCGCTACATGTGCGCCGCCGTGGTCGTCCTGGGCACCGTCATGCTCACCCAGAGCATGGGCGCCAGGTTGGACGGCGGTCCTTTGTATGGGATCGCCGGCGCCCTGGTCGCGGCCAACGTGTTGTACGGGGCTCATCTCAGCCGCGCTGCGCGGCGGACGGGGAGCACGCTGCCGGATGCGGCCGCCCGCTCGCTGATCTTACAGATCGGCATGGACCTGTTTCTCCTGACCCTGCTGCTGCATTTCTCGGGCGGCGTGACGAATCCGCTCGCGACGCTCTCCGTCGGGCCGGTTCTCCTGGCGGGATTTCTGCTCTCCGTGCGGTCCGCCTATGCGCTGGCTGCCCTCGCGGTGTTTTTGTATGCCGGCATGGCGATTCTGGAATACCGGCTCATCATCCCGCACGTGCCGATCCCGGGGCTGTTTCCTCCGACGGCATTTCGCAATGAATCCTTTGTGCTGGTGACCCTCGCGGCGTTTTGCACGGCGGTCGGGATGGCTGCGCTGATCAGCCTGAGGGTGAGCGGCAGGCTGCGCGGGCAGGATGCGGGCGAGGAGGAATCCGAGCCGTGATGGCCGGGATGCTCCTGTGCGGGATGGTCCTGACGGCCCAACCGGGCGAGGCTGGCTCCCTTCCGGCGGACATGTCGCCTGTCGAGGAGCGGCTTGCGGCCGTGCGCCGTGCCCCGACCGATCCGCGTGCCAGGCTGGAGTTGGGCCTGGCGTATCTCCAGGCGGAGGAGTACGACTTCGCGATGGCCGAACTGGTCGAAGCGATCAAGCTTAATCCAGACAACAAGGACAACCTGGCGGCCCAGGCGAACTATCATCTCGGAAGCGTGCTCCTGGCGCTCGATCGCGCGGCGCTGGCGATCAATGCCTTTCGCGAAGCGCTCAAGCTCGGATGGGAGGACTCCGGCGTGTACCTGTCTCTTGGGCAGGCGCTCACCAGCCAGGGAAAGTTCGACGAGGCGATCATCCACTACCGGGAAGCGCTTCGGCTGTCTCCCGGCGCGACCGAGGCCTATGCGGGGCTCGGCCTCGCCTACGAGGCGTCCGGCCGCGTGGACGAGGCGGTGACGCAGTACGAACGCTATCTCCAGTCCGTGCCGGCGACGGATGACCATGGCGTTGATGCGATCAGGCAGCGGCTGGCGAAATTGAAAGAGCGGCGGCGGATGTAAGCGTAGGCATCCTTGACCTTCCTGCCCCATCGCTGTAGCATCCCGTCCGAATCCCACCGGTAGCTCTCAACCAGGAGAGGACGCCATGGCACCTGAGTGGCTGACGAATTCGCTGAAAAAAGTCTCCGGATTTTCTGACCCCGGCCCCGTCTTCATCCAGAAGACGAATGCCGGCAACGCGGCGCTGAAGCGAGGCCGCCCGGACGAAGCCGAACCGCTGTTTAAGGATGCGCTCACGGAGGCGGAGAAGTTCGGGGAGCAGGACTTGCGCAAGGTCGCGGCCATGAACAACCTGGCGACGGCCTATCGCGAGCAGGGCAAACACAGCGAGGCGGAGTCGTTTTTTCGTCAGGCCATCGCCATTCATGAAAAAGCGCTCGGTCCGGCTCATCCCGAGGTGATTGCCGCGCTGGGCAAGTTCGCGGATTTTTTGCGGGGACGCGGCCAGCCGGCCAAGGCGGAGTCGCTGCTGCGGCGCGTGCTGGCGGCGCAGGAAAAATCACTGGGGGGCGAGCATGCAGAGGTCCTTGCCACCACGACGGCGCTCGGAGAAATCTATCGCGACACGGGCAAGTATGACAAGGCCCTGCCGTTGTTGCAGCGCGTGCTGGACGTGCAGGTAAAACTTCTAGGAGAGGATCACCTGAGCGTGGCGACGGCGCTCGACAATCTGGCCCTGCTGTACCAGGCACTGGGACGGTATGAGGATGCCGAGCCGTTCTATTTCCATGCGCTGGTCATCCGCGAAGAGAAGTTTGGCGCGTCGGACCCGTACGTGGGCCATGGTCTGGAGAAACTGGCCGACGTCTATCGCGAGCAGGGGAAATATGACGACGCGGAAAAGCTCTACCTGCGGGCGATCAAGATCTGGCAGGACACGCTGGGGCCGGAGCACCCGGATTTTGCCCACAGCCTCGAGCATTTCGCGGGGCTGAAATACGCGCAGGGCAAATACGACGAAGCGGAGAACATTTATCGCAAGGTGATGGCGATCCTGGAGACGGCCCTTGGCAAGGACCACCCCAGCCGCGCGAACACGATGGATCAGTACGCCATGGTGCTGCGGACCCTGAAGAAGGACGAACTGGCACAGCGGGTGGAAGAGCGCGCGAAGGAAATCCGGGACACGTGCGCCAAGATGGCCGCCAATCCGGAAGCCTATGCCACAAAACCCAAGGACCCGCTGGCGGACTTTAAATTCAACCTTCCGGGTTCCAAATGATAATCAGAGTCGGAGCATAAATTATGGAACAAGTGAAAATTGGGTTGTGCGGTCTGGCAATAGCCTTCCTTGTCAGTGGGTGCGCCACGACGACCGGGACAACTCCACAAGAAAAGCGCCAGGCTATTCTCTCCATGAAAAGTAAGGCGCTGACGGAGCTGTACGAGAATCGCCTCAAGGCCAGAGCCGAGATTGCCGCGGCGCCGGGGTATGCCGTGTTCAGCAACGCCAACGTCTACCTCTTTTTCGTCGGCGTCGGAGGCGGGCATGGCGTCGTTCATGACAATAAAACCGGCAGGAATACTTTTATGAAAATGGGAGAGGCCGGCGTCGGGTTTGGGCTTGGAGTGAAGGATTTTCGCGCGGTGTTTATTTTCCATGACCGGGCCGTCATGGAAAAGTTCATCGGCAGCGGCTGGGAATTCGGGGGCCAGGCCGATGCCGCGGCCAAGGCCGGTGAAAAAGGCGCTGCCGTCGGCGGTGAAGCCGTGTTGGACGGCATCACCATTTATCAGATGACGGAAAGCGGGCTGGCGCTCCAGGCGACGGTGAAGGGAACCAAGTACTGGAAGGATGACGACTTGAATTGAGCGGCCGGCGTGAACGCTAAAACGACCGATTCACCGGAAGAGCAAGCGTGAGGTGGCGGCCCTTTTCCTCGTAGAGAATCCGCTTGTGCAGTAAGTCGTCGAGCGCGCGCGTAACCGCCGCGTCGTCGTACGCGTGCTCTCCTTTCCGTTCGTTCAACTCCCCGCGAATCTGCCCCACGGTTCTGGGCGCCTCATTGCAGAACTCGATGATGCCGGCGTGCGGCCAGTCGTAGCGCGCCTTCACGGGTTTCTCGGCCACCCGGCCGTCGAAGATCGTGACGAAATCGGGGGCCTTCGAATAGTAGAGAAACGGCTTGTCATTTGAGGCGTGCCGGCGCTTCCACTCCTCCGTCGCGCGGGTCAGTTCCTCGATCAGGCCAGGGTCCACGCGTTTCTCGATGAGCTCGTGCTCGAAGTCATAGGCGATCTTCGAGACGTCCACGAGGGTGGGATCGTAGGCGTAGGCGTGGGCCAGGCCGGGGCCGGTGATCCGGATGCCGTTTTCCTTGGGCCATTTCCAATAGGGGCTGAACCGTTCAAGCCACAGCTCTCCCACGGCCTCAGGCGGCTGGAAATGAAGGATCGAGGGAATCAGGCCGATCTGGTTCCGGTAGTCCTCGTTGGTTTCTCCCGGGAACCCGAGCAGGATGTTCCAGGACACGTGGATGCCGTAGTAGCCGCTCCACTTCAGCATCTGGAGGTTCTGCAGGGGGCTGACGCCCTTTTTCATCTCCGTGAGCTGGCGCTGACTGAGGCTCTCGATGCCCGGCTGCATGGACTTCACCCCGCCGCGCGCGAGTGTTTGAATCTGGGACTTGCTCAGGTTGCTCTTGGTTTCGATGAAGACCTCGAGGTCGAGCCGATCCGCCGCGAACTTCGCAAACAGCTCGTCGATGTACTTCATGTCGATGATGTTGTCCACGAAGCGGAACCGGGTGGTGTTGTAGCGGCTGGCGAGGAATCGGAATTCCTCGAAGACCTGCGCGGGCGATTTGGAGCGGAACTCCATGCTCTGCGCGTTCAGCCCGCAGAAGGTGCAATGGTGCTTCTCGCCCCACCAGCAGCCGCGGGACGCCTCATACAGCAGGATGCGGTTCAGGCTTTGCGACCGCTGGGGGTCGAGCTGATCGAGGAGCTCGAAATAATCGTCATAGTCCGGCGGGCCGGTCTTGTGAAACTCGGTGAAGAGGTACGGGCTCGGCGTGAACTGAACCTTGCCGTTTTTCCGATAGGCCACCCCGGCCGGAGGTTCGCCGGCCTTGTTCTCCAGGATATATCTGGCGAGCGCCGGAAACGCCACTTCCCCTTCGCCCACCACCACGTAGTCGATCCATGGCCAGGCCCGCAGGTGTTCCAGCCCCATCTCGCCATCGAAGTTCGCGCCGCCGAACACGATTTTTACTGAGGGGTGGATGTCCTTGATCAGCTTCGCCATGGTCAGGCTGGCGATGTTCTGGTCGAAGGTGGAAGTGAACCCGACGAGCGTGTATTGGCCCCAGTCGATCTCGGTCTGCATCCGCGTGAGGTATTGGGGGGCGCCTTTCAGCTTGAGCTCTTCCAGGTACGACGGGGGACAGCCGGTTTCGCGGGTCACCGATTCGAAGAGGGGCTTGAAGGTGCGGGGATACTCGCTGTTCTTGGGATTGTTGCGGAACAGGAGATGCGAGAAGAGCCAGTCGCCGAGCAGTCCCCGCTTCTCGCACAGCGTTTCATACAGGGGCGGGCCGATCTGGTAGGCGAAGTGCAGATACAGGTGGTAGGTCTTGACGCCGATCCCCTGCGCTTTCAGCAGCGAGGCCAGGGTGCCCAGTTGAATGGACGGGTACCGGCCCGAACTGAAAGGCATGTTGACCAGCGCAATAGGCGCGGTGCTGCTCATAGGACTCGAAGCTACACCCCCTTCCCGAAGTTCGTCAAGAAGGGAGGCGCCGAAAATCACTGTGGCGCAACGGGCGTGATCGTACTACGATAGAGAGAAACTCTGCCGGGAGGTGGAAGCCATGACAGATGGACGGACAGTGCAGCGATCGGCGAATCGAATTCCTGACGCGGACTGGACGGAAGTCCTGTCCGATCCTGG
>JAUSHW010000146.1 GCA_030648395.1 Nitrospirales bacterium | reverse complement strand
CTGCCTGATCCAGCGGAACTTGAAGGCGTCCCGCGCGATCGCCTTCGACCTGGCGGCCGCCTGCTCGGGATTTCTCTACGGGCTCTCGGTGGCCGATCTCTATGTCCGGTCCGGCACGTGCCGCAAGGCGCTGGTCGTGGGTACGGAGGTGATGTCATCGGTTGTGGACTGGACCGACCGGGGCACCTGCATTCTCTTTGGCGATGGGGCGGGGGCGGTCTTGATCGAGCCGTCGGATGATGACCGGGGCATCCTGTCCACGCATCTGCATTCCGACGGGGATCTCTGGGACCTGGTCTGTGTGCCGGGCGGAGGGTCGCGCTTGCCGGCCTCGGCGGCCATGCTTGCGGATCGGCAGCAGTTCGTGAAGATGAAAGGGAATGAAACCTTCAAGGTGGCCGTCCGGACCCTGGAGGCGACGGCCCGCGAGGCGCTGGAGGCCAACAAGATGGCCGTCGACGACGTGGACCTGTTCATTCCCCATCAGGCCAACGTGCGGATCGTGAATGCGGTGATGGAGCGACTGGGCCTGCGGAAAGAGCGGGCTTTTCTGAACATCGACCGGTATGGGAACACCTCGGCGGCGTCGATCCCGCTGGCATTGGACGAGGCCGTCCGGGCGGGACGAGTCTCACCGGGCAGTCGTATTCTCATGGTGGCTTTCGGGTCGGGCCTGACATGGGCGTCGGCCGTGGTGAAGTGGTAACGCAGCAGGGGAGACAAGACGTGGCAACGCAGACACAGCCGTTAGAAGGAACATGGGCGCTGATTCTGGGGGCGTCCAGCGGGTTCGGGGAGGCCGTTTCGCTGGAACTGGCGGGCCTCGGCATGCACATCCTGGGCGTGCACCTGGATCGCAAGTCGACCATGGCGAACGCCGACCGGATCGTCGGTGAGATCAAGAACAAGGGCCGGGAGGCCCTCTTCTTCAACGTCAATGCGGCCGATCCGGACAAGCGCCGTGAAGTGCTGGACGCGTTTCAGGTCCGGGCCGGCGGGACGGGAGGAAAGCCGCCCATTCGGGTGCTCCTGCATTCGCTGGCATTCGGGACCTTGAAGCCCTTCATCACGGAGAGCGAACCGGAGTCCTTGACCAAAGCCCAGATGGACATGACGCTGGACGTGATGGCGAACAGTCTCGTGTACTGGACGCAGGACCTTGTCCAGCGCAAATTGATGGGCTCCGGGGGGCGGATCTTCGCAATGACCAGTGCGGGGGGCGCCCGCGTGTGGAAAACCTACGGGGCCGTGTCTGCGGCGAAATCGGCGCTGGAGTCCCATGTGCGGCAATTGACGCTGGAGCTGGGGCCACTCGGGATCACGGTCAATGCCGTGATGGCGGGCGTGACCGACACGCCGGCGTTACGCAAGATCCCGGGGTCCGACCGGATGATCGAAATGGCCCGGGCCAAAAACCCCTGCGGGAGGCTCACGACCACTCAGGATGTGGCCGAGGCCATCGGGTTGCTGGCCCATCCCAAGGCCCAGTGGCTGACGGGCAATGTGGTCTGCGTCGATGGCGGCGAATTTGTTGTAGATTAACGACTTAGCCCATGTTCGCCGTGCCGAAAAGGGGTAGTTTTCAGTTGACAACTCGGTCGAAATTCCCGCATATGATAACGCCATGACACCGGGGGTGGCTTTCATTTTTCCCGGGCAAGGGTCTCAGGCCGTCGGGATGGGGCAGGAGTTTTACGAGCACGAACCGGATGCGAAGGCGATGTTCGACACGGCTGGTCGTGTGCTGGGGTATGATTTGGCCGCCCTGTGCCTGAAGGGACCGGTCGAGCAGCTCAACCTCACGGAGTACACCCAGCCGGCGTTGCTGACGGTCAGCGCCATTGCGCTCCGGCTGTTGAGCCGGGCGGGCATTCAGCCGTGTGCCGTGGCGGGGCACAGCCTGGGAGAGTACACGGCCGTGATGGCCGGCGGCGGGCTGGTGTTTGAGGATGCCGTGGCGTTGGTGCGCAAGAGGGGTCGTTACATGCAGGAAGCGGTCGAGGCGGGAAGAGGTTTGGTGTGCGCCCTGCTCGGCGTGGAGCGTTCGGTTGTGGCGGAGATCTGCCAGGCGGCCTCGTCGTTGGGGGTGGTCGCGCCGGCCAATTTCAACGCGCCGGGCCAGATCGTGATCGCAGGCGAAAAGGCTGCGGTCGAGGAGGCGGTGCGCCTTGCCAAGGCCAGGGGTTGCCGCAAGGTCATTCCGTTGCCGGTCAGCGTGCCGGTGCACACCTCCCTGATGCAGTCTGCGGCGGATCGTCTGGCCGACGACGTGGCGGGCGTGCCCATGAAGGACCTGACGGTGCCGCTCATCAATAACGTCGAGGCCAAGCCCATCCGCAGCGCGGCGGAGGTCCGGACGTCCCTGGTTCGGCAGCTCGCCTCGCCCGTCCTCTGGGAGGAGTCGGTTCGCGCCTTGATCCAGTTGGGGATGCACACTCTTGTCGAAGTGGGGCCCGGAAAGGTGCTCTCGGGATTGGCCAAGCGGATCGCGCCGGAGCTCCGACTGTTCAACGTGCAGGATCGGATGAGCCTGGCCGCGACGGTTGAAGCCCTCGCCGTATGAGTCTCGAAGGAAAAGTCGCGATTGTGACGGGAGCGGCCCAGGGGATCGGGCGCGCCATTGCCGACCGGCTGGCCCGCGAGGGCGCGGACGTGGCGGTGGTGGACATGGATGTGTCCCGCGCGCAGGAGACGGTGTCGGCGGTGACGGCCCACGGCCGCCGCGCGGTGGTCATCAAGGCGAACGTGGCCGAGTGGGCCGATGTCAAGGCCATGGTTGATCAGGCCATTGAAGCGCTGGGGCACATCGACATTCTGGTCAACAACGCGGGCATCACGCGCGATGGGTTGCTCCTCCGCATGAAGGAGGAGGACTGGAACGCGGTCATGGACGTCAATCTGAAGGGGACGTTCCATTGCACCAAGGCCGTGCTTCCCGCCATGACCAAGCAGCGGGGCGGCGCCATGGTAAATATCGCGTCGGTCGTTGGTGTGATGGGGAATGCGGGACAGGCGAACTACGCGGCCTCGAAGGCGGCCGTGATCGGATTCACCAAGACGGTGGCCCGCGAGTACGCAAGCCGGGGGATCACGGTGAATGCCGTGGCGCCGGGTTTTATCGAAACGGCCATGACCGAAAAACTTGGCGGAGAGGTTCGAGAGGCGCTGCTCAAGCAGATTCCGCTGGGCCGGCTCGGGAGTCCGGCGGACGTGGCCGAAGCCGTGCTGTTTCTGGTTTCGCCGACGGCGGCGTATATCACGGGGCATGTGCTTCACGTGAATGGGGGAATGTTAATGGCGTGAGGGGGGCTGCCCTTAGCGCGTGTGAAGATCATGGTTGAAGATCTGGAGGTGGAAGGTGGCAAAATCTATGGCAGCTATTGAAGAACGGGTGAAGAAGATCATCGCCGAGCAGTTGGGCGTGGAGGAGGAGGACGTGGTCCCGGACGCCAAGTTTGTCGAAGACCTCGGCGCCGACTCATTGGATACGGTTGAGTTGGTGATGGCCTTTGAAGAGGCGTTTGAGATCGAAATCCCGGACGAAAAGGCCGAAAAAATCCTGACCGTCCACGATGCCGTGGATTTCATCAAAGAGAACAGCTAGGCACTGCCGGACCGGTTGCGCGTCTGATGGGGAGCGAAATCCTGAAAAGGCGGGTTGTTGTCACGGGCCTTGGCCTGATCACCCCGTTGGGAATCGGGGTGGAGAAGACCTGGAGCGCGCTCTGCGCCGGCAAGTCGGGGGTCAGGCGGATCACCAAGTTTGATCCCTCGCACCATGCCTGTCAGATTGCGGGGGAGGTCACAGACTTCAACCCGGCCGACTACATCGAAAAAAAAGATATCAAGAAAATGGATACGTTTATCCATTTTGCCGTCGGCGCCAGCCAGATGGCGGTGGATGATTCCGGGCTCAAGGTCACCGAAGAGAATGCCGATCGTGTCGGCGTGTATATCGGCTCCGGCATCGGTGGCCTGCCGGCCATCGAGGCCTACCATAAGGTGTTGCTGGACAAGGGGCCGGACCGGGTCTCCCCGTTCTTCATTCCGATGGTCATCATCAATCTCGCCTCCGGGCAGGTGTCCATGCGGATCGGCGCGCGCGGCCCGAACTCCTGCGCGGTGACGGCCTGCGCGACCGGCAATCACTGCATCGGCGATGCGTTCAGGATCATCCAGCACGGAGAGGCGGACGCGATGGTGGCCGGCGGCACGGAGGCCGCGATCACCCCGTTGTGTGTGGCGGGGTTCGCCTCGGCCAAGGCGCTCTCGACGCGCAACGACGACCCGGAGCGGGCAAGCCGCCCCTTCGACAAGGAGCGTGACGGGTTCGTGCTGGGCGAAGGCGCGGGTGTGCTGGTGCTGGAGGAACTGGAGTCGGCGCGCCGCCGCGGGGCGCGGATTTATGCCGAGATCCTGGGGTACGGCATGACCGCCGACGCCCACCATATCACCGCGCCGCCGGAAGACGGAGCCGGTGCGGTTCGATGCATGCGTCTCGCTCTGAAGGATGCCGGATTGACGCCGGATGCGATTGGGTACGTGAACGCGCACGCCACGTCGACGATGGCGGACCGCATCGAAACCAATGCCATCAAGCAGGTCTTCGGAGAACACGCACGCGGCCTGGCGGTCAGCTCCACGAAGTCCATGACCGGGCATCTGCTCGGCGCCGCCGGCGGAGTCGAAGCGATTTTCAGCATTCTGGCCATTCAACGCGGGGTGCTGCCTCCCACCATCAATCAGGACGTTCCCGATCCCGAGTGCGACCTGGACTGCGTTCCCAACATCGCCCGTCCGGCCGAGGTCCACACCGTCCTTTCCAATTCGTTCGGGTTTGGAGGGGTCAACGCCTGCCTGATTTTTTCGCGTTACGCGGCCTGACAATGTATGTCGACAGATGGGTTGGATGAGATTCAACGCCGGATCGAGTACCGCTTTCGACAACCCCGCCTGCTGCTTGAAGCGCTCACCCACCGGTCCTATCTCAATGAGGCGCGGAAACCCAGGGAGGCCGACAATGAGCGGCTTGAGTTCCTGGGCGATGCGGTTCTTGACCTCGTCGTGAGCGAGTATCTGCTGCATGCCTTCCCCGAGGCGGCGGAGGGGGAGCTCTCGAAGCTGCGGGCTCGGCTGGTCAGCGAAAAGGCTCTTGCGCGCGTGGCGAAGAGGATCGGGCTGGGCGAGCCGCTTCGCCTGGGCCGGGGCGAGACCAAGACAGAGGGCCGCAGCAAGCCGTCCATTCTGGCGGACGCGCTCGAGGCGCTGTTCGCCGGCGTGTATCTGGACGGCGGCATGGAAGCCGCGTCGACATGCGTCAAGACTGCATTCCACGATGAGCTGGCCTCCTGCGACAAGTCCCTTGCGAAGGGGGACTTCAAGACCGACCTCCAGGAGCTCTGCCAGCGGGACTTTGAGATGCTCCCGCAGTATCGGACGATCCGGGAGACGGGGCCGGACCATGAGAAGCTGTTCGAGGTGGAAATTCTGATCCGGGGCGATTATTACGGGGTTGGCGTCGGAAAGAGCAAGAAAGAGGCGGAGCAGATGGCCGCCAAACAGGCGTTGGAACAACTGAGAAAGGATGGGGAGGGATCATGCGGTACCAGTTCGGAATCATCACGTTGACGTTGTTGCTCATGGGTATATCGGGCGCTGCCTTTGGTGCCGAAGACAAAAAGCCGACAGAAGGAGGGAAAATGCAGTCCCACGCGATCATCAAGACCAAGTTCGGCGAGATGGAGATCAAGTTTTTCCCGGAACTGGCGCCGAAGCATGTGGAGAACTTCATCACGCTGGCCAAGTCCGGTTTTTACGACAAGACGCTCTTTCACCGTGTCATCCCTGGATTCATGATCCAGGGCGGTGATCCCAATACGAAAGACCCCAACAAGAAGGGCGAGTACGGGATGGGCGGGCCTCCGCCTCCGCATAAGCTGAAGGCGGAATTCAACGACAAGCCGCACAAGCGCGGCATCGTCTCGATGGCGCGATCCAATCATCCGGACAGCGCGGGCTCGCAGTTCTTCATCGTGGTCAAGGACTCGTCGTTTTTGGACAAGCAGTACACGGCCTTCGGGGAGGTCACGAAGGGCATGGACGTGGCAGATAAGATCGTGAGTGCGCCGAAAGGCCAGAATGACCTGCCCAACGAGCGGATCGAAATGACGGTCACGATCGTCGAGAAGTAGAGAGCGGAGGGAAGCGAGCCATGGTCTGGATGCGGAACGCGTGGCTCGCTTCCCTCTTGTGCCTCGTCGGTTTCGTCTCGCCCATTTTCGCTCAGGCCCCCAAAGCTGAGAAGCCGCCCACGGTTGGGCAGACTCCCAAAGCTGATAAGCCTGCCGCTCCGCCTGTGGTGCCGCCCGGGCGGGCGCCGGGCGCGCATGTCCTGATCGAGACGGATCGGGGCAAGCTCACCATCGAGCTGCTTTCCGACGTTGCGCCCAAGACCGTCGCCAGATTCACGGAGCTTGTCAGGAAAGGCTTCTACAACGGGCTGACCGTCCACCGCATC
>JAUSHW010000130.1 GCA_030648395.1 Nitrospirales bacterium | reverse complement strand
GTTGGAAGGCAATTTCACATTGGACGCCCGCGTGATGGAACGCCTGTCCGATGAGCAATACCGGATCGAGGACGCCTCGTATACGACGTGCAGCACGCTCGAAGGCGAAACCGCTCCCTGGCGCTTCACGTCCGAAAAAGTTGAACTGGACGTGGAGGGGTTCCTGCGCACCCGCCACACAAAGTTCTGCATCCTGGATGTCCCGGTGTTCTACCTGCCGGCGACGCTGTTCCCTGCCAAGCGGGATCGGGCGACCGGCCTGCTCTTCCCCCAGCTTGGCACGAGCAGCCAGCAAGGATTCAAGATACGCCAGGCCTTTTTCTGGGACATCAGCCCCAGCCAGGACGCGACTGTGGCGCTGGACTACCGCGGCAAACAGGGCACGGGCGGCGATCTGGAGTACCGCTACTATCTGTCGAAAAATTCTGACGGCCGCGTGTGGACCCGATTCTTCAAGGACAATCAGCTCAACGCCAAACGGTGGGATCTCATTTTCAGGCATCGCACGAATTTCCCTGACGATCTCCAGGGACGGGTAGACCTCAATTACGTGAACCAGAAGGACACCTTCCGCGCCTTGAGCGAGAACGTCATCCAGCGCGTGGCGGTCTATCAGGAGTCGCAGGCCTTTCTGTCCCAGCGGTGGGACAACCACGTGATGTATGGGTTGACGCGCTTTTCGCAGAATCTGACGTCGCTGTCGGACAAGACGGTGCTTCAGACCATGCCGCAACTCGGGTACAGCCTTGCCCCAGCACGGTTGTGGGGAGGGCTTCCAGTCTATGGCGGGTTGGACGTCACCTTCGACAGCTTCCACCGTCAGGAGGGGCTGGACGGGAGCCGGGGGGATATGTTCCCCCGGTTATGGGTGCCGATTCCCATCGACCGTTATCTCACGGTGACGCCGCTCGTCGGCGTTCGCGAGACTTGGTACAGCCGGAGCGCGCAATCATCCGACGCGGTGACGCGGGAGGCGGTCTACGTCAGCACCACGGCCGACACCCGTCTCATCCGGCGGTTCACGCAAGAGGGGGGGAGGGCCTTCACCCACAAGATCGAGCCGTCCATGACCTATGAGTATCTCGCGCCGTCCCCGCAAGCCGACATTCCGTTTTTCAACGACGTGGACCGGCTCACCAGGAAAAACCTGCTGACGTACTCGTTGACGAACCGATTGTCCGCGATGATCGGCGATGGCGAGACTCGGCGCTATGTGGAGATGGGCTATGCCCGATTGACGCAGAGCCAGCACGTCGCGTCTTCGCCGACAGGAAAGCCCTGGTCGGATCTGCGAGGCGAGTTCATTGTGCGGACGGCCGTCCCAGTGTCGGCGGAACTCGATGTGGACGTATTTTACAATCACGCCCAGTCCGCCGTCTCGGCCTTCAACACCGACCTCACGGTGAATCTCACCAAGGAGTTTTTCTTTTCCATAGGCCAGCGGTTCACCCACCAGGGGCAGGTGGCGGTGAGGGGAGACCTGTTCAATCCCATGACGTTGAACGAGGCGCTGTTCCAATTCCAGAAGACGAATTTCTATACCGCTGAAGTCGGCTTTGCGCTTCCCTACAATCTCTATGCCGTGGCGCGGGGCTACCTTGATCAGGACACTGGGCAATTTCCGGAACTGAACTACGGGCTCTATTATGTCGGTTCCGGCCGTTGCTGGGGCGCCGGTATCATGTTGAATCAGCGCCCGGACCAGACGGAATTCGCGGTCCTGTTCACGCTCGGCGGCGTGGGCTTCTCGGATTCGCCGTTCAGCGGGCTGTATCGCGGGCTCTTCCAGCGGCTCGGGCTGGACATCCAGAGACTGCGATAAGGGTACTCTATTACACCCGCCCACCCCGGGCGCGCCGGGACGCGCCCCTTTCCCGTGCTTGACAACCAACCGGGCGCGGCCCGCATAATCACGCATGCATGCACGTATCGGATGGGTTCTCGCAGCGTTCGCTTTGCTGGGGGCGGCCGGCGCCGTCGCCGGCGATCTGGTTCCGGTTTCGCACACCGACAACGGCCGGCGCATCTTCCTGCACGGGACCACCGCATCGGGCCGTGTCGTGCAGAACAGCCACGGGATGGAAGGTGCGGGCTGCGCCATGTGCCATGGTGAGGACGGCCGGGGCGGTATGATGCACGGCATCCCGGCGCCCAATATCACCTTCTCGAACCTGACGGATCCCAACGGGCACGAGCACGAGTTCTCGAACCGCCGCCATCCGGCCTTCACGCGGGAGACGATCAAGGTGGCGGTGGTCGCCGGCCTTGACCCCGCAGGGAACACCCTGAACGAGGAGATGCCGCGCTGGATCGGACTGAACGGCGCCGACCTTGAAGACGTGATTGACTACCTGCAGGCCCTGTCAAAACCGCACCGACGGCCCTCGCCGGGCCCGGAGCGAATGTAGCCGGACCGTTCGTTGACAGCTTTGCAATGGGTAGGGTAGGCTACATTTTAACAAGCAACGCAATCATCTTCATGTGGGGGGGATTAATCGTGAGCAAGGCAGTACCGGTGAGCGCGACGACGTGGGAGACGGAAGTGGGCAAGGCGAACAACCTGGTCATGGTGGATTTCTGGGCCGTCTGGTGCGGGCCCTGCCAGATGGTGGCGCCCATCGTCGACGAATTGGCGACTGAGTACGACGGCAAACTCAAAGTCTTGAAGCTGAATACGGATGAGAACCCCGACATCGCCGGCAAATACGGCATCATGAGCATCCCCACGCTGCTGTTCTTCAAAAACGGCCAGATGGTCGAGAAAGTCGTCGGCGCCGTGCCGAAGCGGGCCCTCAAGGAGGCGATCGACAATCTCCTCAAGGCCCCGACGGCATAAAGTCCCCGTGTGCTGACGGAACTCCGCATCCGCAACTTCGCAATCATCGAAGAAATCGGGCTTGAGTTTGCGGAGGGGTTTACGGTCTTTACCGGCGAAACGGGCGCCGGGAAATCCATCCTTGTGGACGCGGTGGATCTCCTGGTGGGGGGGCGCGCCTCGGCCGACCTCATCCGGGCGGGCGCTGAGGAAGCCGAAGTCTCGGGCGTGTTCTCCCTCGCGCCGGGAAGTCCGGTCGCACGAGTCCTGCAAGAACAGGATCTCATCAGTTCGGGCGAGAATGAGCTGATTCTGCGCCGCATTCTGTCGCGGGCCGGCAAAAACCGCATTCACATCAATGGGCGGCCGGCGCCGCTTAACGTCCTGCAGTCGCTCCGCGGCCTCCTCGTGGACATCCACGGCCAGCACGAGCACCAATCCCTGTTCAAACCGACCGTGCAACTGGATCTGCTCGACGAGTTCGGCGGGTTGGCCGACGCGCGCGCGGACTATGCGGCGGCATTCGGGACGTGGCACGGGCTTGAGGCGCGTTTAGCTGAACGGCGAACGGCGTTGGCGGACAGGCAGGCGCGCGAAGATCTGCTGCGCTACCAAGTGGAGGAAATGACGGGGGCCAATCTGCGTGTCGGCGAAGATCGTGAATTGGAGCGTGAGCGGCTGCTGCTCTCTCACGGGAGACGGCTTGCCGAGTTGGTGCAGGCTGCGTATGGGCCGCTCTACGAAGAGGAGCCTTCACTT
>JAUSHW010000117.1 GCA_030648395.1 Nitrospirales bacterium | reverse complement strand
CGCCGCCGGTCAGCCGGACCTTGTCCACCCCCAGGTCGGTGAAGAGCTCTGTCAGCGTCGTCATTTCTTCAAACGTGAGCAGGGTTTCGCGGGGCAGCCAGGTGTATTCCTCTTCCGGCATGCAGTAGTTGCAGCGCAGGTTGCACCGGTCCGTGACGGACAGGCGCAGACTGCGCAGCGGCCGGCCGAACGTATCCTGCACGGCAGGTAGGTCGCCCTTCAGCGGCGCCGCGCTCACGGATGCTCCTCCACCCAGACCTCGCCGTCCGGCGTGCTCTCGAGCTTCCAGATCGGGGTGATCTGCTTCAGCTCGTCGATGCTCCACTTGCACGCGCGAAACGCCTCGGCCCGGTGCTCCGCGGCGGCGATCACCAGCACGATGTTCTCGCCGACCTGAATGTCGCCGTAGCGATGGACGAGCAGAACCTCGATCACGTCGAAGTCCTTGAGCGCCCGTTCGCGGATCTCCCGCAGTTTCTTCTGGGCCATCCCTTCATAGTACTCAAACGTGATGCTGCTCACGTCGCGGCCCTTGGACCGGTCACGGGCGGTCCCCAGAAAGACCGCGATTCCGCCGATGCGGCTCGACCGCGCGCGCACGCGCGCAAGTTCGGCGTCGATCGAAAAGTCCTCCCGCTGCACCCGCACAAGCATCGCATCGGATTCGGCCGGTGAGCCGCCGGCGAACGGAGGCAACAGGGCCACTTCGTCTCCCTCGCCGATGACGGTTTCGGGGTGCGCGACCTCGTGATTGACGGAGATGAGTACCTTCTTTTTATGGACCAGTTCGGCCATCTCGGGATATTCCTTGTCGAGCAGCCCGATCAGATCCCCCACGGTCTGCCCGCCGCTGAGCGCCACACTCACCTCGGTCTGGTTCCGAGCCAGCGTTTTCAGGAGTCCGAACAGCTTGAGGGTAATCATGGCAGGCCTCAGGTCTTTCGGACGTACGCGCCGGACTTCCCGCCGGCCTTTTCGAGCAGGCAGACGTCGGAGAACGCCATGCCCCGATCCACGGCCTTACACATGTCGTAGATCGTGAGCGCCGCCACGGTCACCGCCGTGAGCGCTTCCATTTCCACGCCAGTCTGCCCGGTGGTCTTGACGGTGGCCGTCGCCGTGATGCTGCACAGCCCCTCACGGTTCGGCTGGGGATCTTCCTTGAAATCAATGTCGACGCCGGTGATCAGGAGGGGGTGGCACATGGGGATGAGGTCCGGCGTGCGCTTCGCGCCCATGATCCCGGCGGTTTGGGCGACCGCCAGAACATCCCCTTTGGCAATGTTCCCGCGGCGGATCTTCTCAAGAGTTTCGGGCTGCATCAGGATGCGCGCCTGGGCCGTCGCCGTCCTGGGCGTCGCTCCCTTCCCGGACACGTCAACCATGCGCGCCCGGCCGGCTTCGTTGAAGTGGGTGAATTCACTCATTGTTATCAAGATTGTAGGAGCCGCCTCGAAGGTTAGTCAAGGGGAAACCCCTGCCGATGCCGCCTTGACATTGCCGAACCTGTCTAGGTAGCGTTTCCTGGGACTTCACTTAGGAGCATCGAAACGTGGACGATCGGCTGATCATCGAACGACTGGAGTTCCAGGGCTATTGCGGCGTTACGGAAGCCGAGCGCGAGGCGCCCCAGCCGATGGCAGTCGACCTCGAACTGTCCCTGGACATGGCGGCGGCGGCGGCCACGGATGATCTGGTTCGAACCGTGGACTACCTCAGGGTTACGGAGCGAGTCCTGGCGATTGCCCAGACGCAGCGCTTCCACTTGCTGGAAACCATGGCCGAACAGATGGCGCACGCCATCCTGTCGGAGTTTCCCGTGGCGGAAGTCACCCTGTGGGTGCGGAAGCTGAAGCCGCCGGTCAAGGGCGTTCGTGAATCCACCGGCGCGAAGATCACCAGGCAGGCGGCCGATGACCCGCATGGTACAAGGCCGGCCGACTGGCTCGTGCGTCACCGACCGCTTTACGCCACGGGTCGGGCCCTCGACCTAGCCTGTGGGCGGGGCCGGAATGCACTGTATCTGGCACGTGAAGGCTTTCAGGTCGAGGCCTGGGACCGGGACGCCGGGGCGCTCAAGGAACTGTGTTCGACAGCCGCATCGTTGAGGCTCTCCGCCATCACGACACGACTGGTCGACCTTGAGCAGGCCCCCACGATTCCCCCCGCCTCCTTCGATCTCATCACCGTCTTCTACTACCTACAGCGGGACTTGATGCCACAGATCGTACAAGCCTTGAAGCCCGGCGGCATCCTCGTCTACGAGACCTTTCTCATCGACAACCATGAGCGGTTCAACCACCCCCGGCGGCGCGAGCTCTGCCTGGAACGCAACGAACTCCTCACCTTGTTCAGCGGGCTCCGCGTTCTCGCCTATCGCGAAGGCGCGCACGTTCCCGACAAGGGCCCCTTCACCGCCTCGCTCGTCGCGCAGCGCCCCGCGTAAACATGGCCGCTCTGCCAGCACAACGTCCTCCGGCCTGCGCGGGGCGGTTTTATGAAGGCACAGCCGAACGCCTGAACGCACAAGTCCAGGCGCTGCTTGAACCCGGCGCGCCGCACGTGGACGCACGGGCGATCCTGTGCCCGCATGCCGGGCTGATGTATTCGGGAGCCGTCGCCGGAGCCGTGTACAGCAGAATCACCATTCCCTCAACGGTCATTCTGGTGGGACCCAACCACAC
>JAUSHW010000113.1 GCA_030648395.1 Nitrospirales bacterium | reverse complement strand
CAGAATCCGCATTAGGACCCTTGCCCGCCTGTGCCGTCCGGTTCGCCGGCAGGCAGTCGGATGGTGAAGAGCGCTCCCTGTTCCGGCTTGCTGTCGCAGGTGATCGTTCCGCCCAGGGCCGACACAGTCCCATAGCAGACGGCGAGGCCCATCCCCGTGTTGGGCCCGGGGCTTTTGGTGGTATAGAGCGGCTCAAAGATGTGGGGCAGGTGAACGCGTGGAATACCCGGGCCGTCATCCCCGATCCGGATCTGGACGTACCGACCGGTATCATTCAGACCAGCCGCTGTTTCACAGGTGATCATGACGCCCTGGCGGCTCGCGGTGATCGCCTCCCGGGCGTTGGTCATCAGATTGACCAGGACTTCCTGTACGGCTTGGGGGTCGGCAAACACGGGCGGCAAGGCCGGCGCCAGGGATGTCACGAGCCGGATATCCAGTCGGCGCAGATCATGCTCCAGCATGCGCACGACGGCGCGCACGCATGCATTCACATCGCACGGCACATCCGAGCTGGACGCCGGCCGGCCAAATTTCAGGAATCGCTCCATGAGCACCCGCAGCCGATCCGCCGCCTCAGCCATCCGTTTGATGTCTTCGCGGGCTTCTGCAAGAGAACCGGACTGGAAGTGGGCGTCTGCGAGCGCGGAATAGCCTGTGACAACGAGCAGCGGGTTGTTGAGTTCATGGGCCGCGGAGGCCAGCAGATTCCCCGTGACCGTCATGCGCTCGACCTGACGCAGTTGCGCCTGCCCCTGCCGATACTGCGTCAGCAGGCGCAGGGCCAGGTGCGTGGCCGGCCCGTCGAGCAGCTTGGGTCTGAGCAGCTTGTTTCGCTGGATCGGGCCGACCAGCTTCGAATCACCGCCGGCATCGAAAATCACATCGGCCCGGCGCAGCACCGGCAGGCGAACAGGGCCTGAAGTCGTGCGCACGCCGGCGGCCTCGGCGACCTCGAGGCCCGGCGACGACGAATCACAGTCCGCGATCACCAGAATCTCAACCCCCGGCACGTGCAAAAGCGTGGCGAGGAGCTCCGTCCCTTCAGGGCCGGCGCCGAGAATCACGACCGCGAGCGGCTTGGGCATCTCGCCGTTTCCTCATGCATCCCCAGCCCAGCGCCGGCGGGATTCAGTGGTAGATATACAGCGGCGCGTCGTCCTCGATGACGCGGGTCTCGCGCTCGATGCGCTCCCGAAGATGCTTGGGCAGGGCGAACTGGGCCGCGCAGACCTCTCCGGTGAGATACTTCAACTCGCCCGTGATCCGCTTGGCGATCATACCATCATAGTCCCCCGCCGAAAACGACCGCGGGTTGACCTCTTTCGAGGCCACTTGGAATCCCCACGGCAGGCCGAAACAGGGCACGTTGGCCGTATAGGGACACACGACGGGAAACGCGGTCAGCAGCGTGCGGTAGATCGCACTGAAGTTAAGCAGGTCCTGCGGCGCCACCGTCCCCGACTGAAGCGCGATCGTCCCTTGCGGAGACAGCCGCCGGCAGACCAGCCGGTAGAACTCCCGCGTGTAGAGCCGATAGCACGGGCCCTCTTCAATCGGATCGGAGAGGTCGATGATGATGACGTCGAAGATTTCGTCGTGGGTTTCGATCCACCGCCGCGCGTCCTCGAACACGAGCTCGGTCCGGGAATCGTCGAATGCGCCGGCATGAAAGCCCGGCAGCAGTTCACGGGAGACCTCCACAACCTCCTTATCAATGTCCACCATCAGCGCCCGTTCGACCGTGCGGTGCCGGAGCACCTCGCGCAGCGTCGCGCCTTCCCCCCCGCCGACGACCAGCACGCGCTTCGGGTCCGGATGCGTCAGCAGCGCCGGGTGAACCAGCGCTTCATGATAGATAAACTCGTCGGCTTGCGTGGACTGAACCTTGCCGTCAAGAATGAGCGAGCGACCGTAGCCGCCCAGTTCGACGACCTCGATCTGCTGGAAGGGGGTTTGTTTCGAGAAGAGGACGGTCTTTACTTCGTGGACGTGCCCCTCGCCGGGCCCCAGCCGCTCATGAAACCACTTGGAGTTGTTTGGGTCGGCCATAGGCAAAGACCTCCTTCGCCTCCTTGGTGACCTTGCCGGACACCTTGGCAGGTTTGGAGTCGGGTATCAGCCCGCGCTTGAGTTCCATGAGCGAGGGCTGGCGGGACTGGAATTTCTCCACAAGATGCTGTGCGGCGAGTTCTGAATTGAGGGTCTCGCCGCAGGTGAAAATATCCACGGCGGCGTATGCGTGCTCGGGCCAGGTATGGATGGCGAGGTGGGATTCCGCAATGACCACGACGCCGCTGACGCCGAAGGGGCTGAACTGGTGGAAATGGACGCCGACGATGGTGGCCTTGGCGATCTTGGCCGCAGCGACCATGATCTCTTCCACTCTCTTTACATCACCGAGGAGCTTGGGATTGCAACCGTTCAACTCAAGCACCAAATGCCGGCCGAGTGCGTGCAATTTATTCCCCCTCCTTTATTACTGTATTGAGAGTGTCCAATTTGTCGTCCGTTCACCTCCCCATTTTGGGAATTTTCTAAAATTTCAGGTTCTGGAAATTTCGTGTGAATATAGCGGAACGCGTCGGAATGTCAATAATTTTCTTGCCGCCGCCGGAAAATCTTCCCCGCGCCTTTCCTTGACTGCCCTCCAATCCAGCGGCTAAGATGCAGCACACACCGGGAACACACGCTTCGCAGCGCATCCATGATCCAGGTCGAGCATCTCACCAAGCAATACGGTCCGAAGACCGCGATCGCCGACGTCAGCTTTTCCGTTGAGAAGGGCGAAGTCCTGGCGTTTCTCGGCCCGAACGGCGCCGGCAAGACCACCACCATGCGGATTCTCACTGCCTCCATGCCTGCCACGTCCGGTTCCGCACGGGTGGCCGGCTACGACTGCTTCGACAATCCCAGAGAGGTGAAACGCGCCATCGGATACCTGCCGGAAGTGCCCCCGCTCTACACCGAAATGACGGTCGTCGAATATCTCACCTTCGTCGGCCGCCTCAAGGGGATCGAGCCGGAGCGGCTCCCGGGCGCCCTGGACCGGACGCTGGAGCAGCTCTCGCTCGGCGAGGTGCGGGGCCGGCTGATCGCCAACCTCTCGCGCGGATTCAAGCAGCGCGTGGGGCTCGCCCAAGCGCTGATCCACGATCCCCCGGTCCTCATCCTGGACGAGCCGACGGTCGGGCTCGACCCGAAACAGATCATCGAGATCCGGCAGCTGATCAAAACGCTGGCGGGCTCCCATACCATCATCCTGAGCACTCACATCCTGCCGGAGGCCACGGCGGTGGCGCAGCGCGTGGTCATCATTCACGAAGGCCGGATCGTGGCGGAGGACTCGCAGGATCAGCTGTCCGCCCGCTTGCGACGCTCCGAGAAAGTGAGCCTCACACTCAAATCCCCTACGCCCGACGCCCGGGATCGCCTCCAAACCCTGCCCGGCGTGCTCTCGGTTCATCAGGCGGACCCGGCCACGTTCCTGGTGGAGGCCGAACTAGGCCATGACCTCCGGGACGACCTCGCCCGCTTCGCCGTCCGGAACGAGTGGGGCCTGCTGGAGCTGAAACTGGTGACGATGACCCTGGAAGACGTCTTCCTCCGCCTGACGCAGCATGAAGAAGGCGTGGAGGCGCACCCATGAGCCCGATCAGCGCCATCGTGCGTAAAGAGATCCGCTCATACTTCGTGTCGCCGATCGCGTATGTCGTCGCTTCCGTCTTTCTCCTGCTCATCGGCCTACTGTCGTTCCTCGCCGTCGCGACCGCCAGCAACCGGAGCCTTCAGATGCTGCGCGGCCAGGGCAGCCTGCCCGATCTCAACCTGAACGAAATCGTCTTCCGGCCCGTCTTCGCCAATATGGCGGTCATCCTGCTCCTGGTAGTGCCGATGCTGACCATGCGCCTGTTCGCCGAAGAGAAGAAGCTCAAGACGATGGAGCTCCTCGTGACCTCGCCGGTCACGATCACGGACATTGTCGTCGGGAAATTCTTCGCGGCCTTCACGGTATTCGCCGGCATGCTGGCCCTGACGGCGGTCGGCCCGCTGGCCCTGGCCCCCTTTGCGCAATTCCAGTGGGAGCCGCTCCTGACCGCGTACCTCGGTGTGCTGCTCATGGGCGGACTGTTTCTGAGCGCCGGCCTCCTGGCCTCCGGCGTGACCGAGAACCAGATCATCGCCGTGATCCTGAGTTTCGGGGGGCTGCTCCTGTTCTGGCTGTTCGGATGGGCCGGGCAGGTGTTCGCCGATTCGGCGTTCGGCAAGGTCCTGTCATACCTCTCCCCGCTCGAGCATTTCGAGCACATGGTAAAGGGCCTGGTCACGACGAGCGACGTGGTCTACTTCACGGCGGGGATCGTCTTCATGCTCTTCCTGACACACCGGGTCATCGAATCCCAGCGGTGGCGATGATGTCCGCGCGCGCGACATTTCTCCTGGGCACGCTGGGAGGCGCCCTGGCAGGAGCCGGCGGGGTGATCTACGTCGTGGCCCCGGAGCGCACCTGGCTCATCGCGGGAGTGGAAGGCCTGGCGGCGGTCTGCCTGACCTTCTTTCTCGTCGCCCATTACGAGATGTTCCGGGAAATCTCGGCGCGCCGGTCCACGAGGCTGGGCCTGAACAGCCTCCTGATGATCGTGCTGTTCGCGACCATTCTCGGCATCGTCAACTTCCTCGCCGCCCGCCACAACGTCCGCTGGGACTTCTCGGAGACGAAGCGGTTCACCCTCGCCCCGCAGACAGCCCGCCTGCTGCGCGACCTGCCGAGGGAGGTCAAGGCAACCGTCTTCACCGGGGATCAGGGTCCCGCCAGAGCGGCCTATCGCGATTTGTTCGACAGCTACAAAACCCGCACCACCAAGCTGACGGTGGAATTCGTGGACCCGGATAAAAAGCCCGGTATCGCCCGCCAGTACGGCCTCACCCGGCCGGACACCGCGGTACTGGAGAGCGGCAAGCAGGAGACCCGAATCACGTCCGCGTCCGAGCAGGAGCTGACGAACGCACTGATCCGCGTGACCAGGGACGAGAAAAAGACCCTGTACTTCCTGACGGGCCACGCGGAACATCTGCTGGAGGAGGCCGACAAGAGCGGGTATTCATTTTTAAAAGAAGCCCTGGAGCGGCAGGGGTATGTCACGAGGGCGCTCTCGCTGTACGAATCCAAAGCGATCCCGCCGAACGCCTCCGTGCTCGTTCTGGGAGGGCCCCAAAAACAGGTGTCTCGCGAGGAGCAGGCCCTCCTCACCGACTATGTCAACAAAGGCGGCCGGCTGCTGGTGATGCTGGATCCAGGGTCCCGGGCCGGACTTGAGGGCTTCCTGGAAAGCTGGGGCCTGCAGGCCGACAACCGGACCGTTCTGGACACCCAGACCATCCAGGGCGGCGACTTGACCATGCCGGTGGTGAACACCTACGGCACCCACGAGATCACCCACGATTTGGGACAGGTCTTCACCATGTTTCCCCTTGCCCGACCGGTCGGCTTTCTCGACAGCAAGGCCAAGGAGTGGGCGTTTCACCCCCTGGCCAAATCCAGCGCCCGCAGCTGGAGCCGCACCGAAACCCCTTCCGCTGGAATCGACCAGTCTCACGATTTCGATCCCAAGAACGACCAGCCGGGACCGTTGACACTGGCAGGCCTGGTCGTCGCCCGCACGAGCCCGGAGGAGAATACCCGCCAGCCGGCGATCCTGTTCATCGGCGACTCGGATTTCGCCAGCAATGCCTATCTGGATTTTTCCGGCAATACCGATTTCTTTCTGCACGCCACGGCATGGCTCGCGGAGGAGAAGGACCTCGTCTCCATC
>JAUSHW010000096.1 GCA_030648395.1 Nitrospirales bacterium | reverse complement strand
CAGATCCTTAAGTTACTTGCACCGAATCGGTCAAGATATGGCTATCCGAGTTGATATTGCTGGTTTTACCCCAGAACAAGTAATTGCTGAATTTTGTCATCAGGCTCGCGCCTATTATCTTTATTTTTGGGCAAGTTGCTCTAAAGACGAACAGTTTATTCTCTACCATGCTGCTCGTGACGGCTTTATCAATTGGAATAATTGTGAGATCCACAGTTTATTAGAGCGCAGAATCCTTGTGAAGGATCCAGCCTTAAGATTCATGAGCCAAAGTTTTAAACGCTTCGTGCTTTCAGAATGTTGTCGTCCTGAATATGTCAAAGCTTGGAGAAAAGAACTAGAATCAAGCGTCTGGAAGCGTATGGAAATTCCCTTGCTCATGAGCGCTCTCGGGATCGGCGCATTTCTTTATATGACACAGCAGGACTTCTTTAAGTCGACCATGGCGTTAGCCACAGGGATTGCGGCTGGCGTGCCCGCCATAATCAAGTTTTTCGGAGCTCTTGGAAGGGCAAAATCAGGCACTACAGAAGAGGCGAACTGAAAGGCATAGACCAAAGCGTTAGCCCTCCCTTGACCCTCCCCTCTTCCGCCCTATAGTCTTCTCTTATGGCGATTGATCCGGTCTGCGGGATGACGGTGGACGAGCAGAAGGCTCCGGCGACGGCGGTTCATGAGGGAACCACGTACTATTTCTGCGCGCCGGGCTGCAAGCGGACGTTCGAGAAGGATCCGGTTGCGGTCCTGAAGGGTGCCCCGAAGGGTATGGCGTTGCCGTCTGTGCAGATGGTGACGATGATGCCCATGCGGACGAAGCCTGCGGAGTCGAAGGCCCCCCTCACCCCAGCCCTCTCCCTCCAGGGGAGAGGGACAAGTAATGTTGCCAAGCCCGCGTCGCTTACGATTCCAATCGAAGGCATGTCCTGCGCGTCGTGCGTTGCTAAGATCGAGCAGGGCCTGAGCGACGTGCCCGGTGTTGTCCGTGCGTCGGTGAACCTCGCGACGGAGAAGGCCACGGTCGAATACCAGTCCGGCGTCGCGACTCCCGACATGATTCAGGCGGCCATTCGCGGTCTCGGCTACACCCCCGTCATGCCGGCCGCGCGCGAGATGGAGACGCCTGCGTTGAAAGCGGAGCGCAAGCAAGCCGCCTATCGGTCGCTCAGGGCGCGGTTCTGGTTTGCCGCCGCACTGACTGTGCCCGTGATGATCCTGAGCATGTCGGAGCATCTTCGCCTGCCGCTTTCGCAATCAGCGTCGTTCTGGATGCAACTGTTGCTGACCACGCCCATTCAGTTCTGGGCCGGGTGGCAGTTCTATAAAGGCGCGCTCGCGGTGGCCCGTCACGGGACCACCGACATGAACACCCTCATCGCGGTCGGCACAACCGCTGCGTATGGCTACAGCGTGGCCGCGACCCTCGCGCCGGGCATCTTCACCGCCGCCGGGGCCGCTCCGCAGGTCTATTTCGATTCGTCCGCCGCCATCATCACGCTCATCCTCCTGGGGCGTCTCCTCGAGGCCCGCGCCAAGGGGCGCACGTCCGAAGCCCTGACCCGGCTGATCGGCCTCCAGGCCAAACAGGCCCGCGTCATCCGCGACGGCCGCGAGCGGGACATTCCAATCGGGGAGGTGCGGGTCGGCGATGTGGTGATCGTCCGTCCCGGCGAGAAGGTCCCGGTGGACGGCGTCATTCTGGAGGGCCATTCCGCGCTGGACGAGTCCATGCTGACCGGCGAGTCCATGCCGGTGGATAAAGGACCGGGCGAGACGGTCATCGGCGCCACGCTGAACTGCACCGGCAGTTTCCGATTCACGGCCACCCAGGTCGGCGCCGACACCGCGCTGGCCCACATCGTGCGGTTGGTGGAGGAGGCGCAAGGCTCCAAACCGCCGATCGCCCGCCTTGTGGATCAGGTGGCATCGGTCTTCGTGCCGATCGTGATCGGCGTCGCCCTGCTGACGTTCGGGCTCTGGTTCGCGTTTGGCCCGGCGCCGGCGTTCACGCCCGCGCTGCTGAATTTCGTCGCGGTGCTGATCATTGCCTGTCCCTGCGCGCTGGGGCTGGCCACGCCCACCTCTATCATGGTGGGGATCGGCCGCGGGGCGGAGCATGGGATTCTGATCCGGAGCGGCGCGGCGCTGGAGCAGGCGCGGGCGCTGACGACCGTCGTGCTCGACAAAACCGGCACCCTGACGAAGGGCGAACTGGCCGTCAAGCAGGTCGTTGTCCGTGGGGACGGGTGGTCGCGGGACAAGATTTTACAGATCGCCGCCTCGGCCGAGCAGGGGTCGGAGCATCCGATCGGCGAAGCGATTGTGAAAACGGCAAGGGAGGCGAACCTCACGCTGGAGGCCGCGAAGGACTTCGCCGCCGTCCCCGGCCATGGCATCCGGGCCACGGTGCAGGGACAGCCGGTACGCGTGGGCAATCTCCGGCTGATGGAAACGGATGGCCTGTCGGTGTCCGGGCTGGAGGGGGAGGTCGCGCGGTTGGCGGAAGCCGGCTTGACGCCGATGTTCGTGGCGGTCGGCGTGAGCGTCGTCGGCGTCGTGGCCGTGGCCGATCAGGTGAAAGAGCATGCCCGCGAGGCGGTGGCGGCCCTCAAGGCGCTCGGCCTCGAAGTGGTGATGCTGACCGGCGACAACCCGCGCACGGCGGCGGCGGTGGCCAGGGAAGTCGGCATCGAGCGGGTCCTGGCCGAGGTCCTGCCGGAGGCGAAGGCGCGCGAGGTGAAACGCCTGCAGGGCGAGGGGAAGACGGTGGCCATGGTCGGCGACGGCATCAACGATGCGCCGGCGCTGGCCCAGGCCGACGTCGGGATCGCGATCGGCGCGGGCGCTGACGTGGCCCTCGAGGCGGCGGACATCACGCTGGTGGGCGGCGACCTGCGCGGCGTGTCGGCGGCCATCGCGCTGAGCCGCGCCACCATGCGCAACATCAAGCAGAATCTCTTCTGGGCCTTCGTCTATAACATCGTCCTGATTCCAGCCGCGGCGCTCGGCTGGCTCAATCCGATTCTCGCGGCGGGCGCGATGGGGGCGTCCTCCGTCAGCGTCGTCAGCAACGCTCTCCGCCTGCGCTTCTTCAAACCTGCAGCCTAAGTGTCTTTTCCCTTCCTTTTTTTTAGGGGCCGTGGTACAACCGGCCACAATCATTCAGGAAGCGAGCCATGGATGACCTGCTGAACCAGCTGAGCCAGATCCAACTCCCCGAGACCTATCCCTACCTCATGGCCGTCCTCGGCCTGACCGTCATCTGGAAGTTTCATGACTTGCAGGTCAAGGCGGGCCGCATCAAGGCCAAGGATTTCTGGGAAACGTCCGGCGTCCGGCTGTTTCTCCACGCGACTCCGGGCGATGCCCAGGCGTGCCTCGCCTGCAAGGAGTCGACCAATTTTGTGTTCCTTCCCGGCCTCGTGGCGTCCAAAAAATTCACGCCCCAGGACAAGCCCTGCACGAACCCGAGCGGCTGCCGGTGCATCATGGTCGGCCTCTACGGTGGATGGGCCCAGGCAGTGAGCGCGCTGGCGGCGGCGAAGAAAAACGGCGGCAAGACCCGGCTGTCCGACTCGGATCTCAAGGCCCTGATCGACAAGTCTTCGGAAGCGCGCGTAGGGGTAGGTATCGCGGGCGCGTCCGCCGACCGGATCTCGCTCCGCATGCTCAATGCCTTGCGCGCCGAGGGCAGCCAGGCCGAGACCGCGATTGAGCACTATCGCTACATCCTGAGTCACGCCGAGGAAGACCGCGATCTTGCCCTTATGGTGCCCACCTACCTCCGGCTCAGCGAGTTGCTGGAGAAATCCGGGAATGTGTCCGAGGCGCTCGATCTGGTCGAGCAAGGCCTGCGGGACTATGGCGAGAAGAAGAAAGGCCCCGACGCCCCGACCGAAGCCCAGCGCGTGGCCCTGAACACCCGCAAGAATCTGCTGGCAGCCAAGGTCAAGAGATAGTCAGTCGCCCTTCCGCGGCGTCCCGTTCCGCCTGTTCGTACCGCTCCCGCGTGCCGATGTCCGACCAGTAGCCGTTCATCCGCCAGCCTCGCAGCACCAGACCCTTTCCGATCAGTGCGTGATAGACGTCGATGATTGAGCCGGGTCCCGGCGGAATGGCGTCGAGCACCGCCGGCTCCATCACGTGAATGCCGGCAAACATGCAGGGCGCGGGCAGGGGCTCGGCTCGCGGCGCGAGCGGCGGCGCGCCGTTGATCTGGAGAATCCGTGCGCCCGCATCCACTGTGACCGGCCCCCAGCGGGCGGCCTCGAGGTCCTCCCGGAGAGCCAGGGTGGCGAGGGCCTTGCCCGCGCGGTGTGCGGCGATCAAGCCTGTCAGGTCGCATGCGGAGAGCGTATCCCCGTTCAGCACTAGGAACGGCCCGTCCTTGAGGAAGGGCGCGGCCTGCCCGATGCCGCCGCCCGTCCCCTGGAGCTCGGGCTCGTGCGAATAGGCCACGCGCAGGCCGAA
>JAUSHW010000095.1 GCA_030648395.1 Nitrospirales bacterium | reverse complement strand
GACCGCCAGCTTTTTCCCACGACGCTCGACAATGGCTGTATTCTCTTTCGTGATGAACGCCGTGATGATGCCGGCAGCCTGGAGCATCTTGATCCCCATGCCGTCGCGGGTGTTGAACTTCTTCAACTCATCGCCGGACTCCGAGTAGTACATCCCCGCGTCAGTCAGGACGCCGTCCACATCCATAGCCAGCATCCGCACCTTGTCGAGGCCAGCCTGGAGCGACCGGCTGAGTTTTTTGGGCGCGGGCGTTTTACTTTGCGGCATCGCAAGTACTCCGGTTGTAGTTCGGGACCATCTCCTGCAATTTCCTTGTGAGCCTCTCCGGATCGCTTCCGTCGAGCAGCGCCTCGAGCTCCCGCACATGACGCACAAGACCTTCCCCCTCCAGGGTCGTCAGGCCCACCGCCCGCTTGATCTTCGCGTGCGCCGTCGGCTCGACGCGCTCCCCCCCGTCGAACAGCTCCTCGTAGAGTTTCTCGCCGGGGCGAAGCCCGGTAAAGGTGATCTTGATGTCCTGGTCCGGCACGTGGCCGGAGAGCACGATCATGTTGCGGGCCAGGTCCACCACGCGGATCTGCTCTCCCATGTCGAGGACGAAGACATCGCCGCCGCGGCCCAGCACGCTGGCCTGCAAGACCAGCTGGACGGCTTCGGGAATCGTCATGAAGAAGCGCTTGATCTCGGGATGCGTTACCGTCACCGGCCCGCCCCGCCGGATCTGTTCGGTGAAAAGCGGCACGACGCTGCCGTTGCTGCCCAGCACGTTCCCAAAGCGCACCACCGTGAACCGCGTCTTGTTCCGCCGGTTCAGGTCCTGCGCCAGAAACTCGGCGATGCGTTTGGTCACCCCCATGACGCTGGTGGGATTGACCGCCTTGTCGGTGGAGATCAGCACGAACTGCCCGACGCCGGCCGCCAAGGCCGCCTCCCCGACAGTGCGCGTCCCCATGACGTTGTTCCGGATCGCCTCGCCCTGGTTCTGCTCCATCATGGGCACGTGCTTGTGGGCCGCGGCGTGGAAAATCAGGTTCGGCGCGCAGGCTCGAAAGACGGTCTCCACCTGCTGCGCGTTCGTCACGTCGCCGACCACGGCCAGCGTGGTGACCTGCGGAAACGTCTCGCGTAGCTCGAGATCGAGCGCGTACAGGCTGTTCTCGTGCCGCTCAAAGAGCACCAGCCTCGCGGGCCTGTAGCGGGCGATCTGCCGGCACAGCTCGGAACCGATGGAGCCGCCCGCGCCGGTCACGAGCACGCTCTTGCCTTCCAGGAGCGGATGCAACTCCTGCAGATCGGTCTGGATCGGCTCGCGCTGCAGAAGGTCTTCCAGGCTCAGTGGGCGCACCCGGCGCATCGAGACGGCGCCGTCCAGCAACTGTTTCACGTTGGGCAGTGTCCTGATCGGCAGATGGCAGGCCTCGGACGCGGCCAGAATCTTCTGCATCAGCTTGGGCGTGGCGGAGGGAATCGCCAGGATGATTTCATTTGCCGCGCATGTCTCGGCGGCTTTCCCAATGTCCGCGATCGTTCCCAGGACCGGCACGTCGTGGATCGCGGCCTTCTGTTTCACGGGATCGTCGTCCACGAAGGCGACCGGCCTGTAGTTGTGCGCGGGGTTGGCCTGCAGGTCCAGCACAAGGAGTTCCCCCGCCTTGCCGGCGCCCACAACGAGCACGCGGCACGCCGTGGGCTCGACGATCTGGAGCCATTCGCCGCGCAACCAGCGGATCGCCAGACGGATGCCGGCCAGCAGACCCAGCGAGAGCAGGCCCGTCAGGATAATGACCGAGCGGGGATAATTGAACCAGCCCAGCGCCGGGTGGAACACGGCGAAGAGGCCGGCGGTGGACACGACGGACGCCCAGAAGATTCTGGCCAGGTCGTGAAGCCCGACGTAGCGCCAGAGGCCGCGATGGACGGAAAACCCCCACAGACCGGCCCAATAGACCAGCGCCACGAACGGCATGCCTTGCCACATCCGCTGCTGGTACGGGGGGGGGATCCTCCCCTCAAACCGCAGCAGGAAGGCGCAGGCGTTCGCGAACAGGATGAGGGCGAGCTGCGCGACCCCGACGACCAGGAGCCGGTGTCGCAGCATGAAACCGGCCGACGCGCCCGACGCCACACTGAACAGCCTGAACGCCAACTGCCTCACAAGATTCTCCGGTTCCTATCTCGACGCATCCGCCGTGCTCTTCATGACAGACGTATCAGTGTATACCACCATGGCCAGGGCGACCAACACCCAAAACTGAAGCGCGAGCGCGCCGATCAGCATGTGGTCGAACATGAGCCGGACCGCCAGGCCTGCGACGCCGACACCGACACCGAGGGCGATGGCTTTCGCCAATGGATCGTCGGCGTGGCGAAACGCGGCAAACGCCTTGCCGAGGATGCGCCCCATCAGCCAGACGAACAGGATCAGGCCGGGCAGGCCCACACCAAGCGCGATATCGAGAAAGGTGTTGTGCGTCCCCGGAAATCTCGCCGGCCCCGTGCCCTCCTGCGCGTCGGGCGAGCGGCCGTAGATTTCCTTCTGCTTGTCTTTTCCGAACCCCACACCGACCAGCCAATGGCCGGAAATCTGTTCGGCCGTGAACTTCCAGGCTTCCCATCGAAGCGCCAGCGTGCCGGTATCCGCCAAGGGAAGCGTCGAGCCAGGCCTCGCCTTCCAGCCCCCGCGCACGGTGACGTCGTATTGAAACAGCGCGGCCGATCCCAGGACCACGACCAGCACGGACGCGGCCATCCCGATCACGACCGTCCGCCGTTTCATGAACCAGGCCAGGACCGCCATCTCGCACAGCAGCGCCAGCAGGCCGGCCCGAGAATAGGTCAGGAGCAGACACAGCGTCGCCAGCACCGTCACTCCCAGGCCGATCCGCCTGACGGACGTCCGCCCGTCACACCATGCGATCGCCAGGCCGAGCGGAATCAGCATGACCAGGTAGGTGGTGAGCCAGACCTCGCCCGGCGTCACCGATTCGACCAGCATGAGTTCGCCTTCCTGCGGCATGGCGCCGAGCAAATCCTTGAACTGGAACACGCCGTAGGCGCTCACGACGGCCAAACCGCCCCCGAGCATCCATGCCAGACGCGTCCTGTGGCGGTCGTCCTTGAAGAACTGCACGACGACGTAGAAGATTAGTACCTGCTGCAGGAGCTTGGCGAATTCTTTCAGGCTATACAGCGGGGCCACGGCGAACGGAACCGTAAAGGCGACCCATACGGTGAAAGCGATCAGCGGCAGGTCGATCGGCGTCCTGGTGAAGAAGTGCCGCTGGTTCGCCCAGCACCAGAGCGCCAGGAGCACGACCAGGATAATGAACCCGTTGCGCTCGACGAAGAGGAGCCGCTTGAACGGGAGGCAGAAGATATAGACGTAGAGCAGCCCCCTGATGATGGTGTCAAGGTTCGGAAGCGCGTCGGCATGGTCCGTCACGACGGAGACCGCAGCGCCCTTCATTCTGTCGCCCCCGCGGCTTGCGCCTGTCCCTCCACCC
>JAUSHW010000094.1 GCA_030648395.1 Nitrospirales bacterium | reverse complement strand
CTGATCATTTCGAACTGCGTGATCAATCTGGCTCCGGACAAGGCCCGGGTGTTTCGCGAGATGTTCCGGGCGATCCGGCCCGGCGGGCGGTTCACGATCTCGGACATCGTGGCAGATCAGCCGGTGCCCCAATACCTGATTCACGATACGCAAAAATGGGGGGACTGCCTGTCCGGCGCGCTGCCCACGTGGGAGTACCTCGGGGGCCTGGTGCAGGCGGGGTTCCTCGGCGTGCACCAGATGAAGTTTTTCCCGTGGAGCGTCATCGACGGCATCCATTTCTTCTCGCTGACGCTGACCGGCTATAAGCTGTCGGAAGCGGCGGAGGCCACGGAGGCCGGGTTCGCGACGCTGGCGGGCCCCTTCAGCCGGGTGGTGGACGAACTGGGTCAGACCTACCACCGTGGCAAGCCGGAGCCGGTGTCCGCGCGAACCGCGCAACTGCTCAAGGCGCCGCCGTTCGAGCGGCTGTTTCTTCTGGCGGAGACCCCGATCTCGCTGGCGACGACCGATCAGCGCCTGATCTCGATTCTGCCCGCCGATGCGCCCTGCGTCTGGAAGGGCCACCACGCGATCCTGACCGCTCCGTTTACGGAAGCGGAGGACGATGATCATCATGTCTATCGCCGCGGCACCCCGCTGGAGATCTGCTCGAAGACGCTGGACGTGCTGGACTCCGGCCCCTACAGCCGGCACTTCACGGTCATTAACCGGGCGACCGAGGCGGTCGCCGGCGACGAAGCATCCTGCGATCCGGGCGGAAGCTGCTGCTGACATGCCTCAACTGGCGCCTGCTGCCTTCGACAAAACCCTCGCCGAGCGCGGCCATACGCCGCTCCGGGCGCTGCGCATCGATACCCTGCAGGTCAATGTCGGCAAGCTCTGCAACCAGACCTGCACGCATTGCCATGTGGATGCCGGTCCTGCCCGCACCGAGATCATGACCCGGGAGACGGTGGATGTGGTGCTGGACGCCGTGCGGCGCAATCCGGAGATTTGTACGGTGGACATCACCGGCGGCGCGCCGGAGATGAACCCCCACTTCGAGTATCTGGTGGAGCAGTGCCGGGCGATGGGGCGGCACGTGATGGACCGCTGCAACCTGACCGTCTTCTTCGTGCGGGACAAGCAGCACCTGCCGAAGTTTCTCGCCGACCATCAGGTGGAGGTGATCGCATCCTTGCCCTGCTATCTCGAAGAAAACGTGGATCAGCAGCGTGGCAAGGGGGTGTATGGCCGGAGCATCGAGGCGCTGCGGCTTCTCAACGCGCTGGGCTACGGCCGGGAAGGGACCGGCTTGGCGCTGAATCTGGTGTACAACCCGCTGGGCCCCAAGCTGCCGCCTCCACAGGCCGACCTTGAGGCCGACTACAGGGACGAGCTGGCGAAGCGCTTTGGCATTCGCTTCAACCGCCTGTACACCATCACCAACATGCCCATCAGTCGGTTTCTGGACGACCTGCATCGCTCCGGCCAGTACGAGGCCTACATGGAGACGCTCATCACGAGCTTCAACCCGGCCTCCGTGGACGGGCTCATGTGCCGGAGCCTGGTCAATGTGAACTGGGATGGCCGGCTTTCGGACTGCGACTTCAACCAGATGCTCGACCTGCCGGTGGAGGGTGCGGCGCCGCAGACCATCCACGAATTCGATCTTGCGCGGCTGGCGCGCCGGCGGGTGGTCACCGGGATGCACTGTTACGGCTGCACGGCCGGCGCCGGTTCGTCCTGCGGCGGCACGATCTCGTAATCACCCATGGAACTTTCACTGCTTGCCCTGCTGCTCGTGATGGCCATGGCCTACGCCAACGGCGCCAATGACGTTTCCAAGGCGATCGCAACGCTGGTCGGGAGCGGCGTCACCAATTACCGCACCGCCATCATCTGGGGAACGGCCTGGACGGTCGCCGGCGTGTGTCTCTCGGCCTTTGTGGCGAGCGCCATGCTCAAAACCTTCAGTGCCGGTCTCATTCAGCCCGGCATTGCGCCGCCGCCTGCGCTGGCGCCGGCGATCCTCGTCGGCGCGATGGGATGGGTGCTCATGGCCTCCAGGACGGGTCTTCCGGTGTCCACCACTCACGCGCTGGCCGGCGCTCTCGTCGGCGCGGGGCTGGTGTCCATCGGCAGCCAGGGACTCGCCTGGCCGGCCATTACCGGCAAGATCGGGCTTCCGCTGTTGCTGAGCCCGGTCCTGGCCCTGGTGGTCTCGTTTCTCTTTCATCCCGTGGTCCGGCTTGTCGCTGAACGTTGGGAGGGTGCCTGCCTGTGCGTGATGCCGGCGTCCCGTGCGTTAGTGACCATTGATGCGCGGGGCAACACTCGGACGCTGATTCAGACGAGCGTGCTCGGTCAGCCTGTGGTGGCGGTGCCGGCCCAATGCGAGCGCGCGGGTTTAAAGGGTTTGGCGATCGGGCTGGACAGTATCCATTGGCTCTCCAGTGGAGTGGCGTCGCTGGCGCGCGGGGCGAACGATGCGCCCAAGATTATGGCGATACTCCTGTTGGGAAGCGCGTCGGCGTCCTGGCCGAGCGTGACCGTGCAGTGCACCATGCTGGCGGCCGTGGCGCTGGCGATGGGGCTCGGCAGTTACATCGGCGGGTTTCGCGTGACCGAGGTCCTGGCGGAGAAAGTCACGCGCATGGATCATGCCGAGGGCCTGTCGGCCAATCTCACGACGTCGTCCCTGGTGCTCGTCTCGGCGACAATGGGATTGCCGGTCTCCACCACGCATGTCAGCAGTTCCGCGATCATCGGGATCGGCGTGCGCAAGGGGCTCGTGGCCGTCCGCTGGGCGACCGTCCGGGACATGGTGCTGGCCTGGATCGTCACGCTGCCGGTGGCCGCGTTGCTGGCGGCGCTGGCCTATGTCCTCCTGAGTAGGCTAATCTAGAAGGCCTGATTTACTTTCAGCGAAAACCGGACGCCGTCTTCACCGCGATTCTGCACGCGGCGCTCGAGCGCGAGCTCGCCAAGATCGTTGTGCTCAACGCCCGCCACGATCTGGATGCCTGGGAGGCTTGTTACCCGCATGCCTCGCGCCGGTTCATCCCGCAAGCTGCGATTCCGACTCTCGAGCATCTGCTGGGGATCAGCCAGGCGCTTGCCCTGTACCGGATCTCGGACAGCCAGTGGCTCCTGCTCTACGAGTGCCTGGCGAATTATTGCGCGGAACTGAACGATGTCGCATCGGGCCAGCCTGACGGCCTGCTTCCAGTGGGGGAGTACGGCCTCGCCGAGATCGATTTCGATGCGGTGGTCGGCGTCTATTTCTGGGACACGGAGTTTCTGGTGCCGCCCGGCGAGGTCACGCCAATCGAAACCCCATCACCCTACGCGCACGGCTGGCACGCCGATTCGGATGCCTTGCATGTCGAGAAGGTCAAGGACCCGGCGTGGGGCGAGGGCGAGGCGCCATGCTTCAGGCCGGGTTCCCGCCGCTATCCCGACTGGGATGACGGCGCGGAGTTTTAAGGCCCGGACTCGATCTTTTGGAGGACGTTCTCTTTCTCGATGCTGGATTGATTCATGCTGTCACGGGCCTGTATGGCGCCGCCGACCGTGGCGTCTTTGATCTTTTCCAATGGCGACGTTGTCTTCTCTTTGATGCCTTCCCTGGCCCTTTCCGTCGCTCCGTGAAGACTCTGGATGAGTTCTTTCCCGGAGAAACTTTGAGGTGTTGGATCTTTCGTTGCTTCGGAGACCCGCTGGTTCAGATTCGAGATAAGCAAGGTGTACGCAGTTCCCACGAGGATGATCATGACGACACCCTTGAGCATCAATTTGACGAGGGGATTCGGGCTTACTCGAATTATTTTGAACGCTCCCCAGATGACCACCGCGCCCATCAGCCCCGCCCCGAGTTGGAGTCGCGAGGGAAGCGGGATGGAGAGCCTGGAGAACTGCTCGATCCATGCGGCGTAGAAGGGAGGCTCTGCCGGAGGAGCCGGCGTGGTTTGATCCTTGGGGGCGGTGGACGGCAGGGAGAAGCTCTTCTCGGCAGGCGGCGGGGCTTTTACGGACTCCGGCTTGAATATTTTTCCGGTCGCCGGGTCGAGCGCCTGAACGCTGCTGCGGTGCTTTTCAGGGATCAGTTGCCATTGATCGGTATAGTGAGGAACGCCTTCGTCATCGACATATTTGTAGATGTCGTTGGCGGGAAAGGCCGGAGTTGCGACAGCCAAAAGGGCTGCGATCACGGCGGTCAACCGAAGGATGCGCAGGGCAGTTGGAGGAGCGTCGGGCATGTGGTCCCCTCCCCTATGGGGGACCAATAGTACCGCAATATCAGGAATTGTCAATCAAACGCCGCTCTTGTCACCGACTTACATTTCCGAGGCAAGCGCGCCCCGCAGCCGGATATACTCCTGGGCTGTCACAATGCCTTCTTCCTTCGCGGTCTTCAGGAACGCTTCGACCGCGGCGTGCCGGTCTTCCGGCCAGGTGGTCGTTCCGGCCAGCATTTCGGCGAGCATGTCCATCGTCTCAATCGCTGCGTGGTGCACGAGCTGGGGATGCGTCAGCCACTGTCTCCAATTCACCGTATTCGTCATCTGTTCCATTGAAAGAAAATCCTCTCCAATGCTGATGGTTGATCCTGAGCAAACCGCGTGAGGATACAGAACCGGCAGCAAGCAATGCAAGGGAAAGATGTGGCATAATCACCCGACCATCAATCCACCAAGGAGCAAGCCATGGCAGAAACAACGACATCGAGCGGTCTGAAGTATGAGGATCTGGTCGTGGGGACGGGCGCGGAAGCGAAGGCGGGCCAGTCCGTCACGGTGCACTATACCGGCTGGCTGACGGACGGCAAGAAGTTCGACTCCAGCAAGGATCGCAAGGATCCGTTCATATTTCCGCTTGGCGCGGGGCGCGTGATCAAGGGTTGGGACGAAGGCGTGCAGGGCATGAAAGTCGGCGGGAAGCGCAAGTTGACCATTCCGCCGGGGATTGGCTATGGCCCTCGGGGCGCGGGCAGCGTCATTCCCCCGAACGCCACGCTCATTTTCGAAGTGGAATTGCTGAAGGCCGGGTAGGCCAAGCGTAGCCGTTATGCCAGCACAACACAAAACCTATCACTACCGCTACAAGTTCAGGTTCCCCAACGGGCTGGAAAAAAACTTCGAGGTGGTGCTCCGGGCCGACACGCTGGAGTTGGTGACAAACAAGGATCTCCCGAAGCCGGAATGGACGAAGCTGAAGTATCACCAGTGCGCGAATTGCCCGCTTGGTGATGACGTCGCGCATTGCCCGGTCGCGGTCAATCTGTCAACCCTGGTCGAGACGTTCAAGGACGCGATTTCGTTTCAGGATCTCCACGTCAGGGTAATGACCGAACGGCGTGATTTCGAGGCCAAGACGACGTTACAGGAGGGTCTCAGCTCGATCATCGGGATTTACATGGTCACGAGCAGCTGTCCGATCATGGACCGGCTTCGCCCCAACGTGCGGTTCCACCTGCCGTTCGCGTCCGAGGAGGAGACGATCTACCGCGCCATTTCAATGTATTTGACGGCGCAGTATTTTCGCCTGCGGAATGGGGAAGAGCCGGACTGGGAGCTCAAGAAGCTGGCCGAGGTCTACCGGGGTGTCTCAGAGGTCAACAGAGGGATGACGGAGCGTCTGGCCGATGCGTCCACGAAGGACGCCAACGTCAACGCCGTGATTCACCTTTCAACGTCTAGTCAGACGCTGGATAACTTTCTCGATCATTGTGTGAAGGAAATTGAGTACCTGTTCCCGTCCTCTAAGTAAGACGGGGCGAGCCGGCTTCCTGCGCGCCACCCGTTACCTGCCCGGGTAGTCCCACGATTTCATCAACTGGGTTCTGCGGTCGAAGACCATCCGCACGCGCTCGCCCTGGAGGCGGGAAAGTCCGCCTTTGTCACTGTCCGGCCTATCCATGCGAAACCCGCCCGATGTCGGATCTTCCCACACGGCTGTGATGCTGGCGGCGGTCTCCGTTCGATCCGTCGGAGGACCGAAGAATCCCAGGACCTGCTCGTAGGTGGCCTGCCCGACGGAACGATTCATCATGCCTTCGAACACGAGCCGTTCTTCCTGGCCCTGTTTCTCGTTGGACATGCACCCTGTCAGGAGCAGACTGAGCAGGAGGACAAGCAGGGATTTCTGGAGCATGGCAAAAAATGGCTAAAAGAGGGGCTCTTGCGGTCCCGGGCGCATGCCGGCGAGGTCCGGATCCTCGCCATCGGGAGGCCGAGGAATCTCCGCCCTATCTGCTTTTTCCGCCTTCCGCTGGACCCGGCGTCCATCTTTTTCCTTCTGCTTGGCTTGCTTGGCCCGCTCGCGATCGCGTTTTGCGAGAGTCGCTTTTCCTGGTCTGGGGATTGTAGCCTCCCGGCGTGAGTCTGTCGCCCTTTAGGGTTGAGTGGGCCGGAACATCCGGGTTCGGATGCCCCGGCCCATTATGTTCAGTCGGTGTCAGCCTGTCTCAGGATTTGGTTACCAGCGTCCGCCACGCTCGCCGCCCCCGCCGCCGCCCCCACCGTAGCCGCCGCCCCCGCCCCCGGTGCGTTTTTCCTGGGGCTTGGCTTCGTTCACGGTGATCGTCCGGCCGTCCATCTGCGTGCCGTTCAACGCCGAGATCGCTTTCTGGGCCTCTTCGCCGGTCGCCATCTCGACAAACCCGAACCCGCGAGACTGGCCGGTGAACTTATCCGTGATCACTTTGGCCGATGTCACGGAACCCTGTGGTGAGAACAGCTCGCTGAGCTGTTGCTCGGTGGTGGAATAGGGCAGGCCGCCCACATACAACTTCGTACCCATCGGGTACCTCCTTTACTGATGCGACACGGTCTTGGGAGTAAGGAATGAAAGGGGCAAAAGGAGAGCACCGAAGGCGCACTGACGAGGGCGTCTTTCAGGGCAGATTGTCCGATCAGATTCCTACTGCAAGGCACGATCGCGTATGGAGTCCTTCTTGATCTGGCGCTTCATCGCCGGACTCCTTCAACGAAGAAACGCAGGGTTACGCTAGCACAGGCCTGGGAAAGATGCAAGTGTGGCTCCCATCGAATGGGTCTACACCTCGAATTTCGCCCACAGGAAGGTGTGGTCGGAGGGGTCCTTTGCGCGCCGCGGCTCGACGTCCACGTCGCATTGCGTGCAGGTCTTCGCGAGCGGCGAGGTCGTGAGGATGTGGTCGATCCGCCAGCCCCTGTTCGCGTCCAGCGAGCTCGGCTGGCGGTAATCCCAGAAGGTGAACTGCTGGCGGTTGGGGTGGAGCCTCCGGAAGACGTCCTCGAACCCCCACGCGAGCGTTTCCTTATAGGCTTTCCTGGCATCCTCGTGGAAGCAGACGTGCGTGAGGTGCTTCTCCGGACTGTGGACGTCCATGGGTTCCGGGGCCACGTTCACGTCGCCGCACCAGACCGCCGGCTTCTTCGGCGAGAGATGCTGGTCAAAATACTTCCGCAGGCGCGTGAACCAGCCGAGCTTGTATTGGTACTTGGGCGAGTCGATCTCAAATCCCTGGGGGATGTAGGTGTTGACGATAGGGATGCCCTGGACGACCACCCGCAGGAGCCGCGCGTCTTCGGGGTCCTTGCCGTCGTCGAATCCGTGGAACACCGCGTCCGGCTCTTTCAGCGTCAGCACGGCGACACCGTTGTACGACTTCATGCCGCGGAACGTGACATGGTAGCCGGAGGAGGCCAGCGCGAGTGCCGGGAAGTCCTTGTCCTGGACCTTGGTCTCCTGCAGGCACAGCACGTCGGGCCGGTGCCGCTCGAGCCAGTCGAGCACGATCGGCAGGCGCTTGCGCAGGGAGTTCACATTGAACGTGGCGATCTTCATCAGGTGCCTCTCAATCCGGCGACGGCGCCGCGGCCGCCGAGGTGGCCGGTGGCCCAGGCCCACTGGAAGTTGAACCCGCCGATCCGGCCGTCGCAGTCGAGCATCTCGCCGATCAGGTGCAGGCCGGGCACTGTTCGTGATTCCATGGTTCGGAAGTTGATCTCGCCCATCGGCACGCCGCCGGCTGTGACTTCGGCGTGATTCCACCCGCGGTCCCGCAGGATCGGCAGGGGCAGACCGGTCAGGGCGTGGACCAGTGTGCGCCGCGACTCGCGCGCGAGCCGGCCGGCGGGCGTGGCCGGATCGATCCCGCAATACACGCACAGGGCCGCGGCCAGGCGATCGGGGACCTGCTGCGCCAGCGTTTTGCCGACGGAGAGCTTGGGGCGGGCCTCCATTTGCGCGATCAGCTGCCGCTCCGCTTCTTCAAAGCCGACGCCCGGCCGGAAGTTGCATCGTACCTCGACTGTTGCTCCCTGGGCATGGGCGATGGTCCAGAAGCGGCTGGCGTCCATGGCCACCGGCCCGCTCACTCCGAAGTGCGTCCACAGCAGGCTTCCGGTCCGTCGATCCACCTGCTTCCCGTCAATGAGGGTCGTCAGCTCGGTTTCCTGCGACAAACCGGACAGCCCGGCATGAAACATGGAGTCAGCCAGCACCAGCGGCACAAGCGCGGGATGGCAATCTGTGACGCGGTGGCCCAGGCGGCGGACGATCTCCCAGCCGGAGCCGTCGCTGCCGGTGCGCGGCAGGGACCGGCCTCCGGTTGCCATGATGACGCGCCCGGCGTGCAGCTCGCCCTGCTCGTGCCGCACGACGAAGCCGTCCTTCGCGGTCACGTCCGTCACGCGGTGGTTGGTTCGGATCGCGACGTCCAGTTCCCGGCAGCGAGTCGTCAGCGCGTGCAAGACCGTGCGCGCCTTGTCGGTGACGGGGAAGAGCTTGCCGGTCTCCTCGCGCTTGAGCGCCACGCCCATCGAGGCAAACCAGTCGCGCGCGGCCTGTGCGGAGAAGGCCGCGAGAATGTTCCGGACCGCCGGGGTCGACGGGGTGAAGTCCTTTGGGGTGATCGTGTCGTGCGTGACGTTGCACCGCCCGCCGCCGGAGACCAGGATCTTCGCGCCGATGGACTTAGCGCCGTCCAGCAGGACTATTTTCAACTGCACGCGCGCCGCCGCCGCTTCCGCGGCAAAGATCCCCGCCGCCAGCCCCGCCGCTCCGGCCCCGATAATGGCGATGTCAATCCGATCGTGCATACATTCCCGCAACGGCGGCGATGGTAGCACAGGCCTGTTTTTCGGGCTAGGCAAGAGGCTCGCGACTTGATAGGATCGCGCGACATGATTCGAATGGCCCGACATCAATTCATCAGCTTGTCCGTCGCGCTGGCTGTGATGCTCTCCGCAGGCCTCGTCTCCGCGGCC
>JAUSHW010000092.1 GCA_030648395.1 Nitrospirales bacterium | reverse complement strand
GTTGGCGATGGGCTTGCGATTGATCTCGGTGATAAGGTCGCCGCCCTGGAGGCCCGCCTCGCCCGCCGGGCTGCCCTCGGCGATGCGTGCCACAATGACGCCGCCCTTGTCCGCCCGAGGCAGATTGAATCGCCGCGCCAGCTCGGGGGTAAGCTCGCGCACGTCCATGCCGGCGAACGCGCCGGACACGCGGGCCTCGCCTCCCTCATCCCCCGGGCTTTCCGATTGGGCGATGGTCTTGGGCTGCTCGGCGATCGTCACCTCGAGGTCACGCTCCTTGCCGCCCCGGAGGAACTTGACGCGCACCTTCTTGCCGATCGGCGTCTGGGCCACGAGATTCCGGAACTGCGTGGGGTTCTCGACCGCGCGGCCATCGAACTCGACGATGACGTCGCCGCGCTCCAGCTTGGCGCGCTTGGCCGGGCTGTCGGCCAGCACGTCGCTGATCAGCACGCCCCTGGTCTCGGCCACGCCGAACTGCCTGGCGAGATCGGACGTCAGTTCCTGGATGGACACGCCCAGGTAGCCCCGAACGACCTTGCCGCCCTTGATCAATTGATCCATCACCGAGCGGACCATGTTGCTGGGCACGGCAAAGCCGATCCCCATGTAGCCGCCGCTCTGGCTGAAGATGGCCGTGTTGATGCCGATGAGCTCGCCCCGCGCGTTCACCAGCGCCCCGCCGGAGTTGCCGGGATTGATCGCGGCGTCCGTCTGGATAAAGTCCTCGTACTCGGCGATGCCGACGTTGGCGCGCCCCACCGCGCTGACGATCCCCATGGTTACCGTCTGGTTGAGGCCAAACGGATTGCCGATGGCCAGCACGTACTCGCCCACCTGAAGCTTGTCGGAGTCGGCCCAGGGAATGGTCGGCAGGTCCTTGGCGTCCACCTTGATGACGGCGATGTCGGTCTTGGGATCGGTGCCCACCACCTTGGCGGTGAGGCTCCGCTTGTCCGAAAAGAGGATGCGGATCTCGTCCGCCTTGGACACAACGTGGTTGTTCGTGATGATGTACCCGTTGGCGTCCACGATCACGCCCGACCCCAGGCTGCGCTCGCGGCGGTCCTTCGGCGCTTCGAAACGGCGGAACAGCTCGTCCCCGAAGAACCGTTTGAAGGACGGATCGTCGAACGGCGCGGCGCCGGCATGGCCTTCGGGCAGCCGGCTGATCCGGGTCGTGGAGATGTTCACCACGGTCGGCGTGACCGCCTTGGCCACCTCGACGAAATTCCGGTCGGAGCCGGCCGCCGGAGGCGCCACCGCCGCTGGCTTTGTCGCGGTCGGCGCGTCGGGCACGGCATGCCCGAACGGCAGCCAGCCCAGATCGGACGCGACGACCAGCCCGAGAATCACGCCCACCCCGATCAGGAGCAGGCTGAGCGCGACGGATTTACGGGATGGTGCCGGCATAGATCCCCGTGATCGTGTTCAGGAATTTGAGCGCGTCGGCTTTTTTGCGCTGGAAGGAGTTGCGCCCCATGATGGACCCGAACCCGCCGCCGTCGCGAATGGCGCGGATCTCCTCGAAGATGGCCTGGTCGTCCTCCTTGGTGGCCCCGCCGGAAAAGATCACGATGCGGCGGCCGTTGAAGGAGGACTGGACCACGTGCCGCACCCGCTCCGCCAGCGTCTTGATCGGCACCTGCTGGGCCTCGTACACCTTCTTGGCCGCCGCCTGCTCCAGATGCTCGGTCGGCAGCTTCACCTTGATGATGTGCGCGCCCAGCTGGGCCGCAATCTGGGCCGCGTAGGCGACAACGTCAATCGCCGTCTCGCCGTCCCTGCTGAGCTGGCTGCCGCGCGGGTAGGACCAGACGACGACAGCCAGGCTGGCGTCCTTCGCTTCCTCCGCGATCGCGCGCAACTGCTCGTACATGACCTTGCAGTGCGAGGACCCGGGATAAATGGTGTAGCCCACCGCCGCGCAGCCGAGCCGGAGCGCGTCCCGCACGCTTCCCGTCACGGCCGAGATGGGGTCCTTGTCGTCGTTCAGGACGTCGTGGTTGTTCAGCTTGAGGATCAGCGGGATGTCGCCCGCGAAGTCGGCCGCGGCCGCTTCCAGCGACCCCAGCGGGGCCGCGTAGGCGTTGCAGCCGGACTCGATGGCCAGCTCAAAGTGATAGCGCGGATCGTAGCCCGGCGGGTTGACCGCGAAGCTGCGAGCCGGACCGTGCTCGAAACCCTGATCCACAGGCAGGATGAGGCACTTGCCGGTGCCCTTCAACGTGCCGTGGTTCAGGATGCGCGCCAGATTCGTCTTCACGCCGGCGTTGTCGGTGCTGTACCAGCTCAGGATTTCACGCACACGGTTCGTCATGGCATTCTCTCCCTATCGTTTACCTTGAATGAAGGCCTCGGCCTGGCTCACGTCGTCCGCACTGCCTATCAGCAACGGCACACGCTGGTGCAGGGCCTTCGCCTCCACGTCGAGGATCCGCTGTGTTCCCGTGCTGGCCTTGCCCCCCGCCTGCTCCACAACCAACGCCAACGGGTTGGCCTCGTACAGCAGGCGCAGCTTGCCCTCCGGCTTGTCCGTCTCGCCGGGATACAGATAGATGCCGCCGCCGAGCAGGACGCGATGGACATCAGCCGCCAGGCAGCCCGAATACCGCCCCACGTAGGGCCGGCCGGTCGCCTTGTCGGATTCCTTCAAATGATCGACATACCGCCTGGTGCCTTCCGGCCACTTGTGATAGTTGCCCTCATTGACGGCATACACCTTCCCCCTGGCCGGCAGGCGGATATTCTCATTCGTCAGGAGGTATTCCCCAATGCCGGGGTCCAGGGTGAATCCGTTCACGCCCTTGCCGGACGTGAAGACCAGCATGGTGCTGGACCCGTACATCAGATAGCCCGCAGCCACCTGTTCCGTGCCCTTGTGCACGAGTTCCGAGTCGGGCGGCAGCCCGCCATCGCCGCTGTAGCGAAGCACCGAAAAGATCGTACCCAGCGGCATGTTGACGTCGGTATTGGAGGAGCCGTCCAGTGGATCGAACAGCAGCATGTACTTGCCGTGCGGCCAGTTCTCGGGAAGCTTGACCGGATTTTCCATCTCCTCCGAGGCCAGCGCGCACACGAGCCCGCTGTACTGAAACACCTTGACGAACGTCTCGTTGGCGATCTCGTCCAGCTTCTTGACGGCCTCGCCCTGGACGTTGGTCGCACCGGTCAGGCCCAGGATGTTGATCAAGCCGGCCCGGCGCAGGTCGCTGGAGATCATCTTGCCCGCCAGGCCGATCTGGGCCAGCAGGGCGGAAAATTCCCCCCTGGCCGCCGGATACCCGGCCTGGGTCTCGATAATGAAACGGGTCAGCGTCGTGCCGATACGGGCCATCAGGAGTAACTCCTCAAGAAAATGAACCTGAAGCGATTATAGCCAATACCTGCCGCATAGTCACGGCTTCGCCGCGAGGGTGACGCCCTCGGCGCCGGTCAGCGTCGCGGTGATGGAGCCGATGACGACCTTGGCCTTCATGAGCACCGGCACACGGGCCGCGTCGTTCGTGACCCAGACCCGGATGTTTCCCTCGTTCATGAAGAGCCCCCGAAACGGCATGATCGCGAGGATGCGGACGGTGTCGAACTCGCCGAGCGGGCCCTTCAGGCGCTCCGTGCCCTCGACGCGGAGCTCGAGCTTGTAGTTCTTTTTGTCGTGGTTGACGTGGATGATCGTGGACGAGCCCGCGTCCGCCGCGCGGAGCGTCCGGAAAAAATAGATGACGGAGAGGGTATCCTGAACGTCCGGCGGCACCTCCATCGTCTCCGTATTGCCGTCCTTCGTCACCGTCGCCTTGTGGGCAGCCTGATCAAAAATCACTTCGATGTCGTTCTTGCGCTTCCCCTCGCGCCGATTGAAAAGCAGGTGGTGAGGATAGGCCGCTTCCTCATCCAGCAACGACTCCACGCGATTGTTGACGGGGTAGAACGCCGACACGAACTCGTTCGATTTGGCGGTATGGACGAGCTTGACGACGGACCGCCCGGACAGGCTCTGGCGCTCGGCAACCTCGAGAACGGCCGTCCCGGCGGAGACGATCCCCCAGCTCAGCCCGTACGTCAGCTTTTCGCCGACCTTGAAATGAGCGGGCGTCAGTGCGCCCAATGTGACGGAAGGAGACCACGCCAGCCAGGCACCAATGCCTGCTACAAGCACAAGCACGAAAATGAGCGAAACCCTAGTGCGCAGCAGGTCCTCCGGTGATATATTTTGCGACCTGCGATTCAACGACCTCCCGGATGCGCTTCAACGCCGCCTCGGACGTGGCTTCAAATCGCAGGACAAGCGCCGGTTGGGTGTTGGAGGCTCTGATCAGTCCCCAACCTTCCGGGAAGAGCACGCGCACGCCGTCGATGTCGATGATCTTGTGTTCGCGGGCCAGTTGCTTCTTCGCCTCTTCGACGACCTGGAACTTGACCTCGTCCGGACAATCCACGCGGATCTCCGGCGTGGAGACCGTCGGCGGCAGATCGGCCAGCAGGGTCGAGAGCGGCCGGCCGGTCTTGGCGAGAATCTCGATCAGGCGGCACGAAGCATAGACAGCGTCGTCGTACCCGAAGTAGCGGTCGGCGAAGAACATGTGGCCGGACATCTCGCCGGCCAGCGCGGCTTTCTCTTCCTTCATTTTCGCCTTGATGAGGGAGTGGCCTGCCTTCCACATGATCGAGCGTCCGCCGCGCTTGACCACATCGTCATAAAACACCTGGGAGGCCTTCACTTCGGAGATGATCGTCGCGCCGGGATTGCTTTCAAGCACATCCCGTGCGTACAGCACCAGCAGCTTGTCGCCCCAAAGGATGTCGCCGTGTTCATCCACCGCCCCGATGCGGTCGGCGTCCCCATCGTAGGCGATCCCGACGTCGGCTTTCGTCTCTCTCACCTTCTTGATGAGATCCTGGAGATTGTCCGCGACCGTCGGGTCCGGATGGTGGTTGGGGAACCGCCCGTCCACGTCCTCATACATGCCGGTGACGCGGCAGCCGAGCAGGCGCAGCGCGTCCGGGCCCACAAGCCCGCCCATGCCGTTGCCGCAATCCACGACCGCATGAAGCTTGCCGGCCTTGACATGCGCGAACGCCTTCTTGGTGTAGGCCATGTAATCGGGAATGATGGGATGCTCCGACACCGTGCCCTGCCCCGACTCGAACTGACCCTTGTCGATGTCGGCCTTCAGGGCCTGAATGGCGGCCCCGTGCATCGAGTCCTTCCCGAGGCACAGCTTGAACCCGTTGTACTGGGGCGGGTTGTGGCTGGCCGTGATCATCACGCCGCCGCCCACCGGCAGCGTGAACAACGCGTAGTACAGGAGCGGCGTCGGACACACCCCGATGTCCACCACGTCCAGGCCGCAGCCCAGCAGGCCCTTCAGCAGCGCCTCGCGCATCTGCATCGCGCTGGTCCGCCCGTCCCGGCCCACAGCCACGGCCCTGGCACCCGCGCGGACGGCAAGCGAGCCGTAGGCACGCCCAATCTTCTCGGCCAGCGCCGGCGTGAGCTCCTCGCCCACCACGCCCCGGATGTCGTATTCGCGGAAGATGCTCATGTCTTTCCCTCTCTGCCGTAGTCGTCGGCCAACCGCACGATGTCGTCTTCGCCGACGTACGCGCCCGATTGCACCTCGATGATGTCCAGCGGGACGGCCCCGGGATTCTCCAGGCGATGCGCGCTCCCCTGCGGAATGCCCGTGCTCTCATTGACGCGCAGGTCAAACACCCGGTCGCCACACGTGACCCGCGCAGTACCGGCTGTGACCACCCAGTGCTCGCTGCGCCGATGATGAAACTGCAGCGACAGCCGCCCGCCGGGATTAACCGTCACGCGCTTCACCTTGTACCGCAACCCCTCCTCCAGCACCGTGTAGCTCCCCCAGGGCCGATAGACCGTCTTATGGATGAGGTGCTCGGGCGCCTTGTCCTTGC
>JAUSHW010000091.1 GCA_030648395.1 Nitrospirales bacterium | reverse complement strand
TTCGGCGAGGAGCGGCAGCACCTCGTCCCACGTCACCGGATGCAGTTTCCCGTCCGCCTGCCGGACCAGCGGGGTCGTGAGCCGGTCGGCGTGGTTGACGTACTGGTAGCCGAAGAAACCTTTCGCGCAGAGGTCGCCGTTGTTGCGGCCGCTGCCGTGGGACGACATGACCTCGATGACTTTCTCGTCGCGCGTCTCGAGGATGAGCGAGCAGCCGTCGCCGCAGTAGCCGCACGTGGTGTCCGCCCGCTTCATCATCCAGGGCCGGAACTCGTACATCGACAGCCGGCTCGTGATCGCGCCCACCGGGCAGATCTGTACGCAGCCGCCGCAGAACTCGCAGTCGAGCGGATGGCCGGCGAAGTGCGCGATCTCGGTCATGGTGCTGCGGCCGACGTTGGCCAGCGCCTTGACGTCCATGATCTCGTCGCAGTAGCGCACACACCGGAGGCAGGAGACGCAACGGTTCATTTCCTTCTCGATCAGCGGGCTGAAGAACCCTTTCTCGTACACGCGCTTGGTGTCGGTGAACTGGCTGGTGGTGGGCGTGTACTGGTGCGAGAAGTCCTGCAGGTCGCAGCGTCCGCCCTGGTCGCAGATCGGGCAGTCGAGCGGGTGGTTCGCCAGGATGAACTCCAGGACGGACTTGTGGGCCTCGTCCACGACGGGGGTGTTGGTGCGGACCACCATCCCTTCAGCGGCCACGGTGCTGCAGGAGGTCTGCAGCTTCGGCATCTTTTCCACCTCGACGAGGCACATGCGGCAGTTGGCGTCGGGCTTGAGCTTGGGGTGGTAGCAGAAGTGCGGGACCATGACCCCGAGCCGCCGCGCGGCCTCGATGACGAGCGTGCCCTTCTCCACCGCGATCGGCTTGCCGTCTATCAGGATGTTGACCATGTCAGGCATCAGGGTCTTTCTTCGTGCCCCACCGAAATCAACTCGGGCGCCGGCTGCGGCTGGAACGGGCAGCGCTGCTCCCGGATGTGCGTCTCGTATTCCTCGCGGAAATACTGGAGCGTGCTGGTGATCGGCGCGATTTCGGCGTCGCCGAAGGCGCAGACCGTGCGGCCCGCGATGTTGCCGCACAGGCGCAGCAGGGTTGCCAGATCGTCCATCTTGCCCTTGCCGTGGTCGATGCGCCGGAGAATCTGCAGCAGCCAGGAACTCCCCTCCCGGCAGGGCGTGCACTTGCCGCAGGATTCATGGTTGAAGAAGTGCAGGAGGTTCTCGGCGGCCCAGACCATGCACGTGCCTTCCTCCATCACCGTGATGCCGCCGGAGCCGAGCATGGAGCCCGCCTGCGCGACCGATTCGAAGTCCAGCTTCACGTCCAGGTGCCGGGGCATCAGGAAGGCGGCCGACGCGCCGCCCGGAATGAACGCCTTGAGCGGTTTCTCGCCCCGCATGCCGCCCGCGATGTCGTAGATCATCTCGCGGAACGTGATGCCCATCGGCACCTCGTAGTTGCCCGGACGCTTCACGTGCCCGCTCATGCAGAATATCCGCGTGCCGCTGCTCTTGGGCGGGTTCCCGATGGCGGCGAACCACTCGGGCCCGCGGTTCACGATGTGCGGGATGTTGGACAGCGTCTCCACGTTGTTGACCACCGTCGGTTTTTGGAACAGGCCGTGGGTGGCGGGGAAGGGCGGCTTGATCCGGGGCAGGCCCCGCTTGCCTTCCAGGGATTCGAGCAGGGCGGTCTCCTCTCCGCAGATGTAGGCGCCGGCGCCCCGGTGCACGTACAGGTCCAGCGCGAATCCTGACCCCAGAATGTCGGCGCCGAGGTAGCCCGCCTGGTAGGCCTCCGCCAGCGCGCGCTCGAGGATTTTGGCGCCGAGGGCGAACTCTCCCCGGATGTAAATATAGGACGTCCGGACGCCGATGGCGTAGGCGGCGAGGATCATGCCCTCGATCATCTGGTGCGGGTCGCGCTCCATCAACTGGCGGTCCTTGAACGTGCCGGGCTCGCTCTCGTCGGCGTTGCAGACGAGATAGCGCGGGCCGGGATGGTCTTTGGGAATGAACGACCATTTCACGCCGGTCGGGAAGCCGGCGCCGCCGCGTCCCCGCAGGCCGGACTTCTTGACCATCTCGGTGATGTCGGCCGGCGCGATCTTGCCCAGAACCTTCTTCAGGGCCTGGTAGCCGCCTGCGCGCTCGTAGTCGGCGAGCGAGCCCGTGTAGCCGGGCTGCGACATGTTCTTGAGGAGGAGCGGTTCGTGCGTGGCCATGCGTTTCCTGATGGGCGAGGCAACGCCTCGCCCCTACATTTATTTTGCCGTGGGCTCGGGAAACATGAAGGGCCCTGTCGCCAGCGGGCACTTCCCCTCGCGCTTGAGATCGTCGAGGATGCGGGTGGTCTTGTCCTGCGTCAGCCGTTCATAGTAGTCGTCGTTGATCTGCATCATCGGGCCGGTGCCGCAGGAGCCGAGGCATTCCACCTGGCTCAGCGTGAAGAAGCCGTCCGGCGTCGTCTGGCCGGTCTTGATGCCGAGCTTGGCGTGAATCCATCCAAGCAGATTATCCGTTCCCACGAGCGCGCACATCAGCGAACGGCAGACCTGGATGTGGTACTTGCCGATCGGGCGGCGGTTGTACATCGTGTAGAACGTCACGGTCTCGTACACCTGCGGCGGCGTGAGGCCCAGGAGCCCCGCGATCTCCTTCATCGCCTCCTCGGACACGTGGCCCTGCTCCTCCTGCGCGAGCCAGAGCAGCGGCAGCAGGGCTCCCCGCTTCTCCGCGTACCGGGCGATGAGGCCGGGGATGCGCGCCTGCGCGGCTTGTGAAAAGGCGGACGTCATCGGTCGCACTCCCCCATGACGACGTCGTAGGTGCCGAAGATCGTCACGATGTCGGCGATGAGGTAGCCGCGCGCCATGTGGTCGAACGCGCCCAGGTGGACGAATGAAGGCGAGCGGATCTTCATCCGGTAGGGCTTGGACCCGCCGTCGCTGACGATGAAGAAGCCGAGCTCTCCCTTCGGCGCTTCGGACGCGCAGTAGGTTTCGCCCTTGGGCGTCTTGAAGCCCTGCGTGAAGATGATGAAGTGGTGGATCAGGCTCTCCATGTCCCGCATCACCTTCTGCTTGGGCGGAGGAATGATCTGGGGCGCGTCGGCGATGATCGGCCCCTCCGGCAGCTGCGCAAGGCACTGGCGGATGATCTTTGCGCTCTGGCGCATCTCCTCCAGGCGCACCCAATAGCGGTCGTACGTGTCGCCGTTTTTGCCGACGGGGACTTCCCACTCGACCTTGTCGTAGGCGCCGTAGGGCTCGGCTTTGCGGACGTCGTAGGCCACGCCCGATCCGCGCAGCACCGGGCCGGTGCAGCCGAAGTTCACGGCGTCCTCGGCGGAGATGACGGCGACGTTCTTGGTCCGTGCCAGCCAGATGCGGTTGGTCAGGAGCAGATCGTCGTACTCTTGCAGGTGTGCGGGGAACGTGTCCAGGAAGGCCCCGAGCCGCTGGACGAGGTCCGGTGTGAAGTCGGCGTCCACGCCGCCGATCCGGTAATAGTTCAGCGTCAGGCGCGCGCCGCAGAGCTTCTCGAAGATGTCCAGCAGAACCTCGCGCTCGCGGAACGTCCAGAAAAACACCGTCATGGCACCGATGTCGAGCGCCTGGGTGCCGAGCCAGAACAGATGGCCGATGATCCGCTGTGTTTCGGCGACGAGCGTCCGGATGTACTCGGCGCGGGGCGGCACCGTGAGGTCCAACAGTTTTTCCACGGCCCGCACGTACGCGTAGTTGTTGGTCATCGAGCAGACGTAGTCCAGCCGGTCGGTGTGGGGAATGATCTGCTGGTAGGCCAGGCCCTCGCACAGCGTCTCGACGCCGCGATGCAGGTAGCCGAGGTCCGGCGTGGCCTTCACGATGCGCTCGCCCTCGAGCTCCAGCACCATGCGGAGCACCCCATGCGTGGCCGGATGCTGCGGGCCCATGTTGAGCAGGAACTCTTCCTGCCGGCGGACCGCCTTGACGTCCTTCGGGAGGCCCTCGGCCTCTTTGAGGAAGGGACGGTGTTCCGCCTCGGGAATCTCCTCTGCCTGCGACGTGGCCGGCTCGTCGAGCCGCGGGAGAAACGGGAACGTGCTGCGCCAGCCCCGGCCCTCCGTCGGGAAGTCCTTGCGCAGCGGGTAGCCCTCGTCGTAGTCCTCCGGCATGAGAATGCGCCGCAGGTCCGGGTGGCCCGCGAACGTGATGCCCATCAGGTCGAAGACCTCTCGCTCCAAAAAGTTGGCGCCTTTCCACACCGTCGTGACGGTCGGGATGGTCGGGTTGTCTTCCGGGAGCCGCGCCTTGAGGCGGAGCCGGTGGTTGCGCGGGAGCGACTTGAGCAGGTAAATGACCTCGAACCGGTCTTCATCCTCCGGGTAGTCCACCGCGAGCATGTCCGCGAGCATGTCGAACGAAGATTCGGGATCGTCATGGAGAAAGCGGGCGATCTCCGGCACGGCCGCCGGCTTGATCTGCGCGACAAGGTCCTTGTACGGGCCCTCCTCGCGGACCGCCAGCACGGCGTCCGGGAATCGTTCCGCGAGTCTGGTGAGCAGCGCGTGCATCGCTTATTTGACCAGGATCTTTTCCATCATCATTTTCTTCTGGAGCATGATCAGGCCGTCCAGGAGCGCCTCGGGGCGAGGCGGACAGCCGGGCACGTAGACGTCCACCGGCACGATCTGGTCCACGCCCTGCACGACGCTGTACGAGTTGTAGTGGTTGCCGGACGTCGCGCAGGACCCCATGGAGATGACGTAGCGCGGCTCGGGCATCTGGTCATAGATGCGCCGGATCACCGGCGCCATCTTCCGGCACACGGTGCCGGCGACGATCATCAGGTCGGACTGGCGGGGCGAAGCCCGGAACACGCCCGCGCCGAAGCGATCGATGTCGTAACGCGATGACACGGTGGCGATCATTTCGATGGCGCAGCAGGCGAGCCCGAAAGTCATCGGCCACAGCGAGCCTTTCCGGCACCAGTTGATGGCCATGTCCAGGGTCGTCGTGACGACGTTGGCGTCGAGCTGCCGGTTAATTAATCCCATTCGAGCGCGCCCTTCTTCCAGGCGTAGAAATAGCCCACGAGCAGGATGACGATGAACAGCATCATTTCGACCAGGCCGAAAAGCCCGAGCTGATTGAAGACGACGGCCCAGGGAAAGATGAAGACGGTCTCGATGTCGAAGATCACGAACAGCATCGCGACGATGTAGTAGCGCATCGGGATGTTCGTGCGCGCGTCGTGGAACACCGGCGCGCCGCTCTCGTAGGGGGACAGCTTGGCCTTGTAGGGGCGCGAGGGACGAACGAGGTAGCCGGCCGAGATGGACACGATGCCGAAGCCGGCCGCGACCACCATGAAGATCACCACCGGCAGGTAGTTCGCAGGGACCATGTCCGGCGTCATCGCGCGGCCGCCTCCATCGGGTGTTGCAGGGCGTCCAGGAAGAACGGCCGCGACTGCAGGCCGTCCAGCCGGGGCGCCGGCATCCCTTTATGCTGCACCAGGACTTTATAGGTGGCGCCCATGCCGTCGGGCTTCAACAGATTCCGCATCGCGACTGATTCGGGCGATTCGGGATCAATGTCTGCAAAGGCGGACTCGATGCCGAGCCCCATCAGGAAATGCAATTGGTTCGTAAAGCCGGTCACCTCAAGGCCGGTGTCCCGTCCGGCCAGTGCCAGGCTGGTGAAATCCACGTGCGCGGTCATGTCTTGCTGTCCGACGCGCACGTACGGCGAGTCCGAGACGTGGTGCCGGTGGTAGCAGAGCAGGGTGCCGGCTTTTCTGGTCGTGGCATAGAGGTCGGCGGCGCTATGGCCATAGTCAATCGTGAGGACGAGGCCCCGTCGTAAGGCGGTGCCTGCCTGCCGCATCCACTCGAGCGCCCGCAGGTTCACCTCGGCCCGCTGGCCGACTTCAAGGACGACCCCGATGCGCTCGAAATAGTTTTGCAGTGCGGAGGAGAAAGGCGGGGCCTCGATTTCAAGGAACCGGTCTCCGTCCCACCCCACAAAAATTTCCCTGAGGCCCAAGGACCGCATGACCACGCGGTGCACGGGGAAGGCGTCCACCAGCTCATTGGACAAAAAGACGCCGTGTGCCGAGCCGGCAGGAAATGCGCTCAGGTCCGGGGCCCACGAGATGCTGACACCTTTGCCCAGGAGCGGGCGCAGATGTTCCTGTTGCGCCCTGATCATGGAGGGGCTGCGCTCAACCAATATGTAGCGAATGCGGGAGAGGAACGCCGGATTAGCCCGCCAATAGGAGTCGAGCAGGTGCCTGGCCAGAAGCCCTTTGCCGGCGCCCATCTCGACAATCGTGAAGTCGTTGTCCGAAGAGAGGATCTCCGCGGCTTGCGCGACCTGCCGGCCGATCAGTTCGGCGAAGATGGGGTGCACATCGAGGCTGGTGTAGTAATCACCCTCGCGCCCGATGCGGGGGCCGGGGGTCATGTAATAACCGAACTCGGGGTCGTAGAGCGCGGCTTCCATGAAGTCGGCAAAGGAGAGGGGCCCGTCTTGCTTGATACGGGCGACGAGCTTGGCGACAAGCCCGGGATGACCGATTTCCACCAAGGCCTCCTCCGCTGCCGAGAGCAAAAACCGCCTGCGAGAGGGGGTAACGATAGCCTAGGTCCTTTAGGTTAGTCAAGCCGAAAGGCATTGTATGAACAAGGGGTTGGAGCCTTCCGAGGGCGGGATAAAATCGGTTCTTGACGGAATGGCAATAGGCCGAAAGGCCTACTTGGAAAACCAGCCTCGAATCACAGTTGGTCCGCGATGCAGAGGCGGTTCCGGCCCTCCGACTTGGCCCGGTACATGGCCTCGTCGGCCTTGCGGACGAGGTCTTCCTTTGTTTTCGCGTGGTCAGGGAGTCCGGCGATGCCGATGCTGGTGCTCATATGCGCGTTGACTCCCGCGTTCTTCAGGAACACGTGGGTGCCCACCCCGGAATGCAACCGCTCGGCCACCATCTTGGCGGTGGCGACGGTGGTCTCCGGCAGGATGACCACGAACTCGTCTCCCCCGTAGCGGGCCAGAATGTCGACGTCGCGGACGCTCGCCGCCATGATCTGCGCCACCTCGGCCAGGCACTGGCTGCCCAGCAGATGCCCGTAGTGGTCGTTGATCGCCTTGAAGTGATCGAGGTCCAGGAAGATCAGCGCCATGATGGAGCCGTAGCGCTGGCAGCGGCGGACTTCCCGGTCCAGGGCTTGCGCCAGGTAGCGGGCGTTGTACAGCTTGGTCAGTTCGTCGATGATGCCGAGAGTGGCCGCCTGTTCACGCAGGGTCGCCCGCTCCAGCGCGATGGAGGCCTGCTCGGAGAGACGCGTGAGCAGCTGCAGGTCCCGCCGGTCGAACGGCTTGCCGATCTTGTTCACCATCTCCAGGACGGCCACGGGACGTTTTTTGCTGAAGATCGGGACGCAGAGCACCGTCCTGGTGACGAACTTGTTTGCCCGGTCGATCTCGGCGAGAAACCGCCGGTCCTTGCCGGTGTCGGCGACCATCGCGGGCTTGCCGCTCTGGGCGACCCACCCGGCGATCCCCTGGCCCGCCTTGATGCGCCGCCCTTTGAGCCGCCGGGCCTTGGGCCCGCCGACCATGTCGAAGACCAGCTCCTGGGTGGAGGCATTGATCAGGAAAAGCGACCAGGCCTCGCACCGGATCATCGTCTTGGCCTTGTCGAAGATGATGCGCAGCACGGCCTTGGGATCGCGCGCCGACGCCAGCGCGTGGGTGGTGTCGACGAGAAAGCGCAACTCGCGGACGAGTGCCAGCATCCGGGACTGCGCGTCTGTGGAGGACTTGCGGGCCGGGCTGCGGCGGGTGCGGGACTTCGTGGTCGTCGGCATGGTGCGTTCGGTGGGCGATCAGGCTCCGTGGCACTTCTTGTATTTTTTCCCGCTCCCGCAAGAGCAGGGATCGTTGCGCCCGACCTTGTCCGCCGTCCGGCGGATGGTCTTGTCCTCGTTCCCCTCGGCGGCCTGCTCGCCCCGGTTCAGCGTGAGGGTCGGAGGCCGGCGAGGCCGCTCCATGACGGGGGGCGGCTGTTCCCCTGAAACGACCTGGACGCGGAACAGGTGCTCCAGGACGTCCTGCTTGCACCGGTGCATCATCTCGGCGAACATGTCGAAGCCTTCGCGCTTGTACTCGATCAGCGGGTCCTTCTGGCCGTAACCGCGGAGCCCGATGCCTTCCCGCAGGCTGTCCATGGCGAGCAGGTGATCCTTCCAGAGGGTGTCGATCGTCCGGAGCATCACCATCTTTTCCAGGTACCGCAGCAGGTCCGGACCCAGCTCCTTCTCCTTCGCCTCATAGGCCGCGTGGATCTTGCGGGCCAGCTCATGGCCCAAGGCCTCAAAGCCGATGTCCTTGGTATCGATCGTGCCGTCCTTGAGGTCGATCGAGAACTGCGCATAGCAGGCGTCGGCCAGGCCCTTCAGGTCCCAGTCCTCCTGATAGGAGTCCTTCGGGCAGTGCACGTCCAGCAGGCTGTCGAGAATCTCCTCGGCGTCGGCCTTGATGTCCTCGGACAGGTTCTCCCCGCCGAGGATCGTGCGCCGGCGCTCGTACACAACCGTGCGCTGCTTGTTCATCACGTCGTCGTAGTCGAGGAGCTGCTTGCGGATTTCGAAGTGATGGGCCTCCACCTTCTTCTGGGCGTTCTCGATGGCGCGGGTGACCATGCCGGCCTCGATCGGGACGCCTTCCTCCATGCCGAGCTTGAGCATGATCTTGGAGATGCGCTCGGCGCCGAAGATACGGAGCAAGTCGTCTTCCAGGGAGAGATAGAAGCGGGACGAGCCCGGATCGCCCTGGCGCCCGCAGCGGCCGCGGAGCTGGTTGTCGATCCGGCGGCTCTCGTGGCGCTCCGTGCCCAGGATGTGCAGACCGCCGGCGTTGGTGACCTCTTTTTTCTCCTCTTCGCACTCGGCCTTGATCCGGGCCAGCAGGGCGGCCTGCCGCTCGGGTGGCATTTCCGGGTCGGCATACAGGGCCTTCTTGAACAGGAAGTCGGGATTGCCGCCGAGGAGAATGTCGGTGCCGCGCCCCGCCATGTTCGTCGCAATGGTCACGGCGGCCTTGCGTCCCGCCTGGGCAATGATCTCGGCTTCCTTCTCGTGGTGCTTCGCGTTCAGGACGCTGTGCGTGATGCCGTGCCGGACGAGATAGCCGGCGAGCCGCTCGGACTTTTCGATCGAGATGGTGCCGACGAGGACCGGCTGGCCGCGCGTGTGGCAGTCCGTAATGTCCTCGACGATGGCGGTGAACTTCTCCTTCTCGGTGCGGAACACGACGTCGGGGAAGTCCTTCCTGATGTTGAGGCGGTTGGTCGGGGCGACGACCACGTCGAGGTTGTAGATCTTGGCGAACTCGCCGGCCTCGGTGTCGGCCGTGCCCGTCATGCCGGCCAGCTTTTTGTACATGCGGAAAAGATTCTGGAAGGTGATCGAGGCCAGCGTCTGGTTCTCGTTGGCGATCTTGACGCCTTCCTTCGCCTCGACCGCCTGGTGCAGCCCGTCCGACCAGCGGCGCCCGGGCATCAGCCGTCCCGTGAACTCGTCCACGATGAGGACTTCGCCGTCCTTGACGACGTAGTCCACATCGAGGTGGTAGAGTGCGTGCGCCCGCAGGGCCTGGACCACGTGGTGCACCAGGTTCATGTTGGCCAGGTCGTACAGGTTGGCCACGCCCAGCGCCCGCTCCACTTTCTCGTTGCCCTCTTCGGTGAGCGCCGCGGTCTTGGTCTTTTCCTCGATCGCGTAGTCCAATTCCCGCTTGAGCGAGGGGATGATGCGGTCGATGCGGTAATACAGGTCGGTCGAGTCCTCGGTCGGGCCCGAGATGATCAGCGGCGTCCGGGCCTCGTCGATGAGGATGCTGTCCACCTCGTCCACGATGGCGAAATTCTGCTCGCGTTGGACGCAGTGCTCCAGATCGCCGACCATGTTGTCGCGCAGGTAGTCAAACCCGAATTCGTTGTTGGTGCCGTAGGTGATGTCGGCGCGGTAGGCCTCCTGCCGGGTGCAGGGACGCAGGTACTGGAGGCGCTTGTCCTCCGCCTCGTAGGCCGGATCGAACAGGAACGACGCCTCGTGCTGAATGACGCCGACGGACAACCCGAGGCTGTGATAGAGGGGGGCCATCCACTGCGCGTCGCGCTTGGCCAGGTAATCGTTGACCGTGATCAGGTGCGCGCCCCTGCCGCCGAGGGCGTTCAGGTAGAGGGCCAGCGTGGCGACCAGGGTTTTACCTTCCCCGGTCTTCATCTCGGCGATCTTGCCCTCGTGCAAAATCATGCCGCCGATGAGCTGCACGTCGAAGTGGCGCATTGCCAGCGTGCGCTTCGACATCTCCCGGCAGACTGCGAAGGCGTCCGGCAGCAGCTCATCCAGCGTGGTCCCGTCGGCCAGCCGCTTTTTGAATTCCTCGGTCTTCGCGCCCAGGTCCTTGTCCGAGAGGCGCGCCAGGGCCGGCTCTTTGGCGCCGATTGCGGCGGCCACCGGACGCATGCGCTTGATCTCGCGCTCGTTCTTGCTGCCGAAGATTTTATTGAGCAGAATATTGATCATGCCGTGTGAGTGTCCATAATCCTGCCAGTATACTGAAATGTCCGAAACAAAGAAACAGCCTCTCCCCGTAGTTGACCGGACGTGCCAGCTGCGAGAGAATGGGCGTATGAGAGGCGAGCGCGGCAACATCGGAATTTTCATCCTGACCCATCTCCTGGCGGCGATCCTGGTGGGTTTCCTCCTCTGGAGCGTCTTCCCATCTGGCTGGAAGGACTTTCTACGGGAGGGGCCGTGGGGGATCGTGGCGGCCGCCGCGGCCTGCGGCCTTGTCCTTGTCTCAATCGTCAGGGGTGTGATCGAGCGCCGCGAGCATAAGAACGCCCATGACCGCGTTGCGAAAGTCTTCCGGGAGGCGACCGACCCGGCTTTGCAGAAGCGGGCCGCTCTCTGGCTTGTCGATCATGCCCGGAGCCATCCCGGGCGGCTGGCCGACGCCGGGCCAGCGCTCTTTGACGTCCTGCTGCGGATCATGAAGACGGACCCGGAAAAGTTGGACCGGACTCGTGCGGCCAACAGCCTGGGCGTGCTGGGTGACCCCCGTGCGATCGCCCCCTTGCTGGTGGCTACCCAGGACGAATATGCGTTCGTGCGCGCCGAGGCGGCCCTGGCGTTGGGCAAGCTCAAGGCGACGCAGGCCGAAAAGCGGCTGCGCGAGATGATCGAGGACGACTGGGACGCCAACGCGCGAGGGCGGGCCAAGGAAGCATTGGAACGGATCACGGGATGAAGGAGCATTGCACATGCTGAGATTCGCAGTTGTTGTGGGGGCGGCGGCAGTGTTTCTGGTGACGGCCATGCACGATACGGTCGGAGCCGAAAAAAAGGCGGCGCCCGCCAGGGAGATCATGGGTAAGGACGGCGCTGCGATGGTGTTGATTCCGGCCGGTGAGTTTTTGATGGGCAGCACCACGACGACGATCGAGGAGTGGAGCAAGATTGATGACTGCGGGCCGGCCAAGCAGTGCAACCTGGAGGACGAATTTCCCCAGCATCCCGTGATGCTGAACGCCTTTCTGATCGACAAAGTCGAAGTCACCAACGCCCAGTACTTGAAGTTCGTCCAGGCCGCCAAGCATCGCGCGCCGGTCAGCCCGAGCGGCCCCCAGGACCGGTCCAGGAACCTGTGGGAGGGCGGCAAGGTTCCGCCCGCGGTCGCCAACCTGCCGGTGGTCAACGTGGACTGGCAGGATGCAAAAGCCTATTGCGAGTGGGCGGGCAAGCGCATTCCGACGGAGGCCGAGTGGGAGAAGGCGGCGCGGGGGCCGGACGGCAAGGCGTTTCCCTGGGGGGCGGATTGGGACCGCACGCTCCTCAACAGCGCCAGCATGTGGGCCGCGCAGGACCTGCTGAGCTACGAATCCTGGGCGGCTTGGTGGGACGCCAAGGGCTTTGAACTGCTCGAAGCCAAGACGCTGGCGGGCGTGTTGAAGCCCGGCGGGAGCTTTCCCGGCGGGGCCAGTCCGTATGGCGTCCACGACATGGCCGGGAATGTCTCGGAATGGGTGGCCGATTGGGCCGGGCCGGACTTCTACCATGCGAGCCCCGACCGCAATCCGACAGGCCCCGCCAGCGGGGAGAAGCGGGCGCTGCGGGGCGGTTCCTGGTACAATCACGCCAACGGGGTCCGTGTGGCCCTCCGGCGCGACGCCTTTCCCAACCACCGCGCCAACACCATCGGCTTCCGCTGCGCGAAGACCGCGCCATGAAACGGTGGAATTGACAGGGCCGCCCCAAATCGCTAGGATGATTTACAGGTCCCTTAAGTAAGGCGTATCAATGATCCGTTCGCATCTCAGACCGATCGCGCTGACGCTGGCGGTGGCCGTCCTCCTGATGCTGGGGGCGACGACCGGCATCTCCTTCGCGCATGAGATCCAGCACGCGGCCCACCACACGGGGGGCATGCATGCCACGGGCGTCTGCGCGTGGATGTGCGCCACGGCCGGCGCGGTCGCGACGGCCGCCCACCACGTCATAGCCGTTACGCTCAACGAAGAGACAGCGCTGCCGTTTCTGAGCGGCCTGCGCTCGTTCGAGTCCTGTTCGACACTCCAAGCCCGCGCTCCTCCCGTTCTCTCCTAATTCCGTTCCAATAGAACCTGGGTCCGACACCGTGTCCGGCGTCTTCGCCGAAGGTCTCGGTCCTCAGTGTGTATCCATTGACGGCATGAGAAAAGGAGAACGTGATGGCGATGAAGAGCTGTGTCCGGCCTGTTGCGGCCGGACTGGGCGCCGTGGTGGCGCTGATGTTGTTGATAGGTGAAGCCTTTGCGAGTTGCGGGTCAGCTTCATGTTTCCTGGTCACCGGCTCGGAAGCCGGCGTGCAGCCGAAAGGGCAAGTGTCCATGGACCTTCGCTATTCCTATGCGGCGGCGGGTCAGTCGGACGGCGTCAGCGGTCGCGTGGCGGCGGTGGACCAGCGACGACGGCGGGTGATCCTCGATGAGCATCTCGAGCAGCGAACGATCAGTCAGTTCTATACCATGGACGTGAACTACGGGCTGACGGACCGGTTGACGGTGGAGCTGACCGTCCCCTACCGCAAGTTGAAGCACACCCATCATATCGAGGTGGGCGAAGAGAACGGCGGCATCGGGAACTTCGAATCGTTTACGGATAATGGGCTGGGGGACATCCGGCTTACGGGCAAGTACAGCGTGCTTCCGACCTTGCGGAGCTTGCTCGTGCTCGGACTCGGCGTGGACCTGCCGACCGGAGATTCCCATGCGCGCAACAGCGAGGGCCAGTTGCAGGAACCGACCCTCCAGATGGGCCGGCGGTCGTCGGGCATCGTGGCGTCGGTCCACCAGTCCTACGAAGTGATCCCTCACCGCTTGAACCAGTTTGCGAGCGCGTCCTATCGACGCACGTTCACGGGTGCGAACTCGTACCGATTCGGCGACGAGTATGTGCTTAGTGGGGGGCTCAACGTGAAAACGCTCAAAGTGGTCACGTTGACCGGCCAGTTCAATTGGCGATACGCCGTCCATGACGAATTCACGGGAGACCTCAGAAGCGCGCTCTTTTCCGGGGACGTCGGTTTTCCGGGCGATCCTGCGGTGATTGACAGCGAGATCAAACGGCGGCCGGTGCCGAACACCGGTTCGACTCTGCTGGCGTTTTCGCCCGGCATCTCGGTGGCGGTAGGCGAGCGCGCCACCGTTTATTTTCATGCCCAGGTTCCCATTGCGCGGGACTTCAACGGCGGGCTCCAGCAGCAGACCGGTTTCCTGTTTGGCGTGTCGACGACGCTGAATTGATGCGA
>JAUSHW010000088.1 GCA_030648395.1 Nitrospirales bacterium | reverse complement strand
TCCGGCCCAAGCCAAGCGGGCACAAGAACTATTCTCCAGGCAATCCATCTTCATTGCCAAAACAGTACTCCTTGAAACAGCATGGGTACTCCGTTATGTCTATGACTACGATAAGCGCACCATCCTTCATGCACTCCAGGGGATTCTGGGACTGCCCAACGTCGAGATGGAAGATCCGCTCACAGTTTCCCAGGCGCTGGATTGGATGGAGCGCGGCCTGGACTTCGCGGATGCCCTTCATGTGGCCTCAAGTCAGAATGCGCAGGCATTCTCCACGTTCGATGAAAAACTGCACGGGAAATCCAAATCCATTACCGCTATTCCCGTTGAACTACTCTAAAGACTGCGTACCAGCCTGTGCTCCCGAAAGGAACTGACATGCACCGCATGAAACACGACACGACTCACCCGCCCACGACCATTCTGGCCAAGGGGTTTTCTCCCGGATTCGCCGCCCTCGGCCTTGAGGCCAGCCTGCTGACCACGCTCGAGGCATTGGGCTACGAGGAGCCGACGGCGATCCAGCGGGAGGCCATTCCGCCGATGCTGGCGGGGAAGGATCTGCTGGGCCAGGCTGCGACAGGGACGGGCAAAACGGCGGCCTTTACGCTGCCCCTCCTCCAGCGCGCGGCCCGCGCACCCCGGCGCCAGCCCACCGCGCTCATCCTCGTGCCGACGCGAGAGTTGGCCATGCAAGTCACCGAGGCGGTCCAGCGCTACGGCAAGGAACTGCGCCTCACGGTGCTGGCCATTTATGGAGGACAGTCCATGGGCCTGCAGCTGCAGGCCCTCAGACGCGGCGTCGAGATCGTCGTGGCCACGCCGGGGCGGGCGCTGGACCATATCCGGCGCAATACCCTCCAGCTTAAACACCTGCAGATCGTCGTGCTGGACGAGGCTGATGAAATGCTCGATATGGGGTTCGCCGAGGATCTGGACGCCATTCTGGAGCAGACTCCCGCGGACCGGCAGACGGCATTGTTTTCCGCCACCATGCCGTCCCGCATCGCGGCCATCGCCCGCCGCCATCTCAAGAACCCCGTCGAGATCAGGATCGCGCGGGAGCCGGTCAAGGCCGGCACAGCCCCACGCGTGCACCAGACGGCCTATTTGGTTGCCAGGCCCCACAAGGTGATGGCTCTTGGACGTATCCTCGACATGACAAGTCCGACGTCGGCCCTCGTCTTCTGCCGGACGCGGCTCGAAGTGGATGAACTGACCGGGACGTTGAAGAGCCGCGGGTACCGCGCCGAGGCCCTCCATGGAGGGCTGAACCAGGCCCAGCGCGATCGCGTGATGCTATCCTTCCGCTCCGGGCAGACCCGGTTGTTGGTGGCCACCGATGTAGCCGCCCGGGGCCTGGATATCCCGCATGTGTCCCACGTGGTAAATTTCGACGTGCCGTCGGCGCCTGAAGTGTACATCCACCGCATCGGCCGGACCGGGCGGGCGGGACGCGAAGGTGCGGCGGTGACCCTTGTCGAACCTCGCGAGCAGCGCTTGCTGCGGAACATTGAGCAGCTCACCAAGTCCAGGATCGAGGTGGCCTCGGTGCCGTCCGTCGCCGACCTCCACGCGAAGCGACTGACCGCGACGCGCGCCTCGATTCAGGAGGTCCTTGCGGCAGGGGACCTGGATCTGTTTCGAGCCGTGGTCGAGTCGCTTGCAGAGCAGGGCGATGCGATGGCGGTGGCGGCGGCCGCGGTGAAATGGGCGTACCAATCACGCGGCGAAGAGCGCAAGGAAGAGGAAATTCCCGCCCTGCAGACGCGGGGAGACGAGACTCGTCGGGTAGCGCCGCGCTACGCCCCGGACTCACGGGAGCCCGCGCGAGGCTCCAAGGCGGGGGACCGTCCGGACCGATCCAGTCAACACAGCCCATCGGCGGCCAGAGTCACGCTGCACATCGGCGCCGGGAAGACGGCCGGCGTCCGGCCCGGAGATCTCGTCGGGGCGATCGTGAATGAGACCGGGCTGCACGCCAGGCTGATCGGCGCCATCGAAGTGGCGGATCGCTATTCCCTGGTGGAAGTCCCGAAAAACATGGCCGGGGGCATCATCGAGGCGCTCAGCCGGACAAAGATCAGAGGGCAGAAGGTCCCCGTGAAGATCGTCCCGGAGTAGACGGTCACCGCCCATGCGTAGATTTCTCTCCTGGCTGACCGGCACGCGCAACCCCTCAACCGAGCAGAACCCTGCGGCCAGCGAAGCGGACTCGCCGGCCAGAGGCAACACGCGATTCACGCTCGACCTGTACGCGCAGCTGAAAGACTGCGTGGGGCCGTATGAGAACGTCGCCTGCTCGCCGTTCGGCGTCTCCCTGGCATTGGCGACCATCCATGCCGGCGCCCGTGGCCGGACAGAAGATTCCCTCGCCCGTGTCCTGCGCCGCACGACCGACGACGGCCCCTGGCAAACCGCCCTGGAAGGACTGCGGGCAGAGCTGATCGCCGGCGCCAGGAATGACGATTGCGTCCTGGGACTCGCCAACAGCCTGTGGGCCCCGACAGGCCTGCCGCTCCGAAACGAATTCAGTGCGGCCGTCGGGCGATCCTATGGCGCGGACGTCACGCAGGCGGACTTCTCCCAGGAGGAACCCGCCCGCACCCTGATCAACCAGTGGCTCCTGGAAACCACCCGGCAGCTGTTCGACGTCGTGGTGGCGCGTGGCGACATCACGCCGGATACGCGGCTCGTCTCGATCGCTGCCCTCTGCTTTAAAGGGTATTGGGCCACGCCGTTCGGCGCGCAGCAGACACTCGATGAACCGTTCTGGGTCAACCCGCACACGAAAATCATCGCGCCCATGATGTGGCAGAGGGGAATCTTTCCCTATGGTCAATTCCCCTTCCATTTCGCCGATCGCCTCCAGGTGATCGAGCTCCCCTACGCAGGCGTGGAGTGCTCCATGGTCCTCCTCCTGCCGGAGGGCCTCGAAGGCATCATCGAGCTGGAGCGCACGCTGGGGAGACAGAAAGGAAAGCTGGACTCGTGGCTCGGCGCACTGCGCCCCAGGGAGATCGACGTCGCCCTGCCGAAGTTCACGGTCAGGTCACGGTTTCACCTCGGCGACACCCTCATCGCGATGGGCGCGACCGATGCTTTTTCACGGGAGGACGCGGACTTCTCAGGCATGCGGGGGGAACGGGACCTGTGGCTGTCGCACGCGTTCCATCAGGCCCTGGTGGCGATCGACGAGTTCGGCGCAACTGGCGATGCGGCCGCCTCAGGCGGGGATTCCCCGACGCGCGAGACCGGCAGAACGACCCCGCGTCCGGTGCCCATGTTCAGAGCCGACCACCCGTTCCTGTTTCTCATCCGCCAGAGAGCCTCCGGGCAGATCCTCTTCATGGGCCGTGTGATGGTTCCGACCATCGCACAGAAGTTCACTCCCGTGCTGTGAACACCACAGTCCTAGACCCGCCACCCACTATTACGGCTGTGATTTTTCGACTTTGGCCCAGGAGTCTCGGAGCGCGACCGTCCGATTGAAGGCGAGCGTGCCCCCTGCCGAATCGGCATCCACGCAAAAATAGCCCTGCCGCTCGAACTGG
>JAUSHW010000087.1 GCA_030648395.1 Nitrospirales bacterium | reverse complement strand
CGGCACGAAACGGTCCAGGAAGCTCAGCCGCCGGTGCCGGTCGTAGGTGAGCGCCTGGTGCAGGTCCTGCTCCTTGACCTTCATCTGATCGTGAATGGAGGCGGGCGCCCCGCCGGCCGACTCCTGATGCAGGGACGCCTCGGCCAGCTTCCGGTGGTACGCCTCCTCGCGGCGGGCGAGCACGTCCGAAAGATTGAACCGGGCGGGGCGATAGTCCAGCTCGAGCAGGCCTCCTCCGCAGGCCGGCGCCAGGACCAGGCCGAGCGTGCGGGTGGAGACGACCAGTTCCTCGTGGCCGTCCTTGTCGAGGTCCGTCGCCCGGCTCTCGATCCACTCCCCGCCCGTGTGCGTGGCCGCGTCCACATGCTGTTCGGCTTCGATCAGATTCCGGTACGTCTCGTGCCGCAGGCAGTTCAGATAGAGCCCTCCGAAGAGCCCGTGCCAGTAGGCATCGTTCCCCTGCGCGCGCCAGACCAGCCTGGTGGCATCGTGGACCCCGGCTCCCGGCGGGAACGCCCGCGCGACGCGTTCGCTCACGTCCAGCATTCGCTTGTGCATGTGGTTGGATTCCGGATACTTGAACAGGAAGCCGTCCCAGAAGCCCCCGCGCATAAACGGCTTAAAGGCGGCCAGCCGGCCCAGACGGTTCAGCTCGGCCCGCCGGTCCTCCAGCGCCTTCGCCGCGTCGGTCGGCAGGGCCCATTCCATCAGCTCATCATAGGAGGCCGACGGCAGGTACACCCGGCCTGTCGGCGGATGCGCGTCCAGATATTCGCTGAACGTCCGCAGCCGGAGCCACCCGGCATTCTGCTCGAGCAGACCGAAGAGCCGTTCCAGGTAACGCTCTTCGAACACCCATTGATAGGTGTTCGGCCAGAGCCCGAACTTCTCCCCATCGTCGGCGTAGGTGACGGCCGCGCCCGGGCCACGCTCACCCAGCCGCGCAAGGAAGGCGATTAATTCCTCCGGCACGCGAAACGGAATCAGGTAGCGCAGATCCTTGCTGATCGGAAAGATCGCCAGGGGATGGCCTTCCTTCTCGGTCAGGTAATAGCCCGTCAGCGCGTCGGCGTCGAACCCAGAGTGCATGAAGTGCGAGTCATCGAGAATCGTGTAGCGGAGCCCCGTCGGCGCGAGCTTCTTGGGCAGCCCCCCATCCCACGCCCGCTCGGCCAGCCAGAGGCCGCGAGGGACCGCCCCAAACCGGTTGTGCAGCCATTGCGAGAGGAGCGTGACCTGTCCCACCGCGTCGCGGTCCGGAATCACCGACAGGATCGGCTCGTAGAATCCGCCGCCCAGCAGCTCGACCTGATTGGACACCACGAGCTTGGCGAGCCGGTCCAGGAAACCCGGCTCTTCCTTCTCGAACCACTCCAGCAGCGGGCCCGTGTAGTGCAGGGTCAGCCGGATGCGCGGGTGCTGCTCCAGCAGATCGAGAAAGGGGCGGTAGCAGCGATCATAGGCCATGCGGAACACGTGGCCGAAGTTCCCCACCGGCTGGTGGTTGTGAATGCCGAGCAGGAGCGTCACCGGATGCATGTCATACCTTCCACATGGCGCCTTCGAACGTGTGGTCGGGAACGGTAAAGGCCAGCGGCCGGTGCGCGGGGATGCGATCGAGCTCGATGTCCCCCCGCATAACCGTGACCACGAACTGGGCCCGCATGCCGGCCTGCAGCCCCAGCTCCTTGAACGGCACCGCCAGCTCGATGACTTTCTTGCGCCGGATCGTGTCGAAGGACCGCGCCGGCTCAAACGCGGTCCCGTCCGCGCTCAGCCAGAGCGTGAAGTGCGGGGGATCGGGCAGGTCGAGGCGGAACACCAGCCTGGCCGGTTTCGGCTCGATGAAATACACGTGCACGTCGGCGGACCCACCGTCGCCCGTTTCCTCGGACGGAAGCGGATCCAGCCGCACATAAAACTGCTCCAGGCTGAACCCGAAGTAGAGGCGGCTGAAGTGCTCCCGCCGGCTGTGCATCGAGCTGAGCGGCTGGCGCCCCTCCACATGGCCCGCGCCCTGCCATTCATAGAAATCCGTCACGATGCCGTCGAGGGCCGGCGCAATCAGGGCGCTCGGCTCGCGAATGTCCATTTTCGAAGTCTGCCGCAACACCGGGACTTTCAGGAACTCCGGGACCTCCGCTCCGACCAGCCGGTACACGTTCGCCAGGTGCATCCGGAAGATCTGGTCGAACAGCGCCTTGTGGTCGGTGTCGAACTCGTCTCCGTACCACCAGAACCAGTCGCTGCCCTCGGCCGCATAGAGCTCGTCCCAGGCGGCGCGCAGCGCCGTCGCCGGGACCTCCCCCATTTCCTCCTGCTTGCGCAGGAACCGCCGGGTCTTCCCCACCCGCTCCCACGCATCGTTGTCTTCGACGTGGCCCAGCCAGATTTTCAGATCGGCGTTGATCCAGGAGCCGGTGTGCAGCCGTTCCAGCCGCGCAGTGGGCGGATGCTCCTCGAGCTCGCGCCCCGGAAGCACGGTCTGGAATCGCACGCCGTGCCACTCCCCGGAAGACAGCGTGGCGTACAGGCCGCGCAGAAAGCCCTCGCCCCCGTCGGGATAATGCTCCCAGGGATTTTCCCCGTCCAGAATGACCGGGACCAACGGGCGCGCCTCGGCCGACCGACCGGCGATGGCCTGCAGTCGGGCACAGAAATCCGCAACCGACGCGTCCGGCGGGTTTCTGGAATAGGTGAAGCCCACCGCATCCGACAAATCCCGATCGCGAAACAGCAGCGCGACATCCCCACCGTCCATCTGCGCGCGATAGGGCCGATAGAGCATCGCATCGCGCTGCCAGTGGTCGACAGAGCGCGCCAACACGTCTTCGTCCGTGGCCGCCCAGCGGATGCCCAGCTTCGTCAGGATCGGGATCAGCTCGGGACAGACGGATCCCTCGGAAGGCCAGAGCCCGACGGGGCGCCGCCCAAACAGTGTTTCGTGAAAATCGAGCGCCTTGCGGATCTGGGCCTCGGCATCCTCAGGATGGGCGAACCGCTGCGGCAGGGCCGAATCAGGCCGGGAGCGGCGGGCCGAGTCGGTGTCGATCAGGAGCGGCAGGATCGGGTGGAAGAACGGCGTCGTGGAGAGCTCGATCTGTCCCCCTTCCTGAAGACGCCGGTACAGCGGAATGATCCCATTGAGGATCTCACGCTGGGCCGCCAGTACGGCCTGCTTGTCGGACTCCGAGAACTGGCGCCCTTTGGCAACCAGCTCGCGCAACTGCGGAAAGCGCGCCAGCGCGCGGTGCCCGCACCAGGCAAGGTTGTGCCACACCTGCAGATCGAGCAGGTCCTGGACGGAGAACCGCGAGGCAATCCGGGGCCACTCCTCGTCGCACGGGTGCGTGCCCCGCTGGATCAGGAGGCTGTAGTAGCGGTCGTGCGGGCGAATCATCGTATCCCAGTTGGCGCTGAAAAAATGGCGCAGGATAAAGAGGCGCTCATTCTCGCTCAGGTCGGCCGACGGGCGCGACGCGTGCGTCCAAAAGACATCCGTCACCGTCCCGTTCGCCAGTTCCTGAAGCTGATAGAGGAGCGAGGGCGTGAGATTCACCGTGACCCGGGCCTCGGGATGCTCCTCCAGGAGCACACCCATGTCGTAATAGCCCTTCACGGCATGCAGCCGCACCCAGGGAAGCGGTGCGGACTGCGTCAGGGGGTCGGTGTAATAGGGCTGGTGCAGATGCCAGAGTATCGCGACGGCCAATGTTTTCATGAACTGCCAACCTATCACCCCTGACAGTATCGGTCAAGGAATGTGGTATGCTTTCCCTCTTGCCGGACCGTCTGGGAAGGAGCGGAGGATTCGATGAAACCGTGGTTGCTTGTAAGCGCCCTTGTTCTGGGACTCGTGTTGCCGTCACAGCAGGCCGCAGCCCAACAAGGCCGACAGAGCAAAGCCTCCGCCACCGCCACGCTCAGCATCCTGGCCGGCACCGTCCACCGCATCCCGGCCGGAGGCACCCAGTTGCAAGCCGCCGACGACGGCATGGACCTGGCCGTCGGTGATCGTGTCGTGACGTGGCCGAAGGCGACGGCTCTGATCACATTCCTTGACGGCAGCACCGTGACCATTCAGCCGAACTCGGATGTGGCGGTCAAGAAAGCCGACCTGGGCGTGGGCAAAAGCTCCGCCATCGGCATTCAGATCAACTTCGGCACCGTCTGGGCCCGTGTAGTGCGTATGCCCGACCCGAAATCCAGTTTCTCGCTGGAGTCGAACACAGCGACAGCAACCGTCCACAACGGACTCATCGGCGGCCAGCAGACCGAAGACGGCAGTTTCGTCTGCTGGACACGCGCCGGCGTGCTCACCGTCAAGGATCCCCACGGCCAGACGCTCGTCACCCTCCAGCCCAACGGAAAGACCACCGTGAAGGCCGGCCAGAAGCCGTCTCCGCAGCCGTTCGCCGTGAATCAGAGCGCGCTCACGTTGACCGCAACGGCCAACGTGCTGCCGCTGGTCGAGATGCCCGACAAAGTCCGCGTGGCCGGCTTCGTGGCGCCGGTCTGGGAGGTCAACCAGGTGTTCGGCGCCTTCACGGGGAAAGCGGCCGACGGCGCGCACATCGTGGAGGTGCCCGCCGGAATCCCGGGGCCCTTCCTGCTGGTCGTGCACGGGCTGCACGACGGTCCCTTCAAAGTGACCATCGTCGGCTCCTTCAAGGGCGCCCCGATCTATCAGCAGGAGCTGGCCGGGACCATCAAGAGGGGCGAGCGGCTCAGGACTGAAATCACCCAGCAGATGGACCCGGCCACGGAGAGCGAGCCGAAAACGGCCAGGGTCAAGAGCGGCA
>JAUSHW010000080.1 GCA_030648395.1 Nitrospirales bacterium | reverse complement strand
GGTCATCGTCCCGTGGAGAACGCCGACTGATCCCGTGGCGAAACGCGCCGCATGCTTGCCGCTCTCGATGCCAAGCCCCCCCGCCTCGACCCCGACCATCCTGACCTTTTTATCCTTCAGAAAGGCCGTGAACAGCCCGATCGCGTTGGAGCCTCCGCCCACGCAGGCAACCAGATAGTCCGGCAACCGGCCCTCGGCCTTGAGGATCTGCTTGCGCGCTTCTTTACCGATGACAGCCTGGAAGTCCCGGATCATCATCGGATACGGGTGCGCCCCGAGGACCGAGCCGAGGATGTAATGCGTCGTGCGCACGTTGGTGGTCCAGTCCCGCATGGCCTCGCTGATCGCGTCTTTGAGCGTGCGGCTTCCCGCGTTGACCGGCTTCACGGTGGTGCCGAGCAGACGCATCCGGAAGACGTTCAGCGCCTGGCGCTCCATATCCTCCGTCCCCATGTAGACATCGCACTGCAAGCCGAAGAGCGCCGCCGCCGTCGCCACCGCCACGCCGTGCTGGCCCGCGCCCGTCTCAGCGATCACCCGCTTTTTGCCCATGCGGCGGGTAAGGAGCATCTGCCCCATGGCGTTGTTGATCTTGTGTGCGCCGGTATGACACAGGTCTTCGCGCTTGAGATAGATCTTCGCGCCGCCGAGCTTCTTCGTCAGCCGCTCGGCATGGAACAGCGTGGTCGGGCGGCCGACGTACTCGCGCAGGTAATAGTCCAGCTCGGCTTTGAACTTCGGATCGCGGCGCGCCTTCGCATACGCCATGGAAAGCTCGTCGAGGGCGGGAATGAGCGTCTCCGGGACGTAGCGCCCCCCGAAGGCTCCGAAGCGGCCGCGTGAATCAGGGAAAAGCGTCATAGGGCCGAAGTATACCTCACGCGCCCCAGCATTTCACGCTCTCGACAAAGGCCCGGACCTTCGCATGGTCCTTCACACCGGGAGCGGCTTCCACCCCGCTGCTGACGTCCACGCCGTACGGCTGCACACGGCTGATCGCCTCGACCACGTTGTCGGGGGTGAGGCCGCCGGCGAGAATGATCGGGCCCCAAGCCTTGGCCTCGACCGCCAGCTCCCAATCAAAGGTGGTGCCCGTGCCGCCGGCCACGCCCTCCACATAGGCGTCCAGCAAGATCGCCTTCACGCGGTAGGATACGAGCATGGCCAGGTCCTCGCGGCTGCGAACCCGAATCCCTTTGAGCACCGGGAACCGAAGCTCGGCACAGTATTGCGGCGACTCTTCTCCATGGAGCTGCGCGTACGCAAGCCCACAATCCGACATGATCTGGCGGACGACGTCGGGCTTCTCGTTGACAAACACGCCGACTGCCGTCACCAGCGGCGGCAGGTGCGACACGATCGCGGCCACGGCCTTCGGACTCACGACCCGTGGGCTCCTGGCATGGAACACGAACCCGACGGCGTCGGCCCCTGCTTCTACCGCCGCCATCGTGTCCTTCAGTGTCACGTTCCCGCAGATTTTGACCCTGATCATGGGGCGGATTGTACCATGGGCTCCTTGATTGTTCCCACCCCGACCGTTTATGCTGAGCGCGGATTCAGGGGAAACGCCCATGCAGCTTGAGTTTCTCGGACATGCAGGATTCATCGTCACGCACGGGAAAATACGCGTGGCCTGCGACCCCTGGCTCTCTCCGCTCGGCGCCTTCCACGCCTCCTGGTTCCAGTTCCCGTGCAACCATCACCTCCGGGAGCGGGACTACCGGGACCTCGCGGCTGTCGTCATCACGAACGCACGCCAGGACCACCTCGACGCCGACTTCCTGTCCAGGAAGCTGTCCCCCGACACCCCCATCGTGATCCCGCGGTCCCAGTCGCGGCGCCTCTGGAACGCGGTCCGGCAGGCCTGCGCCAATCCCATCATCGACGTGAAGCCCGGCGCAGAGCACTCCTTCGGCGAGGGGCTTCGGCTGGTGTTCACGACCGACGAGACTGCGGACAGCCGGTTTGCCGCGGCGACCTTCCGCACGCGAGAGGCCGTGCTGCTCAACATGAACAGGCTCCGGCTCAAACCGAAACAGCGTGATGTACTGAAGGCCCGCACGGGCGGGCGAATCGACGCGCTCCTGATCCAGTGCGCCGCGCCGGACTGGAACCCCCTGCGCTGCCGCCACTCGGACGAGCGCATGGCGTCGCTGTCGCTCGTCAAACGGGTCGAGCAGCTCGAATACGCCTACCAGACCCTGGACCAAATGCCTCCACGCGTGGCCTGTCCCTTTGCCGGGCCGCCTGCGTTTCTGGAAGACTCGCTGGTCCGGTACAACGACGACGTCGGCGGCAAGGGTCTGCTGCCTGACCAGAAGCGCACGCATGACTGGCTGCGCCAGCGGGGCTACCAGCGCCGGGTTGAAATTCCTCTTCCGGGAGATCGTGTCAATTTAATGTCCGGGGAGTTCACGCCGGATCAGGCGATGCGTGAAAAGTTCTCGTTCGCGGAGAAGGACGCCTATCTCCAGGCCTACGCCGGGCGGATGCGGCCAGCCATCGCTGCCCATCTGGACGGCTTGCCCCGTCCGACGGAAGACCTGTTTGAGCCGTTTCGCGCCTACGTGCGGCGCCTGGGGGAGATGAACGACGCGATCCGCAACGATCTCAAGCTGGAGATCCGGTTCCTGGTGGAGGGTCCGCATGGAGGAGATTTCCTGGTCCGGTGCGACGCGGGGGAGCTGACCGTCGAGCACACGGACGAGCACCAGGCGGACGAGCACCCGGCCCCCTGCACAGTGTCATTGGATGCGGTCTGGCTGAGCCAGATCGTGCACCACAATGTGCCTTGGGACGATCTCTTTCTGTCCCTTCGCTTTTCGGTCGAGCAGGACCCCGACTCGGACGATGACCACCTGGCGGCGTGGCTCAAGCTGGCCGATAGCCCGAACGTCTCCGAGCCGGCCCCGACCCCCTAGCCATGGCTGTCGTCGCCGTCACGATCGAGCAGATCGCTGCCTTCACGAAAGGCACGCGGATCGGCGCGCCCGATCTCGTGATTTCTGGGGTGTCGGGGATTCATGAGGCCGGCCCCGGCGACCTCTCCTTCATCGCAGACCCGGCCGCAGTGAAGGACGGGCTGTCCACCCGCGCCTCCGCCTTGCTGGTGCCGCGCCCCATCGATCTCCTCGCCTGTGCGCAGATC
>JAUSHW010000073.1 GCA_030648395.1 Nitrospirales bacterium | reverse complement strand
CTTGGGGGTATAGTTGACCAACAAGGTGGTTCGCTCGGTTGTCAGATCAGACAGCTTCTGGTTCAACTTCGCGATAAGGGCCTGGACATCATCAGAAAAAATACGCACCGACCCAGGCTCCGGCAATGCCTTATTGGCTTTCAATATCCTGAGCTGCTCGGTGACCTCACGTCTGATCTGAGCCAGTTTCTCCCTCTCGGCTTCGAGGCTGCTGTAGCGCCCCAGGGCTTCCCGTGCCTCTTCGGTCAGAAAGACATTGCCCTCCCGTTCTTTGAATCGGAGCAGCGCTTCCTCGGATTGTCTGTAGGCCACCTCGATGGCCTTCAGTTGCCCTTCCACAAACAGCTTGGCCTCGTCCACCTGCCGGTTCCGGCTGACGATATTCTCCTCACGGTACGACTCAGCCACCGCATTGGCGGACCGCGCAGCATGATCGGGATCGTCCATGGTCGCGCTGATCCTCAGAATGTTCGTCCCGGTCTCTTGCGAAACCGCAATCTGGCCCTTCAGGTCGTAGACCTTGACCAGGACCTCCTGCGGGACGCGGGCTTCCCTGGGATCGGCGTCCTTGCCTATCAATCCAAGCTTTTTCGCGGCCCGCACCATGACAGGGACACTGCGGATGACTTCAGTCTGGGTCGTGATGTTGTTGCCTTCCGAGAACGCCATCACCTCCGTCATCAGACCGGACATCGAGGTCGAGCGATCAAACTTGACGCGGGCCGACGCGTCATAGATCAGATGAGGGCTGGACAACTGACTCGCGAACCAGGTGGCTCCCGCCACCAGCAGGACCGTGAATGTGATAATCCACTTGCGCTTGCGTATGATCAGCCAGTAGTCGCGAAGGTTCAGCTCGTATTGGGCCATGCGCTTCCTTAGACCTACCGCACGTTGATGGTCGGGACCAGCACCGGCTGGACGTTGTTATCCGACAAAAACCTGGATAGCGCCTCGGGGCTCAGCGTGGAGGATCCGAGCAGCAGATTGAGCGTCGGGGTCATCTTTTGCAGGAACGAGTTCCAGTCAGCAATCCGCTGGCGAGGCACGAATACGATGTCGTTGTCCTTCAGCACGATGTCCTGGCTGCGGTCCCCGTACTGGAACAACCGCTGGACGTCGACGGGGATCACTTCCGGTTTTCTGGCATCCCCCCTGATGACCCGGACATCGTCCAGCACCGCGACGTCGTTGTATCCGACCTGGGCAATGAGCTGCCCGACCGTTGTTTTGCGATCCAGGTCCGCAAATTTCGCGACTCCGGCTAAAATCGCCCCGGCTCCAACCCCGCTTCCCCCGCCGATGATATAGACCCTCTGCTTGCGCAACTGGAGCTTCTTCTGCTTGATCGCGACCTCAACACGAGGATTACGGATGATCGTTGCCACCTGCTCGGTAATGCGGACCTCTGCCTCCGGCACCGTCAGGCTTTTCACTTCCACATCCAGAACCCCAATATAGACCCTCCCATTATCCCGGACCGTGACCGTTGACCGTTCCTCTCCGGCTCCCCGTCTGATCACGACCTCGATGCTGTCGCCAGGCTCGATTTTGGGAGGGCCCTGCTCGGACTCCTCGACGTACAGATCTTCAGGTTTGACCGGACGGGAGAACGGCGACTGCGTTCCGGGCGTGAAAGGAACCGGAGTGCATCCGAACGGCAGGATCAACGCCGCCAACGTGCACAACAACCCCAACACCCTGGGCACAGTCGATAGAATGCCACGCGCGCGGTCTGAGATGATCGAACACGCGGGAAGATTGGAAGGGTGATTCGCGGCAGAACGCCCCAGAAATCTAAATTTCCGGGTCATTCTTGCTGGTCGTCCTGAACGACCTCTGTAATATGGACCAACGACGTCTTGCTGAGGTCTTGCAGCCGCGGCTCCCGCAGCGCGACACGACCGGGGTCCATATAGACCTTGACGATGGGCCGGAGTGGATACTGCGGATTCAGCTCCAGAACCTCTCCGATCTCCCCTGTGTTGAGCTGCACCCTGGTCCCCAGGGGGAACACGGAAAATTGCTGAATCAGGCACTTCAAAATGCGTATTGAAAACAACGCCTTCTCCTTGACCACGAGTTCGCGCACCGCATCATGCGGCAGAAACCGTTTGCGGTGAGGGCGGCTATGAAGAAGGGCCTCGAACGTGTCGGCCAGGCCGATGATCTGGGCGTACTCATGGATCTCCGCGCCCTTGAGCCCACGCGGATAGCCCTGCCCCCCCACCCTCTCATGCTCCTGCACCACGATGTCCGCAACCCAGGCGGCGTCCTCCCCCAGCTGGCGAATCGCCTGGGCGCCCTGCTCAGGATGTTGCTTGATGAGGTTGCGCTCATCCGGGCTCAGCGGACCCTGCTTGTTCAAAATGTTGTCGGGGATCAGGCCCATGCCCAAATCGTGCAGGATGGCGGCAAGCCCCAGTCTCAGAAGATCATCGCGGGTGTACTTTAAACCCATCCCGATCTTGATCGACATGATCGCCGTGTTGAGCAGGTTGGAAATCACCAGGCCGCCCCGCTCCACGGAAATGGCCTTGACGAGGAGTCGGTCGCTTTTGGAGAGGGAGTCGACAAAACCATGTACCACTTGCGTGATCCCATCGAGCGAGAACTGCTGGGCCTGGCGAACGGCCCCGATGATGGGAGACAACTCCATCTCGGCTTTGGCGTGCCATTGGTCGGCGTCGAGAATGAGCTGGGCGTCCTGCTCCACAGAAGCCCGCGTCACATTCGCCTCGATGTTCTTGAAGGAAACGACTTTGGGCTCCACCCTCTTCAGTTGGCCCATGCCTCCAACCGGAGAGTCTCCTTGATTCCTCACGAGCTCATTGAGACGTGCCATAACAGCCTATTGGGCCTCCATGACTGCTTTTCTGATGACCTCAGGTCCGACCTGCTGGCATCTCTCCATGAACCCGATCAGGAGAGCGAGATCCGCGATGGTATTCACTTTCCGCGGAATGCCTCCGCTCGATTCATACACGGCGACAATGGCTTCCGGCGTAAATACGGCCCGCGAAGCTCCGGCCGCCTGCATCCGAAAATTGATATAGTCGCCGACTTCGTCCATATTGAACGGCATCAGGTGATACCGAATCACAACCCGCTGGGACAACTGCTTGATCGCCTCCACTTTGCTCCTCAGTTCCGGTTGGCCAAGCAGAATCAAGGTCAACAGAAACCGATCGTTAAGCTGAAAATTCAAGAGCAGTCGGAGTTCCTCGAAAATTGCCTGGTCATTGATGGCCTGTGCTTCATCGACGACCAGGACAGTATCTTTTCCCTTCTTGAGATTCTCCAATAGCCGCTCGTTGAGTGCATGAACCATGTCCAGCTTGGTCCCGTTCTGGCTGACCCCCAGCTGGTAGAGAATTTCTTTAATAAAATCTGCGACTTCAAAGCTTGGATTGGCGACGAGGGCCAAGTCGTAGTGATCGTGGGCGAGGTGTTGGATAAGGGTGCGGCTCAGCAGGGTCTTTCCGCATCCGATTTCCCCTGTCAGCATGATCGCCCCTTTTCGCGCCTCCACGCCATAGAGAAGCCTATGCAGTCCTTCCTCGTGCCTGGCGGAAGGAAAGTAGAAGAGCGGATCAGGGACGTTATCAAAGGGAGCTTTCTTCAACCCCCAATAATCTTCGTAATGCAATATTCACCTTTCATGGAACGATGTGCATTTTATCGCTTTTAACATCAAATCGATGTCAAGTCAATAAAAATATAATAATAATGAAGAGTTACGCCATCCTGCATGCGCGTAATACGGTGCCTCACGCCGCGACATTACAAGTTCCATGTTCACTGAAGAGTCGTTGCATGTTCTGGACTTCCGCATTGCCGGTCCCCTCCCCTAACTTGACTCTTCTCAACCGGCGACCCGACTCACAACTCACCTGCAGGCCGGCATCCGTTCCTTTCACCGTGATGGCGCCATGGAGATCCGTTCTCAGGATCGGAATACCCAGCCCGGCATACGCTTCCAGCATCACCCGGGATGGGTGCCCGTACGCATTCGCCCGACCGACTGAGACCACCGCCACCCGTGGCTTGACGGCTCCAAGAAAAGGCGGATACACAGATCCCCGCGCTCCATGGTGAGGAACCTTCAGGACAGCAGCCTCCAGACCTTCGCCCCTCTCTGTAAGCCATGCCTCCGCTTCGCGTTCGACGTCCCCGGTGAACAGAAAAGCCGACTTGCCGCACCGGAGATGGAGCACGACTGATTGATTATTCAAGCGTTTCCCATCGTTCCCCTGGCCCCCTCCATCCGGAGAAAGGACCGGATTCAACACACGCGCCCGGCAGTCTCCGAGCAACACGTCCTCCTCCGCGCTGGAAACAGACCTGACCCGCACCCCGCGCGCGGCTATCACCTCTTCCAGTCGCTGGAGGAACGCCACGTCACGGCTCACGCCGTTCGTCCAGAATTCCCCAACCTCGAACTTGCCCACCACAAAAGCCAGCCCCCCGACATGATCGAGCTGGGGATGGGTGGCCACAACCAGGTCGAGCCGCCGGATTCCGCGGTCCCAGAGCAACGGGGCTACCGCCATCCGCCCGACATCATATTTTTCAGACGCCGTTCCGCCATCGATCAGCATGGCATGCCCGTCGGCTGTTTCAACCAGAGCGGCATCGCCCTGTCCCACGTCCAAAAATGTCAGGCGAACGCTCCCAGGCTCCGGCAGATCTCGCGGAGCCCAGGCCCAGAGAACCAGCATTCCCATCACCAACGCCCCCGCAACCCATCCCGCCACGCGCCGCCACCAGAGAAAGCACACCCCCAGAAAAAGGTAAAAGAACAGCATCTGCCAGACGGCGGGCGACGGCACACGGAGTTCCGCTCCAGGCACGGCCGCAAATCCCTGCACCATCCAGACAAGCGCATTCAGCAACGGCAGGACGACCGCGTTCCCAGCCAATTCTTCCGACCCGCCGAGGAGAGTCCCCAGGCATGCCAGCAGGCTTGCGGGAAGCACAAGGAAGCCGACGAACGGCACAACCAGGATGTTCGACACGCCCCCAACCCAGGCCAGTTGATTGAAATACGCCGCCACAAGCGGCGCACTCGCCACCGTCACAAGGACGCTCATAAGCAGGGTCTCCGCCATCCCTTCCTTCATCCGATCCCTGATCCCGCGCGCCTCGGAAAATCCGTCTTCCGCAGCCTCCGCATCAGAATGAGCGCGAACGCGCATGACCAGCACGATCACCAGCACAGAGAGAAAGGACAGTTGGAAGGAGATATCAAAAGGCGCCAGCGGATCCCATCCCACGATCAGCAGCAGTGCCAGCGCGAGACCGGTCCCCATGCAGTGCGTTCGGCCCAGAAGAGTTGCGGCGAGCACGATGAGGATCATCACAAGAGACCGCACGGTGGCCGTTTCTGCGCCGCCCAGCAGGGCATACAGCACCACGGGAAGGATCGTCGCGCCGGCGGCGACGCGCGTGGCCGTCGTCCGCGCACTCAACCGAAGCAGCACCCGCGGCGGGAGGGCCAGCACCGCCCGCCTGACCGACCAGAAGATTACGATGCCGATCAATCCGAGGTGCGAGCCTGAAATGGACAGAATGTGCATGGTCCCCGAAGCCATGAAGGCGTCCCGAATATCCTGAGTCAGATACCCGGTCTCCCCCGTCACCAGGGCAAGGTACAGTCCGGCAATCGGAGCCGGCAAGGTCTTGAGCGCCGCTTCGCGGGTCCGGCCCCGCCACTGATCCACGCGAGACAGCAGCGGGAACGCCCCGTGCGCCAACACTCGAAAAGACGACCCGTCCTCTCGCAGGGTCACACTCCCGACCGCTTGGATGCCGGACCGCCGGAGATGGCCGGCATAGTCATAGCCTCCCGGATTCAGCAGCCCTCCGGGCGGTCTGAGTCTCGACTCAAATTCGATCAGATCGCCGACAACCAGGGGAGGAGCAGCCCCGCGTATCGACAGCCTGATCCGGCCGGCAATGGGACGAGTCCCGCCCTCCGCCACCACCAGTTGCTGGACTGCCACCACCGCCACTGCCCGGTCCGGCCCGAATCGGACCGGTTCTGCAATGACTCCGATCACGCCGGCTTTCCCCAGCCCGACCGACCGCAGCAGGGACGACGATTCCGCCTGCGCATGGGCCAGCGCGGCCCCGACCGTGCCCAGAAGGAAAACCCCGAACACCGCGCATCCGGAAGCGGGAGCACAGCGGCCGAAGAGGGAAAGCAGCGCGACCCCGCCAATGACAAGGATCAGGAGGCAGAGGATGGACACGGGAAAAAAGACAAACGCGGAACCGGCGAGGGAGCCAAGCAACAGACTTACGGCCCACACCACCACAGGCCGCACGGCCAGACTCAAAATTCACCAACCTCCGTTCGGAGCACGTCGGCCAGATGATGGGCGACCTCCTGAACCGTCCCCTGATCCTGGGCCTCCACCATGATGCGGACCAGCGGCTCAGTCCCTGAATACCGCACCAGTATCCGGCCGGTTCCGTTCAAGGAGTCCTCGTGCGCGCGCAACGCTTTCTGGAAGGGCGCGATGTCGGCGAGATCCTTCCGCTCGCGAACCCGGACGTTCACCAGCAATTGCGGGCAGAGCGTGGTCCGCTCCGCCAACTGGGATAGTGTTTTCCCGGAACGGCGTACCAGGGCCATCAGTTGCAGCGCGGAGATGAGCCCGTCCCCCGTGGTATTGTGATCGAGGAAGATGATATGGCCCGATTGCTCTCCGCCGAAGTTGTAACCCTCGGCCAGCATGCGTTCCAAAATATAGCGATCGCCCACGGCCGTCCGAACCAGCTTGATGCCTGCCTGCGCCATCGACTGCTCCAGACCCAGATTGCTCATCACCGTGGTCACCAAGGTCCGGCGCGCCAGACGGTCCCGGTCTTTGAGATCCACGGCCAGCGCCCCTAAAATCTGGTCGCCGTCCACGATACGGCCGTCCTCGGACACAAAGATGGACCTGTCCGCATCCCCGTCATGTGCGATGCCGAGCGCGGCCCCCGATGCCTTGACGGCCTCTTGAAGAACGCGGGGCTGAATCGCACCGCATTCCTGGTTAATGTTCGTACCGTCCGGCTTGTCGCACAGAACCGTCACATCCGCCCCGAGTTCACGATAGACATGCGGCGCGACCTTGTAGGCTGCGCCGTGGGCGCAGTCCACGACCACCTTGAGTCCCTCCAGGTCAAACCCCTTCGGCAACGACTGCTTCACGAACTCGATGTAGCGTCCTTCGGCGTCGTCGATACGAAAAGCCTTCCCGATCGCAGACGCCGTCGGGCGCAGGGAGTTGATGCTTCCCGACACAACCAGATCTTCGATTTGATCCTCGACATCGTCCGGGAGCTTGAGCCCCTCACGGGAGAAAAACTTGATCCCGTTGTCCTCGTATGAATTGTGAGAGGCCGAAATCATGACCCCCGCATCGGCGCGGAGGCTCCTGGCCAGAAACGCGATGGCGGGCGTCGGCATGGGGCCGACCAGCAGGACGTCCACGCCCATGGAACAGATCCCCGACGTCAGCGCCGACTCGATGAGATACCCGGAAAGCCGGGTATCCTTTCCGATGACGATGCGATGGCGGCCCGGGCGGGTCTTGAAGACATGGGCGGCCGCCCGCCCCAGCTTCAAGGCGGTCTCGCTGGTCATGGGCTCGACGTTCGCCACGCCCCTGATGCCGTCAGTCCCGAATAACCGGCCCATATCGCGTGCCTCCCTACGCCTCCGACTTGCTCACGGCGCGCTGATCGACGCCCGCCCATAGGGAACGGCCGTCGCCTCCCGTATGGCCTGCGCCACGCGCGCCACATCTCTCATCTGCGCGACGGAATGGACTCGTACCACATGCACGCCCCGCAACACCCCTGCCGCTACCGCCGCGGCCGTTCCCCATTCCCGTTCATGGACCGGGCGCTCCAGCACGGCGCCCACAAAGGACTTCCGCGACGGCCCGATGACGATTGGACGCCCCAGCGCCAGAAAGACCGCGAGCCCGCCCATCAGCGCAAGGCTCTGCTCACCAGTTTTCCCGAAGCCAATCCCGGGGTCCACCGCAATCCGTTCGCGATCAATGCCTGCGGCGACCGCAGCGTCCACACGTGCCTGCAGAAAGTCCCCGATCTCCTCGACAGTGGCCGCATTGGCGGGATGATCCTGCATTGTCGCCGGAGTCCCCTGCATGTGCATCAGGATCAGGCCGGCCCGGCTGCGCGCCACCACGTCTGCCATCCCGGGATCGCCACGGAGCGCGCTGATGTCGTTAATGATGGCCGCACCCGCGTCGAGCGCCCTCCGTGCCACTTCCGCCTTGGTCGTATCCACGGAGATGGGAATCCGCACCCGTCCGGCCAGCGCCGACACCACCGGCAGAACACGGGCAAGCTCCTCTTCAAGGGAAACAGGCTGCGCCCCCGGTCGAGAGGATTCCCCGCCAATGTCCAACAGATCGGCGCCGTCGGCTTCAATCGCCTCAGCACGGGCAACCGCCTCGTCAACACCCGGGTAGCGCCCCCCATCCGAAAACGAATCCGGGGTGACATTCAGCACGCCCATGATGAGGACGCGCTCCTGGATCGGCAGAACGTGCTCTCGCGCCGTCCACTGCATGAGCTTCGCTGGGAGCGTCATGGAACATGTCCCCATGCTTATGGGACACCCGAAATGGGCAAAGGTAACACGGGGCGAGAATTCAGGAGGAACAGGGGCCGGGTATCCCGGGCACGGCTCAGGCGGATGCCCCTTGGGCTTCCTGCGGAAGCGCCCCCTGGATGATCAGGTCGATCTCGGAACCATCCAGGACTTCCTTTTCCAGCAGAGTTTCAGCAAGCGCCTTCAAAGCGGCCATGTTCTCGCGCAACATACGCTTGGCGCGTTCGTAATTTTCGGTGACGAGCCGTTTGACTTCGGAGTCGATTTTGTGAGCGATTTCCTCGCTGTAATCACGCCGCGTGGCAATCTCGCGTCCCAAAAAGATTTGTTCGTCCTTCTTCCCGAACGTGAGGGGGCCCAGGTCTTCGCTCATGCCCCATTCGCAGACCATCCTCCTCGCGAGATCGGTTGCCCGCTCGATGTCGTTGCCGGCGCCGGTGGTGATCTGCTGAAACACCAGCTCTTCGGCAACCCGCCCGCCCATGAGAATGGCCAGGCTATCGTAGAGGAACTCCTTCGAATAGCTGTGCCGGTCGTCCACCGGCAATTGCATCGTCAGACCCAGGGCCCGCCCTCGTGGAATGATGGTAACTTTGTGGACCGGATCGGTCCCAGGGATGAGCCTGGCCATCAGCGCATGCCCTGCCTCGTGGTAGGCCGTGGTGCGCTTCTCCAGATCGGTCAGGACCATGCTCCTGCGCTCCACCCCCATCAGCACCTTGTCCTTGGCAAACTCAAAGTCCTTCAACTCGACGACGGTCTTGTTCAGTCTCGCCGCCAGCAACGCCGCTTCATTGACAAGGTTCTCGAGGTCGGCCCCGGAGAAACCGGGCGTGCCGCGTGAAATCACGGCGAGATCCACATCCGTGGCGAGCGGAACCTTCTTCGTATGGACCTTGAGAATCTCGGCGCGCCCCCGCACGTCCGGCCGGTTGACCGTGACTTGACGATCGAAGCGGCCAGGCCTGAGCAATGCCGGATCCAGCACATCCGGCCGGTTGGTCGCCGCGATCAGAATGACCCCTTCCGTCGTATCGAAACCGTCCATCTCGACAAGGAGCTGGTTCAGCGTCTGCTCCCGCTCATCATGGCCGCCTCCCAGACCCGCCCCGCGGAGCCGCCCGACAGCGTCGATCTCATCAATGAAAATAATGCAGGGCGCGTGCTTCTTGCCTTGCTCAAACAGATCGCGCACGCGAGAGGCGCCCACACCGACGAACATCTCCACGAAATCCGAGCCGCTGATGCTAAAAAAGGGGACGCCCGCTTCGCCCGAGATCGCTTTGGCCAGGAGCGTCTTGCCGGTCCCCGGCGGGCCGACGATCAGCACGCCTTTCGGAATGCGCCCTCCGAGCTTCTGGAACTTGTGCGGGTCCTTGAGGAACTCGATAATCTCGACGACTTCTTCCTTGGCCTCATCAATCCCGGCGACGTCGGAAAAGGTGATCTTCTTGCGGTCTTCCGTCAGCATGCGCGCACGGCTGCGGCCGAAGGACAGCGCCTTGTTGCCGCCGACCTGCATCTGGCGCATCAAGAAGAACCAGAGGGCCAGGAAGAGGACAAACGGGCCCCATGTGACAAGGAGCGTCACGTACCACGGGCTATCGTCAGGCGGCCTTGCATTGATCGCGACGTGGTTGTCACGGAGCAGCTTCACGAGTTCGGGATACTCGACCGTGTAGGTCTTGAACGGGCGGCCGTCCTTGAACAGGCCGCTGAGGTGGTTGCCGCGGATGGTGACTTCCCGGATATCGCCCTGTTCGACTTTGGTCACGAATTCGCTGAACCGGACCTCTTCGTCCGGGGACTGGCCCTGGAACGTGAACAGGTTGAACAGCAGGATCATGAACAGGCCGACAACGACCCAGAAGACCAGATTTTTCACGCGGGAATTCATCCCTGACTACCCCCTGAAAATCTCACAAATTCTAGCATACCCCCGCACAGGGACACAATACACCTCGCCTCAGACCGGCTCGCCTTCCTCATCGACCTTGTCTAATACCGCCAGGTACGGAAGGTTCCGGTAATTTTGACGGTAATCGAGCCCGTACCCCACGAGGAACTTGTTGGGAATATTGAAGCCCACGTAGTCGACCGTCACCTCGACCTGGCGGCGGCCGGGCTTGTTCAACAGCGCGCACACCTTGATCGATTTGGGTTTTCTAGCCCCGAGCGCTTTCCTGAGATGCTGGACGGTGCAGCCGGAATCCACAATGTCCTCCACCAGCAGCACGTCACGGCCGGCGATGTCCTCGGTCAGTTCGGTCAGGACCCTGATCTTTCCCGAAGACCTGGCTTTCCCGGCATAGCTGGAGACAACCAGAAAATCCACCTTGAGCGGCAGGCCGATGGCCCGCGCCAGATCCGCATAGAAGACATAGGCGCCCTTCAGGATTCCGATCATGATCAAATCCTTCTGCGCGTAATCGGCGGTGATCTGGCGCCCCAGCTCGCGAATGCGGGCCCGCATCGCTTCCTGGGTTACAATGGGTTTGCCGAATAGGCCGTCCACGCTAGTTATCCTCCTCCATTTTCAGCGGGAGGGGCGATGGAGAGCATCACAGGGTGCGCGGTCGCAGGCCCCGCCGCAAACCGTTCGTCTCCGCGATAGCCGGCCACCCACACGATCCCGGATGGGGCAACCACGAGTGGGATCCCGCCCCGCAACGTCCGGGCCACCTTCCGATCCACAAAAAAATCCTGCAGCTTCTTCCGATGCCCTCCCATGCCAAGCGGGCAAAACCAGTCTCCCTTCCTCCAGGTCCTCACGGACAAAGGCCCGTCACATCGATCACGGTCCACCGCGAACACCGCCCGGTCGCCGGGAAGCCCGGCAGGCAGGCCCCACCCTTCGGCCGCCAGCAACCGCCGGCCTCCGTAGCCAACCCTGATTTCTCCGGGAACCGGCAGCGGAATACCGGCCGTCAATTCCGTGAGGGAGCGAGCCCCGCCCTTGCTCCCGCCATATTCCATCACGATGAGCGCACCGTGGCGCGCCACACGGAGACCGCCCGGGAGATTCAGCCCTGCCCCGTGAGCCCCCGCCAGGACACGCTCGAGGATACCGCTCACATGACGAAAGGTCAGTCCCTCCTGGCCTTGCCGCACCACAGCCAATGCCCGTCTGACCAGGCGGCGCTGCAGGCCCAGCGGCTCAGCAGCCAGCCGATCGCCGTCCAACACGACCAGCCCGGAAGAGGCGTCCTTTGCAACGACACCCCACCGTTCGCGCTCAATCTCGTTTAACACCGCGGCGTCGGCCGCGAGGATATCGGCTCCGCGGGCCAACGCCTCGACAATGCGTGGATTCAACAACCGCAAGGCCGGCAGAATTTCCTGGCGAATCCGATTCCGACGATACCGCGGTGTGCCATTGGAGGAATCGGAACGGTACGGCATCCCGCGGAAAGCCAGATAATCCAAAACCTGCTGCCTGGTCACACCCAGCAGCGGCCTGATGATGCCCCCTGCGCGCTTCACAGGGATACCGGTCAGGCCGCTCGTTCCAGCCCCCCGCATCAGCCACAACAGAACGGTTTCCGCCTGATCATCGGCGGTATGGCCGGTCGCGACGGCCGCCATCCCATGCTCCCGCAGCAAGCGCCCGAAAAACGCATAGCGCGCGTCCCTCGCCCGGCTCTGGAGCGTCCCTCCGGACTTCGGCATGAGACGCACCCGCTCACAGTCCACCGGCACTCCCAGCTTCGATCCCAACTCCCGAACAAAGGCTTCATCTTCTTCCGACTCATCACCACGGAGCCCATAATTGACGTGGGCAATGCGGAGTTCGATCCCGGGCAACAAAACCCGTTCCCGCATCTCATGCAGGAGCGTGAGGAGACAGACCGAGTCCGCCCCTCCTGAAACGGCGACAAGCACGCGGCCGTCGGGCTGAATCAGCCGCTGGCGCCGGACGGCCTCCGTGACCTGTCGGAGGACGGCATGGGGAGACGTGTCGCGGAGAGTGTCCATATGCTCACTCACGATAACATGGAACGCGCCGTTGTGCCGGAAAGCCTTCGCAAGATCTCGCGTGCCCGATCGACATCGGCCGCAATCTGCCGCGCCAGCGCATCGGCCGACTCGAAAGCCTGATCCCCCCGCAGACGCTCATGAAACACAATCCCCACCTCGCAGCCATAGAGGTCAGGATCGCCTTCCAGCAAATACGTTTCAATGATGCGCGATCCTGTCCCGAATGTCGGGCGCGTGCCGATATACGTCACCGCGCCCCATAGTTGCGTTCCCATTCGGAGGCACGTCACGTACACGCCATCCGGTGGAAGCACGCGCCCTTCCGGCGGGAGCACGTTCGCCGTGGGAAAACCCAGATCACCCCCACGGCGACTTCCCCGCACGACGGTTCCCTTGAGTTGGTAGGCCCGCCCCAACAGCAGCGCCGCTTCTTCCATCGCCCCTGCCTGGAGCAGGTCCCTGATCCGCGTCGAGCTGACCGGCGTTCCATCCACCACCACCGGTGAGATGGCATGAACGGCAAAGCCCAGCCGCGGCCCTGCTTCCATCAGCATCTGGATGGTGCCGTGCCGCTCCTTGCCGAATCGAAAATTCTCGCCCACATAGAGTTCCCGTGTGCCCAACCCGTCCCGCAAGACCTGGGCCATGAACTCTTCCGGTGTCTGCGCCGCGAAGGCATGCGTGAACGGAAGACGGACCACGATATCCACGCCGGCTTCCTCAAGCAGCGCCAGCTTTTCTTCAGGATCGCTGAGAAACTTGAGTTCCACGCCCGGAGCCAGCACGCGCAGCGGATGCGGCTCGAACGTCAGGACGATGGCCGTGCCGCATTGCGCGCGCACGCGCCCGCAGGCCAGATGCAGTACCGCCCGGTGCCCCGCATGCACCCCGTCGAAATTGCCGATGGTGACAACCGGGAAAGGAAGTCCTGCGCAGTCCTGGAGACGTTGCAGCACCCTCATTCGTGCAAGGCCTGGGCGGCCTCCTTCGCAAAATAGGTCAGGATCAGATCAGCCCCCGCGCGCCGGATGGATACCAGGGTCTCCAGCATGGCCCGTCGCTCATCCAGCCACCCCTTCTGGGCCGCCGCCTTGATCATGCTGTATTCCCCGCTCACCTGGTAGGCGGCAATCGGCCGGTCAAAGGCCTTCCGGGCCGCGTGGATCACATCAAGGTACGGCAGCGCCGGCTTGACCATGACAATGTCGGCGCCCTCCTGGATGTCGAGCTCGATCTCGCGAAGCGCCTCCCGAATGTTGGCGGCGTCCATTTGATAGGACTGGCGGTCGCCGAATTGTGGGCTCGACCCCGCGGCTTCCCTGAACGGCGCATAGAAACAGGATGCGAACTTGGCCGCATACGCCATGATGGGCACATCGGAAAAGCCCTCACCATCCAGCGCCCGACGGATGGCGGCGACCCGCCCATCCATCATGTCCGACGGCGCGACCATATCGGCGCCCGCGCGGGCATGGCTGAGCGCCATCTTCTGCAGGCATTCCAGGGTCTCATCGTTCAGGATCCGTCCATCCTTCACGATTCCGCAATGGCCGTGCGTCGTGTACTCATCAACACAGACGTCGGTGATGACGACCAGGTCGGGGACCCGATCCTTCACCGCGCGGATCGCCTGCGGCACGATCCCGTCTGGCGCCCACGCCTCGCTCCCGATCTCATCCTTTCTGGCGGGGACTCCGAACAGCAGGATGGCCGGCACACCAAGCGCGTGAACCTCCCCGGCGTCCTTGATCAGATGGTCCACCGACAGCCGGAACTGGCCCGGCATCGACCCGATCGGCTGGCGCTCATCGCGCCCCTCCACCACAAAGAACGGCGCGATCAGATTGTCCGCCGACAGCCGGGTCTCACGGACCATTCGGCGAAGCCCCTCGGTCGCCCGAAGGCGACGCAGGCGGTCTTGTGGAAACGGCATTGCGCCCCCTACTTCCGAGGCAAATTGGTCAGGAACACCACCAAATCCCTGACCGAGATCATGCCGACAAGCTTCCCGCTGCGAGACACCCCCAGATGACGCACGTGAGACTTGGCCATCAGGTCGTTGGCGTCCAGGAGGGTTTTGCCTTCGTCGATCATCAGCACCGGCGCCGACATCACCTGCTCGACGCTGGCCTTGCTCGGATCGAGGCCGCCGGCCACGCACCGCCGGACGACATCCGTATCGGTGAAGATTCCGATGATCTCGCCCCCCTTCGTGACGAACAGACTTCCAATGTTGAAATCACGCAACTGTTCCGCTGCAGTCTTAATTGTCGCGTCCCGATCCACCGTACGGACCTTTTCCACCGGGATCATTACCGATTTAACCGGCACCATGCTGCTCCCTCCCCTTGTCTTGTTCGGTTGACCTGAATGATTACGCGTCACACGATGAATGCGCACAATGCCCGACGATGGCCTCCGCCAGCGCCGGAATGGTATTCTCTCTCGTTCGAATGACAACCTGCAACCCATAGGCTTCCGCCGTCTCCGCCGTGATGGGTCCGATGCAGGCCACCGCCGCATTCGCCGTCAAAGCGCGCGCCTCGTTCTGGTCGGCGAACAGCTCGACGTAATTGCGCACGGAGGAGGAACTCGTGAACGTCACCACGCCGACTTCTCCCCGGCGAAGCCGTTCCTTGATGGGCGCCGCATCCGCGTCCGGCCGGATGATGCGGTAGGCCGCTGCCACCGTCACATCCGCCCCTCGGGCCTTGAGTTCGTCCGGAAGCAGATCGCGGGCAACTTCGGCCCGCGGGATCAGTATGCGGGTACCCTGGAGCCGCTCCTTCTTGAACGCCTCGACGAGTCCTTCCGCCTGGTACTCGGCCGGCACCACGTCAGCCGTAAATCCGGCTGCGGCCAGAGCCTCGGCCGTCCGGGGGCCGATCGCACAAATACGCACACGCCCCAGCGCCCGGACATCACGCCCCAGCGTTCGCAGGCGCTCGAAAAAAAACCGCACGCCGTTCACGCTGGTGAAAATCAGCCAGTCGTAGACGGCGAGATCGGCAATGGCCCGATCGAGCCCGCTCCAATCCGTGGGCGGCACAACCGCAATCGTCGGAAAGGCGATCACGTGGGCGCCGCGCGCCGCCAGAAGATCGGCAAACTCAGCCGCCTGTTCACGGGGCCGCGTGATGAGGACCGTCGTGCCAAACAGCGGCCGGGATTCGAACCAGTTGAGCTTCTCGCGCAGCCGCACCACCTCACCCACAACGATGACGGTGGGCGGCTCCAGCTTCGCCGCCTCTGCCTTCTTCACGATATCGGCCAGCGTGCCGACAATGGTCTTCTGCTCGGCCCGCGTCCCCCACCGGATCAACGCCACCGGCGTGCTCGACGGGCGGCCGGAGGCTGTGAGATGCGTCACAATGGAGGGCAGATTCTTCATGCCCATCAGAAACACAACGGTCCCGCTGGTCGAAGCCAGCCGGTCCCATTCGATTGTCGGCGACGGTTTCAGCGGATCCTCATGGCCGGTGACCAACGCCACGCTGGAGGCCAGCGTCCGATGGGTGACCGGGATGCCGGCATAGGCCGCAACCGCGATGGCCGCCGTGACGCCCGGAATGACCTCGAAGGGAATCCCGGCCTCGGCCACCGCCTCGGCTTCTTCTCCGCCGCGGCCGAACACAAAGGGATCGCCGCCCTTCAGCCTGACCACGGTCTTGCCGGCGCGCGCTTGTTCGATCATCAGGCGGTTGATTTCCTCCTGGGCACCGTACTCCCCGCGCCCCCGACGCCCCACATAGATACGCTCCGCCTGCGGACGCGCATAGTCCAACAGCGCAGGGTTGGCCAAGTAGTCATAGAGCACCACATCGGCCTGTTCCAGGCATTCCTTCCCGCGCAGGGTCAGCAGTTTCGGGTCTCCCGGCCCCGCACCGACAAGATAGACCGTTCCCGTCTTCATGTCGCCGTCCCGTAAATTTCCCTGAGGATCTCGCCGCCTCCATGCTCAAGCAAAAGCTCGGCCAGCCGGACGCCCAAACGGTGCGCCTCGTCGACAGAGCCGTGGATTGCATCACGAATGAGGCGACGCCCATTGACTCCGGCCACCAGCGCACTCATCGAAAGCCTATCACTTTCAATTGTGGCATGCGCCGCGATGGGAACCTGGCACCCGCCTTCCAAGCGTTCAAGAAGCGCGCGTTCGGCCGTCACGGCGAGTCGAGTCGGCCGATGCTCCATCCGCCCCGCGAGTTCCCGCACGAAGGCGTCATCCGCGCGGCCTTCGAGCGCAAGGGCACCCTGACCAATGGCCGGCAGACAGACATCGGGCGACAGATACTCCGTGACCCGATCGGCCCAGCCGAGCCTGCGCAGGCCCGCGGCGGCCAGGATAATTCCGTCGTACTCACCCGCCTCAAGCTTGCGAAGCCTGGTGTCCAGATTGCCACGCAACATGTGAATAGACAGGTCCGGCCTGACATGCAGCAGCTGCGCCTGCCGCCGCAAGCTGCTCGTCCCGATGCGCGCCCCTACGGCCAGCCGATCCAGCATGACCCCGTCCCGACTGATGAGCACATCCCGCGGATCTTCCCGTTCAGGAATCGACAGAATCTCCAATCCGTCCGGCAGCCGCGTGGGGACGTCTTTCATGCTGTGCACGGCCAGATCGATCTCGCCTCGCAGGAGCGCGTCTTCGATTTCCTTGACGAACAGGCCCTTACCGCCAATAGTCGCCAACGGCGTATCGAGCATCTTGTCCCCGGTCGTTTTGATCTGCTTCAGCGAGACCAACAGGCCCGGCTCCAGTTGACGCAACCGCGCATGCACCCACTCAGCCTGCCACAGGGCAAGCTTGCTCCCGCGTGTGCCGATGACCAGTTCGCGGACTGCGTGTTTCATGCGTTCGACATCTCGCTACCGCCCCGGAAGCTTTTCAAGAACATCCCCTTGACCAGCCTGAGTTGCTGACGAGCCCATGACCCCGCTCCGGTACGTCGACGTGAGCAGGAGAAAGCCGACCATCGCGACGATCAAGATCATCAAAAACAGCAGATCGATCCGAACTCCCTCCCGCGTGCGATAGTCATGCCCGCAGTGCGGGCAATCGGGCAACTGTTCGCCCGCCCCTCCCCAGTAGGTTTCCCTGCAGCGTGGACAGGTAAAGACGTGAGGGCTTGCCGACGTGCTCATTCCCGGCGCCCCTGCTCCGAAGAAGACTCGCTGGACATGCGCTGCAGCTCCTTCTCAAGATCGAACAATCGCTGCGTGGTCTCCGCAAAGAGCGACCCGTTCGGGGAATCCGCTTCGGCCTTCAGCGCGATGAGCGGGCTGTGCAACAACTTGTTCGTAATGGCCGCGGCCAGTTCTTCCACCAGCGCGCGCTGTCTGGGTGACAGATCCCCCAGCTTCGCCATGATCCGCTCGATTTCGGCGCGCTGGATCTCATTGGCCCTGTGCCGCAACGCCACGATCGTCGGCACGACCTCCAGCGACTTCATCCACATGACAATGGATGGGACTTCCGCCCTGACGATGTCTTCGGCGTTGCGCGCCTCCCGGAGACGCTGCTCGATGTTCATGTCAACCTGCCCCTGAAGATCGTCGATATTGTACAAATACGCGTTATCGAGAGTCCCCACCGCCGGGTCGATGTTGCGCGGGTCCGAAATGTCGATCAGGAACATGGGGCGGTTTCGGCGCGAATGCAGCGCCCGCTGGACGTCTTCGGGACCAATCACAAACGAATCCGCGGCGGTCGCGCAGACAACGATGTCGGCGCCCGCCATCTCATGATGAAATTCATCGAAGGGAACCGGGAGGGCATTGAACCGCTTGGCGACATCCAGCGCGCGATCGTAGTTCCGGTTGGTGATCAGTACGCGGCACACCCCCGCGCTGATGAAGTGCCGTGCTGCCAGCTTGCCCATCTCCCCTGCGCCGACCAGCAGGACCGTCTTCTCCGCCAGGTTCTGGAAGATCTTTTTGGCCAACTCGACCGCCGCATAACTGACCGACACGGCGTTCTCGGCAATCCCGGTTTCGGTCCTCACCCGCTTGCCCACCGAGATCGCTTTCTTGACCACCTTGTTCAACACCACGCCGGTGGACTTCCCCGCCAGCGCGGCTTCAAACGCTTCCTTGACCTGGCCCAAGATCTGCGGCTCGCCGATGACCATGGAATCCAGGCTGGCCGCGACACGAAAGAGATGCTTGATGGCGTCGGCCCCGTCCAACCGGTAGAGGTGGGGCTCAACCTCCCCGGGGCTGACGTCGGCGGCGATCGTCACCATGTACTCGCTCAGGGACTCAAGGCCCAGCTCCGTATCCTTGACCACGGCGTACAGCTCAACGCGGTTACAGGTGGAGAGGATGACCCCTTCGTCAATTCCAGGCCACCGCTTCAGCCGCGCCAAGGCTTCGGGTAAACGGGCCTCCGTCACCGCAAGCCTCTCCCGTAGCTCGACCGGAGCCGTTCGATGGTTCAATCCGACCGCGACGATGTTCATAGCCTACGCAACGGGATGCTACCCCTTCAGAATCACACCCACCAGAGTAAAGACCACGCCCGCAAACCCGACAACCGTCAGGTAGGCGGCTTTTTTCGCGCGCCAGCCGACCGTGACGCGGCCCAACAGCACGACCAGGTAGAACAGCCATGTTCCCAGCGCGCCGATCTGCTCGGCGTTCCAGTTCAAAAACGATCCCCTCGCGAACTCCGCAAACAACGCGCCGGTGATGATCCCCAGGGTGAGCAGCGGGAACCCCATGGAAATGGCCCTGCCGTTGAGCTCGTCGAGAAAGTCCAGCGCCGGCAATTTGTGGTACAGGCCGTCCAGATGCTTGGATTTGAGCATGTGCTCCTGGATCAGGTACATCAATCCCGCAATGAAGGCGACCGCAAACGCGACAGTGCCCAGCAGGGACAACGTAACGTGCATCCAGACGTTTCTGAAAATGGGCTCCAGGGCCCTGATTTCCTTGGGAAGGGCGGCGGCCGAAATGAGGGAGATGAAGGCCAGAGGCAGGATGAATGAGCCCAGGATATGCACACGGTATCGGAGCTCAACGACCAGAAACACCAGCACCAGCGCCCAGGAGAAAAAAGACAGCGCTTCGTGCATCGACGTCAGCGGGATATGTCCCGCCTCGATCATGCGCGAGACCAGCGCGAGTGTATGGAAAAAGAACCCGGCCCCGGCCACGGCAAGCGACGCGTGCGAGCCTTTCTCCCACCGCCCGGCCAACTGGGTCAAAAACAGAGCGGTACCTAAAAAATAAAGGAGGAGGGTAACCTCAAAGAAGAGAACGTTCATGGCTCCACAAGTCCGCTAAATTTCGAGGGAATTTTATTCTGAGAGGATACGATTCCCTTCTGCGGCATTATAGAGATGGGGTCAAGGGGGAGTCAAGCACGCGACATCAGCCTCCCGCGCCGGCAGTCGATCCCCCGCAGATATTGACCGCCTGGCCGGTAATACCCGCGGCTCGCGGAGAGGCTAGGAAGAGGGCCAGTTCCGCCACCTCCGACGCATCCACCATGCGGTGAATCGGCACCCCCTGAATAGCCTGACGGCGGAACTCGTCAACGGTGACGCCCAGCATGGCAGCAGTCTCGGCGATGCCCTGCTGCGCCATGGCCGTGTCCACCCATGTGGGACAGATCGCGTTCACCGTAACCCCGCGCGCGGCGACTTCGAGCGCCAGCGCCTTCGTGAAGCCGATGATCCCGTGCTTGGCAGCGCAATAGGCCGCGTACCCGGCAACACCAAACCGTCCCAGCACCGACGAAAGATTGATGATCCGTCCGCCCTCCCCGTTCCGCATATGTCGGAGGCTTTGCTTGGCGCACAGATACGCGCCCGTCAGGTTCGTGTTCAGGATCGCATGCCAGCGCGCATCGTCCGGATCGGTCATGGGGGTCTGGCCGGAGACCCCGGCATTGTTTACAAGAATATCGAGGCGCCCGTAGCGCTTCACCGCCTCCTCAACCGTGGCACGGACCATGGCCGCGTCCGTCACATCCATCCGGACGGCCAGCATGTCATGGCCGGCGGCTCGAGCCGCATCCTCGCCGGCCTTTAAGTGCGCGGGATTTCTCGATCCAATGGCCACGTGCGCGCCTTCGCGAAGAAACGCCAGCGCAATCGCCATGCCTATCCCCGTTCCCCCGCCGGTGACGAGCGCCACCCGATCCTTCAGCACCATACCGTTAGCCTACCCTTTCACAGGGGTTTGAAGAAAATCACGCAGCGCTTCCACCGTGCTCGGAAAAGCCAGTTCAGGCCAGGGGATGGCCGCCGACGGGTAGCAGCGAGCCTCCAGCGTCTCATCGCCGGCGGCAAGCCGGCCGCCGATCACCTCGGCGGTGTACACGATGATAATCACGGGATACTCGGCATAGGAATAAATCTTCAGCAGTCCGGTCAGACGGACATCCAGGCACGCCTCTTCCCGCGTTTCCCTGATCGCTGCGTCCTCAACGCGCTCGCCTCGATCCACAAGCCCGCCCGGGAAAACCCACTTCCCATAAGCCGGCTCGATGGCCCGCTTGAGCAGCACAATGCCTTCGTCGGTCGAGATGATGGTCCCCACCGCAACCTTGGGGTCGAGATAAAAAATGAAGTCGCAGCCCTGGCATACCAGACGATCAGGCTCGCTCGCCTTGATCGAGCGAGACGCCAGCGCAGCTCCGCATTTCGGACAAAATGAATATTCCATCATGAGCAGCGAGCATCTTAGCACATGGGCATGGCATGAAAAAATCGCCTTGCGCCGGCCAACGCTTTGCTGCTGCACCCCGATTCAGCTAGGATGCGCCCCATGGGCCATCCCGAACACGAAGCCGGCACGCTCTATGTTGTCAGCACCCCAATCGGCAACCTTGAGGACATTACCATGCGCGCACTGCGTGTCCTGAAGGAAGTCGGCATCATCGCCGCCGAAGATACCCGCCACACGAAACAGCTCTGCACACACTTCGGCGTGACCACCCCCCTGACCAGCTACCACGACTTTAACAAGGAGGGCAAGACGGCCGTGCTGCTTGAACGGTTGCGGTCGGGCACCAGCATCGCGCTCGTGTCCGACGCGGGCACCCCGGTCATCTCCGATCCCGGCTATTTTTTGATCACCCGATCAATCGAGGCAGGCATCCGGATCGTGCCCATTCCAGGCCCCTCAGCCATATTGGCAGCGCTGGCGGCCTCAGGCCTTCCGACCGATTCCTTCCGATTCGAGGGATTCCTCCCACGCAAGGACGGGCCCCGATCGAAACGCATCGAGAGCCTTCGTGAGGATTCCGCTTCACTGATCCTCTTCGAAAGTCCCCACCGCATCGGCAAGCTCCTGGCGTCTCTTCATTCCATACTAGGCAATCGCCGCGCCGTGCTGGGGCGCGAACTCACGAAACGATTTGAAGAATTTCACCGCGGAACGCTGGGCGAACTGCTGGAGCAGGTCCAAGCCCACCCGCCGAAGGGCGAGATCACGGTTGTGGTGGAAGGAGCTCCGAAACGAAAACGGCCGGATCGAGAGGACTACCCTCTCAAAGAGCAAGGCTGCCAGAACGGAATAGACACCTAAAAAAATCGGGCGGCAGCCTTTCGACTACCGCCCGACAGAGAATCCACTGAGCACCCGATGTGTACGCGCGTCGCCACACCGAGTTAGTTTGCCTGGCTCTTACTTGCCGTAGGACGCGGCTTGGCCCTCAAAGCACTGCCAGCACTGCCCACCGACGCCGCCCATCAAGGACGAATCCTTGCTATTGATCCCGCGATCCGTATCCGGCTCAAAGCCGGCTTGAGGCGTCAAGGCAGATGGATTGACAGCCGCACGAATCACAGCGGCGTTGAGCGCAATCGCGTCGCCCTCCGGAACCTCGGAAGCAAACGCGCCTGATCCGAGCCGCCTGTAGTTGCGCTTGACCTGGACCTCAATGTCGTTGCCGACTCCGATAGCCTTGATGTTCTCCATGTTGGTCTCAGCGGTCAGCTTGAGCGTGAGGATAGCGCCACCGCCTGTCTCGACATAGACCTTGCTGCCGGCAATATCCTTACCCCAGAGCCGCCCATAGACGGTTTCAGGATGGGAGAGCAACTCGCGCATCCAACTGTTATCGATCCCACCGCCAGGCCCGCTCCCGATAGAACCGCCACCCAGACCTGAAGAGCCTTCCTGTAGCACCGCCCGCTCTTGAGCCATTGCCGTTCCCGCGACCACGAAAGAAAAAATGGCAACCGCACCGATTGCTAAAAACCTGTTCATAATGATGTGCCTCCCCTTAGGAGATTTATATTATGATGACCGACAGCGCCTGTACGCCGCCACTTTCTCCTGAGGCATTACCCTTAACTCAGGTGAAAGATGGCGGCACTATAGCGCAGGCCTCAGGTCGTGTCAAGAGGGAATAATCGTGAAAAAGGCGGCCTTTTTAGGCCTTGGCAGGCCGTTGGAATTGAGGGGGGGGTGACCGAAATATACGGGCGAATAAAGAGCACGGGAGGTAGCGCATGTCTCATCAGCATCTGATCGAAGATTCGGGTCGGGTTAGAAGATCACTTGGGGTGTTGCATATCCGGCACTTTTGATCGAGGTGCCGGGTCAGCTAGCTGAGAGTGGTGCCCGGGGGGAGGGTCGAACTCCCATGGTGTCGCCACCGGCGGATTTTGAGTCCGCTGCGTCTGCCATTTCGCCACCCGGGCATGCGCCACGCGTCTCGCCGTTTCTAACATGATGCCATCCAAGCGTCAAGACACGCCGAACAGCAATGGTTCCCTTTAGAAGGAAGGCTGTGCTAGAATCCCGTTGCTCGCCAAGCGCTGAAGAGGGAAAGGAGCATTCTCAATACTATGGCACAGGTCCAATGCATCCGTTGCGGCAACCAGGGAGAGGCCATCTCCGAACCATTGTATCTGGGCAAGCTTGAACCCCAGGTGAAAGCCGGTATCTGCGCGCCCTGCTGGGCCGAGTGGGCGAAGATGCGGGTGATGGTCATCAACGAATATCGCGTGAACCTCGGAGAGGAAAGCGGGCGCACCCTTGTGAAGGAGCAGATGTTCAGCTTTCTGAAATTGCCGAAACCGGAGCAGCCCACACCGTAAGAAATCCTGACAGAGGGACGCCGCACAGTACGCTCCGGGAAAAGCCGGCAACCCGGCGACGCTCATTTGACAACAACGAGGCGAAAGTGGTAGGTAAAGAAAAGTTTTTAGGTGCTGAATGCTGACCCAGATGCATGTCCGGGGGTTGATGTTTGACCCCTATACCAACGCCTACATCATCATTCTGCGGGATGACAGCAACGCTGAGATGCTTCCCATCTGGGTGGGCAAGCCTGAGGCCAGTGCCATCAGTTTCGCCATGGAAGGGGTTGCAACTCCCAGACCGATGACTCATGATCTCATGAAAACCGTGCTGGATACGGCGGATGCCAAGGTCATCAGCGTGGTGGTCACCGATCTCAAAGAAAACACCTATTATGCGAGAGTCCATCTCCTCTATGAAGATTCGGAGTACTCGATCGACGCCAGGCCCAGCGATGCGATTGCGCTTGCCTTGCGGGCAAAGACCCCCATCTTCGTGAACGACGATGTCATCCGCAAACACAGCAACGAAGAGATGGACCGATGGCTGGAGAATCTCAAACCCGAGGACTTTGGCAAGTTTGACGCCTGACGGGCCTTCCGTCCCTCTCGGCAACAGCGTTCGCAATCAGCCTCAAAGGCGGCGATGATGGAAAACGGTTTGGTTAAATTAACGGTGCAGGGAGTCATGCCTGACGCGATCCCCAATTCGGACAGCCAGGTCGTGATCCTGCAGGATGAGAACAAGGCTAACACCCTCCCGATCTGGGTGGGAGTTGCAGAAGGAACGGCCATCCGGCTGGCCATGGAAGGGGTCATTCCTCCGCGACCGCTCAGTCACGATTTGATCCGGAATCTGACCGAGCAACTGGGCCTGAAAATTTCGAAGGTCGTTGTGACGGATGTGAAGAACAACACCTACTACGCCTCGATTTATCTGAGCAGTAAGCAGTCCGAGTTGACCGTGGACTCCAGACCGAGCGACGCCATCGCCCTGGCCGTGCGAACCAGCAGTCCGATCTATGTGGCGCAGGACGTGTTGGACCGGCTGGCGCCTGAAAATGTCGATCCGTGGCTGAAAATGTTGGGGGCTAAGGAATTCGGCGGCACAGTCTAGTATGAGGAGCGCAGCATCATGACAAGAACCTATTCCGCCAAGGAAGCGGACATCACGCGAAAGTGGTACGTCGTCGACGCCGAAGGCAAAACATTGGGCCGCCTGGCCACGCAAGTTGCCATCGTCTTGCGGGGCAAGCACAAGCCGACCTTCACCCCTCACGTGGATACGGGCGACCATGTGATCGTCGTGAACGCCGAGAAAATCCACCTGACCGGCGACAAAGTCAGGCAGAAGACCTATTACCGGCATTCGGGCTACCCGGGAGGCTTGAAATCAGAAACCGTGAAGGACCTACTGGAACGCAAGCCCTACGTGATCGTCGAGCGGGCCATCAAAGGGATGCTGCCCAAAACCAAGCTCGGCAAGCAGATAGGGCGAAAACTGAACGTCTATGCCGGGCCAACACATCCCCACAAGGCCCAGCAACCCGAAGCGCTGGCTGTTTGAATTCTGAATAGGAGATTTTGCGCATATGTCCATGAAAGACGCAACGAGGGCCACCGGAAAACGCAAATGCGCCATCTGCCGGACCTGGATACAGGCAGGCTCAGGCAAGTTCACCGTGAACGACCGTTCCATTGAATCGTATTTCCCCAGGGCGACTCATCGCTCAACGATCACGTTTCCGATCGAGCTCGCCAACCTGCAAGGCAAACTGGACGTCACGGCAACGATCGTAGGCGGCGGCAATACCGGCCAGGCCGGCGCCTTGCGCCATGCCGTGTCCAAGGCGTTGGTGACGATGGATCCCGCGTTGCGGCCCGTTCTGAAAAAGGAAGGCTTGCTGACCAGGGACTCCCGGATAAAGGAACGGAAGAAATTCGGCCAGAAGGGCGCCCGCGCCCGCTTCCAGTTCTCAAAGCGGTAAACGGGGCTGCGACCCTTTTCGAAGGGAAGGCCCCTCGGCCTTCCCTTTTTTATTGGAGCCTGTCGATGACAGCGGTTGCGATAGTCGGTGCGAGCGGCTATGTCGGGGGAGAGCTCCTGCGCCTGCTGTTGCGCCACCCCCAAGCCAGGGTCACCGCCGTGACCTCGGAGCACTCTTCCGGAAAACCGGTCCAGGCGCTCTTCCCCAACCTGAGGGGAACGGAACTGCTCTGCGAATCCCTGGATCCGCAGCAGGTGGCCGCCCGGGCCGAGGTCATCTTCCTGGCCCTCCCCCACACAAAATCGGCCGGGCCTGCGCAGGTGTTTCTCAAAGCCGGACGGAAAGTCATTGATTTGAGCGCCGACTTCCGCCTCAAAGACGTGCGGGCCTACGAGGCCTGGTACCAGACTCCCCACCCGTGCCCCGATCTCCTCGGGACGGCCGTCTACGGCCTTCCCGAGCTGCACCGGGACGCGATCCGCACGGCCTCGCTGGTCGCCTCGCCGGGATGCTATCCGACCGCCGCGATCCTGTCGCTGGCGCCGCTGGCGAAGCACCAGTTGCTGGGCGATCACATCATCATTGATGCAAAATCCGGCATCTCCGGCGCCGGACGGACACCGGCCCTCGCCTATCATTTTCCCGAGGCCAATGAATCCATGGAAGCCTACAAGCTGGGAGCGCACCGGCACATCCCGGAGATCGAACAGGAACTCGGCGCGACGGTGACGTTCACGCCACATCTCGTCCCTCTGACGCGGGGCATTCTCAGCACAGCCTACGTGCGGCTCAAGCAGGCCCGAACGTCGGAGCAACTGACCGAACTATACCGGGAGTTCTACAAGGGAGAGCCCTTCGTCCGCGTGTTGAACCCGGGACAATCTCCCAACCCCAGTCATACGCGCGGGGCGAACCTCTGCGAAGTATCGGCCTTCGCTGATCCTCGCACGGGGACGGCCATCCTGATAGCCGCCCTCGACAACCTGGTCAAAGGGGCAGCCGGCCAGGCCGTGCAGGCCATGAACCTGATGCAGGGCTGGGACGAAACGCTCGGACTGCAGGATTCCGGCCTCTATCCCTGACCAGGCACTCGAAACGACGGCATCACAGAGACACGAAGATGAAAATCGTCACGGGTGGAATTACAGCGGTGCCAGGGATTCTGGCCGCAGGAGTGGCCGCCGGACTTAAGAAGGGCTCGGCGCTTGACCTCGCGCTGATTTTTTCCGAACGGGAAGCGGCAGTGGCGGGCGTCTTTACCACCAATACGGTCGTGGCGCCTCCGCTCATCCTTGACCGCAGGCGACTACGCCGTGGGAAGGGACGGGCCATCATCGTCAACAGCGGAAACGCCAATGCCTGCACGGGACGCCAAGGATACGCCGATGCGGTGGCTATGGCGGCCCTGACAGCCAGCGCCTTGGGCGTGTCCCCGGCGGACGTCTACGTCGGCTCAACCGGAGTCATCGGAAAGCCTCTTTCCATGGAGAAGATTAAGGCGGCCATACCGTTGCTCGCGGCCCGCCTCCATCGCCGCGGAGGAGAGGACGCCGCGCGCGCCATCATGACGACCGACACCACCGTGAAAACTGCGGCTGCCTCCGACACGGTCGGAGGGCGCACGGTCACGGTGGGCGGGATCGCCAAAGGATCCGGCATGATTCATCCGAACATGGCCACCATGCTCGCCTACCTGGCCACTGACGCGCAAGTACCGCAAGCGGTTTTACAGCGGGGACTCCGGCAAGCCACGGCACAGTCCTTCAATCGCATTCCGGTGGACGGCGACACCAGCACAAACGACATGATGCTGTGCATGGCCAACGGGATGGCGGGGAACCGGCCGTGGAAACCCGGCAGCATCGACGCACGCCGCTTCCAGGCGCTCCTTGACCATGTCTGCCTCGACCTGGCCAAAAAAATCGTATGGGACGGCGAAGGCGCGACAAAATTTGTAGAGCTGTGCGTGAAGGGAGCCAGAACGGAAGCCGATGCCCTTCGCGCGGCCGTCACCATCGCCACGTCAAGCCTGGTAAAGACCGCCTGGTTCGGCGAAGACGCCAACTGGGGACGCATCATGGCGGCGCTGGGGCGATCGGGAGCCCGGGTTGTTGAAGACCGCATCGCCATCATGGTCGGCCCTATTCAGATCGTCCGCCGCGGGATGGGGCTCGGCCCCGATGTGGAGAAGCGCGCGAATACCGTCATGAAGTCCCGCGAATTCAGCGTCACGGTTGACCTGGGATCGGGCCACGCCAAAGCAACGGTCTGGACCACAGACCTCACAGTGGATTACATCAAAATCAACGCCTCGTACCGGTCGTGACGGACAATCTTTTATCTTGAAGAATCAACCGGTAACGTGTTAATTTTTAAAAGTTTAGGCCGGTCTGAATCCGGGCTGGACAGTCCGCCGCGAGAACGCGGCGGGGATTATCCACAATCTCTGCACGTCCGCCAAGGCGGGCGAGAGGTCGACGCAGTAAGGACCTGAGAAATCCTCCCGCCCCGTCACCAAGACGGACTCGCGGGTCGCGCCGGCAATAAGGAAAGGGGGTGACGGTTTATGGGAGCGATCACGATCAAGGACCTGCTGGAGGCCGGTGTGCACTTTGGCCACCAGACCAATCGATGGAATCCAAAGATGAAGCGCTATATCTTCGGAGAACGCAACGGCATATTCATCATCGACTTGCAACAGACCCTCGCCCGCTTCGACTCCGCCTATGACTTCGTACGGCAGACCGTCGCCCAGGGAGAATCCGTTCTGTTTGTCGGCACCAAGCGGCAGAGCAGCGACATCGTCGAAGACGAGGCCAAGCGGTGCCAGATGTTTTATGTCACGTCCCGCTGGCTGGGCGGGATGCTGACGAACTTCAATACCATTCGCAAAAGCATCGACAAACTGCGCAAGATCGAGACCGCGTCAACCGACGGCACCTACGATCGCCTTCCCAAGAAGGAAGTCTCCGGGCTGGAAAAAGAGCGTCTACGCCTCGAAGGGACCTTGGGCGGCATCAAGGGTATGAACGGCCTCCCCGGCTGCATCTTCGTCGCCGATACGCGGGGCGAACGCATTGCCATCATGGAAGCGCAGCGACTGGGTATTCCCATCGTCGCCATCGCCGACACCAATTGCGACCCCGAGGGGATCGAGTATCTCATTCCCGGCAATGACGACGCGATCCGCTCCGTCAGACTGGTCACCTCCAAAATCGCCGACGCCGTGATTGAGGGCCTGCACCTCCGCGCCCAGCGCGTCGAGGACGGGAAGCCAGGGGCATTGACGCCGGCCGAGATGCGAACCGTACAATCCGCCGGGGCCGGAGTCTAAGCACGCACTGCAACCAGCAACAACGGTAAGGAGTCAGAAGCAACATGGCAGGAGACAGCACGCTCGTAAAGGAACTTCGGCAGAAAACTGGTGCCGGCATCATGGACTGCAAGCAGGCCCTGGTGGAAAATGGCGACGACATCGGGAAAGCCGTTGATTGGCTTCGGCAAAAGGGGCTCGCCACGGCCGGCAAGAAAGCCGGGCGCGCCACAAACGAAGGCGTCATCGCCTCCTACATTCACCCCGGCAGCAAGGTGGGCGTCTTGATCGAAGTGAACTGTGAAACCGACTTTGTCGCCCGGAACGACGAATTCCAGTCTCTGGTCCACGACTTGACCCTTCAGATCGCCGCCTCCAAGCCGACCCATGTCCGCCGCGAGGATATTTGCCAGAACGTCATCGACAAAGAGATGGAGATCTACCGGGGCCAGGCGAAGGAAATGGGAAAGCCCCAGGCCGCCTGGGAAAAGATCGCCGCGGGCAAGCTGGAAAAATTCTACCAGGACAGCTGCCTGTTGGAGCAGACCTTCGTGAAAGACCCCAACATCAAGATCACCGACCTGCTCACGCAGAAGATCGCGAAGACCGGGGAGAACATCACCGTCCGCCGGTTTACCCGATACCAGCTCGGCGATGAGGAATGAGCCCCCCGGTCTATAAGCGTATCCTCCTGAAGATCAGCGGAGAAGTGCTCGCCGGCGAGCAGTCCTTCGGCCTCGACGCCCGGATGATCCAGTACATCGCCTCGGAGGTCTCAGAGGTGGCCGCGATGGGAGTTGAAGTCGCCGTCGTGATCGGAGGCGGGAACATCTTCCGCGGCATTGACGCGGCCGATGGCGGCATGGAACGGGCGTCGGCCGACTACATGGGGATGCTGGCCACCATGCTCAACGCGCTCGCCCTCCAGAACGCGCTGGAAAAACTGGGCACCGTCACCCGCGTCCAGTCCGCCATCGACATGCGCCAACTGGCCGAGGGATACATCCGCCGGCGGGCGATCCGCCACCTGGAGAAGAAGCGCGTGGTCATTTTCGCGGCCGGCACCGGAAACCCCTACTTCTCAACCGACACCGCCGCCGCGCTCCGCGCCATGGAAATCGGGGCCGAGATCATCCTGAAAGGCACCAAAGTCTCTGGTATTTACGATGCCGACCCCATGAAAAACCCCAAGGCCGTGAAATTCGACCGCCTCTCCTTCCTGGCCGTCATCGACAAGCGCCTCAAGGTCATGGACTCGACCGCCATTTCCCTGTGCATGGACCATAATCTTCCGATCATCGTGTTCAACGTGAAAGAGAAGGGCAACATCAAGCGGATTGTCCAGGGGGAGCAACTCGGCACGCTGGTCAAGGACGAAGTGGGCCAGGCCTAGATTCCGCGCGCGAGGACATACCATGCAAGCCGCACTCAAGAAAAAAGCCACAGAGAAAATGGAAGGCCAGATCGAGCACTTGCGCCACGAAATGGCCGTGATCCGCACGGGACGGGCCTCGCTGGGATTGCTGGACCACGTCAAGGTGGATTATTACGGCACGCCCACGCCCCTCAAGCAGGTCGCGGCGCTCGCGGTGCCAGAGAGTCGGCTCATCACCGTCCAGCCGTTCGATCCCCAGATCATCAAGGACATCGAAAAGGCCATCATGGCGTCCAGCCTCGGCCTGACTCCCGCGAACGACGGGAAGGTGATCCGCCTGCCAATCCCGCCGCTGACCGAGGATCGCCGCAGGGATCTGGTGAAACTGGGCAAGAAAATCGCCGAAGACGTCCGGGTCCACATCCGCAACATCAGACGGGATATTCTTGAGGAAGCCAAAAAGGCCCAGAAAGCCTCGCACATGACCGAGGATGAGGCCAAGAAGTCCCATGACGAAATTCAGAAACTGACCGATGCGTATATCCTGAAAGTGGACGAGATCGTGAAAAAAAAGGAGGCGGAGATCACCGAAATTTGAGTCCCACCGTCGTCGAGATCCACCTTCCCTCTCTCCGCCACAATCTTCAGGAAGTCACGCGACGTGTCGGCACGGCCGCCGTCCTGGCTGTCGTCAAAGCCAACGCCTACGGCCATGGGGCGGTTCCTGTGTCGCTGGCCCTTCTGGCCGCAGGCGCGCACCAGCTGGGCGTCGCCACGGTGGAGGAAGGCCTTGAACTCAGGGCCGCCGGCGTGACCGCGCCGATCCTGGTGATGGGCGGCGTCCACGACATCCAGACACTTCAACGATCCACCCTGACGCCGGTCCTGCCCTCGCGGGGTGCCGTCGAAGCGGCGAGCCGGCTCGCAGACCCCCGAACCGCTCCCCTCCGCGTCCATCTCAAAATCGATACCGGCATGAGCCGTCTCGGGCTCGCCCCTGATGAAGCCCTGGCTCTCCTCCGCTCAGACTGGCCGCCCAATCTCCACCTCGAGGGCGTGATGAGCCATCTGGCCTCGGCCGATGAACCGGACGGCAGGGAGACCGAACAACAGCTGGCGCGATTCCGCGCATTCCTTGACGCAATCCGGTCGGCAGGGCTGCCGGTGCCCACCGCGCATATCGCCAACAGCGCGGCCATTCTCAAGTACCCCTCCAGCCACCTGGACCTCGTCCGCCCCGGCCTCATGCTCTACGGCTATGCCTCAGGACCGACGCCTTCCACGGATCTTCGCCCGGTCCTGACATGGAAGAGCCGCGTCATCCAAATCAAGAAGGTGGAGAAAGGTCAGCCAGTCAGTTACGGCGGAACCTTTGTCGCCTCACGCCCGTCGACCCTGGCCGTTCTGCCGGTCGGCTATGCAGACGGCTACAGCCGCGCCCTCTCCAACAAGGGACACGCGCTGATCGGAGGCCGTCCGGCCCCCGTGGTCGGGCGCGTCTGCATGGACCTGACTGTCGTGGACGTCACAGATCACCCGGCAGTCCGCCCCGGAGACGAAGCGGTCCTGCTGGGACAGCAGGGCGAGGCTGTCATCACTGCGAACGATCTTGCGGCCTGGCAAGACACCATCAGCTACGAAGTCCTCTGCCGGATCGGCCCCCGGGTGACGCGCGTCTACCTGGAGAATTGACCTCCGGTCGCGAGAGGACTGACCTCCGACCCGAGGGACGGGCGCCCCACCCCCGCTTGCCGGAACCCTGAAAACTCGGTATAGTGCCGGCTCCTCGGTTGCTTCACTGAAAGGAACGGCCCCGTGGACCTTGCCGTGACCCGTATCGAAGACACCCTCAAAGGCTACGCCGCAGCCGTGCAGGATTTCGCACAGCTCTGCGTGACCGCAGCGGCCGGGGCCTTCCGGCGACCGTGGTACGTCCAGGAAACCATCTACCACATGAATCGGATCGGGGTGGGCTCCATTTTCATCGTTGTCCTGACCGGTATCTTCACGGGCATGGTCCTGACCCTCCAGGGGGCCATCCAGCTCGAGCCCTATGGAGCCGTCCCTTACGTCTCCAAGCTCGTAAGCGCGTCAGTGGTCCGCGAGCTGGGCCCCGTGCTCGCCGCTTTGATGATCGCCGGGCGGGTCGGCTCCGGCATCGCCTCCGAGCTGGCCACGATGCAGGTGACCGAACAGATCGACGCGCTCCGGGCCGAAGGCACCGACCCCATCAAGAAACTGATCACCACGCGCCTGATTGCGTCCCTCGTCATGGTGCCCGTGCTGACCGTCATCACGGACGGCATCGCCATGATGGGCGGCTACCTGATCGCCCATTTCTCCCTGAGCATCGACACGTTCTTCTACTGGACATGGGCCTTCGCGGCGCTGGGGCCGATGGATCTCGTGTACGGTCTGCTCAAGCCGCTGGTCTTTGGATTCATCGTCTGCATGGTCGGCTGCTACGCCGGAATCACGACATCGGGAGGCACGGTGGGGGTCGGGCATTCGACGACACACGCCATGGTCACCTCGTCCATTCTGATCCTGGTGTCGGACTTTTTCATGACGAAGCTCTTCATTTATTGGGGGTGGTGAGCCGTGATCCGGTTTTCCAACATCTTCCTCAAATTCGACGGCAGGCAGGTCCTCCAAAACATTTCCATGGACGTGCCGGCCGGCCAGACACAGGTCATTCTCGGCGGGAGCGGCTGCGGGAAAACCACCACCCTGCGGCTGATCCTGGGGCTGCTGCACCCGGAGTCCGGCTCAATTGTCATCAATGGACAGGAGATCGTCGGACTGACCGAGCGGCAGATGGCGTCCATTCGCGCCCAGATGGCCATGGTCTTCCAGGGCGCGGCCCTCTTCGATTCGCTCACGGTGCGCGAGAACGTGGGCTACCGTCTCTGGGAGGAAGGCGCTCTGGACAACGAGTCCATTGAACAACGCGTGGCCGAAAGCCTCCGGTTCGTGGGCCTGGAGGACACCCTGGACAAGATGCCGGCCGAACTGAGCGGCGGCATGAAAAAACGGGTCGCCATCGCGCGGGCCCTGGCCTGCAAGCCCAAGATCATCCTCTATGACGAGCCGACCGCCGGGCTCGATCCGATCAACACCCACCTCGTCAGCGAACTCGTGTGCCGGCTGCACCGGGAAGAGCATGTCACCCAGATTGTCGTGACCCATGATTTGGAATGCGCCTACAGGATCGCCGATCGGCTCATCATGATCCACCGGGGAGAAGCAATTTTTGACGGGTCTGTGGACGCGCTCCAGGCATCCGACGACCCGCGCATCCGCACGTTCCTCAGGCCGGAGGAAGTGCTGGCTGAACCCGGCTGCTTTCCGCACAAGGACGGAGGGGTCCGCGTCGTTCCTCCGATGTCTGAAAAGGCTGAGCAGGCGCCGGCATGATGCGCCGTACCGACACGACCTGGCCCCAAGTGAAGGTCGGCGTGGTGCTCATTCTCGGCATCGCCGCGATCTTTTACACCATCATGAATCTGAACAGCGGCATGGGAGTGTTTACGGCCGCCTCAACCTTCCATGCCTCCCTGACTGACAGCCAGGGCATCAAGGTCGGCGCGCCGGTTCGGATCAGCGGCGTGGATGTGGGCAACGTGAAAGGCGTGAGCATCGATGCCGGCAAAGGCAGCGTCGTGATCGAATTCACCGTCAACAACGACATGCGCTCCCTCCTCCATGACGACGCCGCCATCATGATCCGCCCGATGGGGCTGCTGGGAGACAAGTACCTGGAGCTCCTCGCCGGATCGCCCAAACAGCCGCCTCTTCCCGATGGCACCGTCCTGAGCGGGCGCGGCGATACCGCCGACATCACCGGGGTCGCGGGCAGCGCGACGGCCACGCTCCAAAACGTGGACCAGACCCTGCGCGAGTTGCAGGGGATTCTCGCCAGCGTCAACAAGGGAAAAGGCACCGCAGGCAAGCTTCTCAATGATTCGACGCTCTATGACCACAGCGCCCAATTAATCCGGAAGGCCGATATCCTCTCCGAACGGACCAGCCAATTGATCGCCAGCATCGAGCACGGCGACGGCACCGTCGGCAAGCTGATGACGGACCGCGCGCTCTACGACCGGGCGACGGCTGCCGTCGGGGAGATGCAGAAACTGGGGGCGTTGCTCAATAACCCGGACGGCACCCTGGGAAAGCTGGCCCGCGATCCGGCCCTGTACCAGCGATTGGAAGGCGTCACCGCCAAAGGCGAGGCCCTGATAGGGAAGATCGAGCATGGCGACGGCACGCTCGGCAAACTGGTCAATCAGGATCAACTCTAC
>JAUSHW010000065.1 GCA_030648395.1 Nitrospirales bacterium | reverse complement strand
GAGGCGGCGGAGAGCGGCATCCTCTTCTACAAGCGGGATGGGCGTCCCTTGAGCACGGAAGAGGGAGGGCCGTTTCGTCTCATCGCGCCCGGCCTGGGTGACTGGTGTGCAAACGTGAAAGGCGTGGCGCGTATCGAGTTCACCGTCGGCCCTGGCAAGGATACACGCCCTCCCGAGAAACCCTAGGCACAATGGGACTCTGGGATCGTACACGAGTCGTAGTGACCGGTGGCGCCGGATTTCTGGGGTCGCATGTGGTCGAGCGTCTCCGCTTGCGAGGCGCCGCTGACATCTTCGTCCCCCGGAGCCGCGAGTATGATTTGGTGCAGCTTGATGCGGTGAAGCGGCTCTTCCGGGATGCGCGTCCGGATGTCGTCATTCACTTGGCGGCACGCGTGGGCGGAATTGAGGCCAACCGGCTGAACCCCGGCCGTTTTTTCTATGAAAACCTGATGATGGGAGCCCAGCTTATGGAAGGGGCTCGGCTTGCGGGGGTCCGTAAGTTTGTCGCCACCGGGACGATCTGTGCCTATCCCAAGTTCACGCCGGTTCCGTTCAGAGAGGAAGATCTCTGGAACGGCTATCCTGAAGAAACCAATGCGCCCTACGGCCTGGCCAAAAAGATGCTTCTGGTGCAGGCCCAGGCGTACCGGCAACAGTACGGGTTTTCCGCCATCACGGTGTTTCCCGTCAATCTCTACGGCCCGCGCGACAACTTCGACCTGGAAACCGCACACGTCATCCCGGCCATGGTCCGCAAGTTCGTCGATGCGCGAGAGTCCGGACATCCTGAAGTGGTGCTGTGGGGGACCGGGCAGCCGACGCGTGAATTCCTCTTTGTTCGCGACGCTGCTGAAGGCGTCGTGCTGGCGGCCGAGCGGTACGATAGTTCCGAGCCGGTCAATCTGGGTGCAGGCTTTGAGCTGTCCATTGCGAATCTGGCCGGACTGATCGCCCGCCTGACAGGCTATTCCGGCCGCGTGGCATGGGATACCACTCGGCCGGACGGTCAGCCGCGCCGCTGTCTGGATGTTTCCCGCGCCGAAAAGGAGTTCGGATTTCGGGCATCGACCCCATTCGAGGACGGTCTTCGCGAAACCATCGCGTGGTTTGAGGGCAGCGGTATATCCTGAGCGGTCAACCAGAGGCAGAAACCCACTATGGATCTTTTCAGCAAAGTTCCGCTGGTCGAAATCCCCGTCATGATCACGCGGGAGGAGAAAGCCTGGCTGGAGATGATGATGAAGAAAGGCAAGATTGCCGTCCCGCCTGGCGGCAGTCTCCCCGAGGGGTCCGTGATCTCCATCTTTATGCGGACGATGCTGTGGAACTCGGAAGAGATGCGCCAGAGTCTGGACACGGTTCCCCAGGAAGCGCTGAACGCACTACTGGAAAAGAAGGAACTGATTGAGATCTGCATTCAAATTTCTTCGGACCAGAAGGCGTGGCTCGACACAGTGAGCGATTCCAGCAAGATTTTGCTCTCGCCCAACGATTCGACCGTGTCGCTGTTCATCCGGGTCCTTCTCGAGAACGCGATAGAGCAGCAGCGGGCTCTCGAGCGGGCCGACCCCTGGGCTGATGATGACGAAGAGTGAAGGCTAGGGAGCAGTGTCACGCCGTGGAACGAGGCGCCCCTCTTCGAGGTCCAAGAGGTCAATCCACGTGACGATGTCGGTCCTCGAGGGGTCGGCCTCGTCCCTGGTTTTCTTGAAATAGGCCCATTTGGCGTCGTCGTCGGGACCCCGCTCCAGCATCTGTTTATTCCACAGTTCGATCTGCTTTCGGGAGCGCGGCCGCCCGTGCACGGCCAGCCACTCGAGGATAAGCTCGTCGCTGCGGGACTTGGACGCATAGGCGAAGTCCTGCTCTGAGACCTCCAGAAATGTCAGGAGTGCCTTGTCCAGGGGGCAGGGGTAGATGTAGGGCCCGTTGATCCCGGCCTCGCGCGCGCGGGCTTTGTCGATCATCCTGGGCAGGTGCACATAGCCGCCCAGCATCTCATGGGAGCTTCGGGGACACTCCTTCGTCAGGTCGCTCGGTCGCGGCCGCTCCACTCGCCCCATAAGCGAATCGGGCGTGTTGCCCTTCATTGCCCCCCCGGTCGAGCCGGGGATGTTCATGGACATGCGTGATCTCCTACAGCAGCCGGTGGTTCGTGAACGTGAGGGTCTTGACCGACACCGTCCCGTTCTCCGCGGAGATGATGCGTCGCGATGCGGGCAGGTCCGCCTGTCCGACTCGGACGTGGGCGTCGGTGAAGCTTTCGACGTTCGTCAGGTGGCCATCCTGCGGGCTGAAGTAATAGACACTGTAGCGCGTGGTCAGGTATCGGTTATCAGCCGTTATCGCGCTGTCTTCGACGTTGATGGTGAACTTCATCGGTCCCATCGTACGATTGATCTGCGTGATCCGGTCGTCCTTGACCCGGTAATGTGATTTCAGGGCGTCGTGAATGCGAATGGTCTGGCCCAAGGGATGGACAGTGCCCCTGTCCAGCGTGAGGACGCTTTTCCCGTCGGATTGGTCGAATGTTCTGGGGCCGCGGTGGACGGCGATCATGCCGATCGTGCCGGCCGCCCACTTCTGGATTTCGGCATCCGCAATGGAAACGGCGACATCCTGCGCCGATTTGATGGTGACGGTTCCCGCGACCTCTTTCCCGTCCACGTTCACAGTGAGGTCGGCGGCGAACCCTTTGAAATCGGCCGGCCAGCGCGCCGTCTTCTCAAAGGCACGCCGCAAGAGTTCCCGCGCTTCGGGATCATCCTGGGCATCAGTGGGGGGAGGCTCTTTGCTGTATGTCATCGCCATTGGGCGGCTCCTTTCGTTTCAACGAGTTCCGTACGGTTTGCCATTATAGCAATATCCCATTGCTGTGGAAAAAATTTTACAGATTGTGTCGGGCCGCGCGAATCGTTTCCCTTGGAGGCGTAAGATTTATCATTTATTATCAATTGGTTGCAAGTATTGCAATACGGTTTATTCCGTATCTTACATGGATTAATGATATTTTTAGCAGAAGACGGGCTGTTTGTGATATAGTAAAAGTTCGGTATTACAATGCCCTTAAGTTCTCGAGGATGAAAAAGAGATGAAGAAAATTCAAAAAAATAAAGCCAAAGCCAGGACGCACAAAGCGGTCAAGGCGCATAAAGCCAAGGCGCATAAGGCCCACCAGCTCAGCGGGCATCGCAAGGAGCGGCACCGGAAGATTATAGCGGTCGCCGGCGTCCCGGCCAAGGCAACCGAAAGCATCAGGCCAGCCAGACCGATTGAAAGAACGAAGGGTCAGTCGGCGCTTGCCAGTACCGTGGCCGAGGACGAACTGGAAGAGCGCCGCCGGTTGTTTGCCAAAGCGCGGAAGGGCGACAAGGGGGCGGTGGCCAAAATTTACGAATTGTACGGGGCGCGGATTTATACGACGGCCCAAGTCAAGGAAGTTCAGCCCAACGGATTTGTTATGCCGGTCGCGCAGTCTCGGAAGCGTGTCCGAACCGCCTGATCGGTAGCTGGAACCGGACGCTCTGGAGCAACCGGAAGAGCTGGTGGAATGTGTGTGGGGCCGGCCGGCTGATGAAGCTGGCCGGCCCTTCAGCGTTTTAGCGTGGAATTGCATGGGTGCATTCGATGAAAGAGCGTGATCCTGAAAAGCTGAAACTCTTGCGTGAGCGGTTTCGCGACGTGTGTCTCGTCGAGAAGGAGGTCTGGCTCGAGCTCTATATGCCGAAGGATATGGCTGGAGACGGAGTGCGCATGACCAACGCGCAGGATCGGTATGAAGTCGTGATCGAGACCCCCGAAGTGGAAGCCGTGCTGGAAGCCAATATCCCGATGGGAGCGACAGCGCTGGCTGCGGCAATTGCGGAATACAAGGACGCGATCAGTTTTATCAGAAAAGGCTGAGAATATGTGGGCGGTTGCTATTGGACGACCACTCTCAATCCTCCCCCGGCCAGAATGGAGGCGGCGCGCTCGCAGATAGCGAGAGACCCCTCATACACGACGGCCGATCCTGTGTGGTCGATCCGGTATGCGAGTTCGAACGCACGGGAGGGGGTCATTTGGGGGACAGCCCGGCACAGCAAATCAATGACCTGCTGGTATGTGTGGCAGTCGCAATTATACAAAATGACGCGGGCTCCAAGCTCATCGCCGGAGAGCGTGCCCAATTCTTCCATGGTTTCGGGAAGCGGGGTTGCGGGGGGATGCGCCATGTCGCTAGGGCCGGGCCAGCCTCAACAGGTATGTCGGCAGGGGCATCCGATCTCGTTTCATGATGCGCTGAAGCAGCTGATCGTGCCGCCCCGAGTCGGTGATGGCGTCCATGCCGTGTCGCTGGCACAACTGGATCGTGTGCCAGAGCGAGACAGACGTCTTGACAAGCATGAGGCCATACTCCAGGGAAACGGCGCGTTCCGGATCCAGCTTCAAACAGGACATCTGGCGGATGTCTGCGAGGGTGGTGCGCCAGTGTGTCCACCGTTCCGGCATCCACGGATCGAACGCGGCTCCCGGCTCGGCGAGGCCGCGCTGAAAGCGGATGTCGTTCCGGACTGCGAAATGGAAGATCTCACGCCACTCGTGATCCTTTAAGTCGCGGTCAATGCGGTGGTCCATTTCGGGGCTTAATGGTCCGCTGACGTTGTGGCCCTGGATGATGCGCCCTTGCTCCAGCAGATCGGCATGCGTATCGCCCATACGATCGGGGTGGGCCATGGTGCCGCTGGTGGGGGTGAGTTGGAGCGCCATATAGTCCCGAAAGTGGACGGTGTCGTAGCGGGACAGAAAATGCTCCAGGCTCTCCGAGGGACACAAATGGAACGGGTAGTACAGTCCGGACCGGACGTTCATCTCGCAGGAGTTCACGTGAGAGCCATCCTCTCTAGATGGGCGGCATGCGTGCTGGAATCGCGGCGGTTCCCCATGCTACTCTTCGGCTTGGTATGGTCCACAACGTAGCGGCATTTCTCAGTGCGAAGGTCTGGTGGCCGCTGTTCCCGGTGTTGTTGCTGCTGGTCGTCATTGCGCTTAGTGCCGCTATCGTATTTGTTATCAGGAAGAAAGCATCTAAAACAGATGTAGTGCTTCAAGTTTTTACGCTGGTGTGCTACCTGCTTACGGCGGTGGCCGCCATGGCCAACGAGAGCGGCACGCTTTCCCCCCATGTCCATCGGTTGCCGTCTTTGGTGACGCAGGCTCTGCTGCTGGCTCAATTGGTGCGGATCTGGCACCGCGAAGGCGCGCGTTCCCTGCGTGCGCTCAACCTGATCGCCTGGGGCGGCATTCTCGCCGATACCGCGCTGCATTTTCTCGTCAAGCCCGAGTAACTGGTCTCATTTTCGAAGGCCGCAGGACCGGGCGACTCCGTCCCGGTAGCGGAGCCAGTGGTCGAGGCCATCCTGCAGGGTGCCCAGAATCAGTTGCTGGTCGGCGGCCCCCGTCGCATAGGTCAGAACAGACTGCCAGGCCACCTGGCGATGGGAGGGCTCAACCATGAGATGCACGCGGATAAGGTCCAGATATTTGAGGTCGGTCCCGTGGTTCTGCACCAGGTGATGCTTGCGCACGATCTCCTCAATCTGCTCGGCGTCCTTGGGAGGGGATGGATGAAGGACTTCCTGCCGGTCATGGACGTTCCCCTCGACAAAGATGGTCACGACGGCGAGCCCCGTCAACCAGTCCCCGTCCAGCGTGATCTTGTCAAGCCACTCACGGTATGCCCGGCTTTCCGAGAGCAGGCTGACGTCCCGGAAGTGCGCCCGTTCAAACCCCAGGCCGAGCATCATGGTCAGGAACAAGTCGGGGTGGGATTGCCCCAGGGAGAGGCCTCCGGTGTCTTCCTCGTAGAGATTGCGGGCCAGTTCGCTCCGGACAGGGCGAGGGGGATTCTTCCCGTGGATGCGGCTCAGGAGCACCGGGAAGTCCCGCACGTAGACGGCGTATTCCTGCCGGAAATGGATTTCAAGCTGGGCCTTGGTGATCTGGGGGCCTGAGAAATGAGGCCAGGCCCAGTGGTCTTTTCGATCCATGATCGCCATCATTTTTTCGCGGAACTGTTCGTTTGAAAGAGGCTTCATACTGTTCTCCGTTGCATCGCTCCGGACGAGCCATTAGAATGCGTGGTCATGCAATCCCTCACCATCCAAAGCACCGATGAGATACTCGCGGTCCTTGCCGACGTCTCGCTCAAAGGGCGGGGCGTTACGGCTGAGAGCCTGCTTGACACGGTCCTTGACGAAGGCTTCACGGAACCCATCTATTTCAGCGCCACCGGCGAGGATCCCGACGCGTACTACCAGGGGAAGCCAAACGCCTGGGCGGTCTATACGATTCGCGAGTGGAAGCGTGTCATGATGGTGTCCGGCGGACCCGGCAAGGAACGGCGCATTCAAATTACCGAGACTCCCTGAGTCTGCCTTGATTCCCGCGTTGCATTTTGAGCTACTCGGGGCCTAGAATCAAACATGATCAAGCTCCTATCGCCTCGCGATGAAGCCGAACTGATGGTGCTGATGAGCCTTCTGGAAGGCAATGGCATCGCTTTTCACGTCCAGAATGAATTCTTCGGCGGCCTGTATCCGGGCCTCAATATCTTTCCCTTCAGCGAGCGGGTGATTCTGGTTGCCGAGTCAGATCTTGCCCGAGCCTCGCTACTGGTCCGTGATTTTCTCGATGCCGCGGCCGATTCGCCCGAGCACGAAGGGCATGCGGGGTGACGGTGAGTCAGTACCACCCGCCGACCAGGGCATTTTCCTCGAAATAGAGATAGCGATGTTTGACGGTCGCGCTGTCGATCCAATCCTCAAAGACCCACAGTTCCCGGCGGGTGCCTGAGTCGGTGTACGTCACATCGACTTTATAGGGAGAGCCCCAGCTTTTCAGGACTTGATCGCGGCTCATGCCGACCACCACGCGTTTCTTGGCGATGGCCTCATCCAAAGACGCGTACTGGTAATACGGCAGAAAGCGCCAGGTCACCATGCCGAGCAGCATGACCCCGAGCAGGGCATACAGGGTGAGGCGGACAGGACGCCGACAGAGATAGGGCGGAGGGGGGGGAGCCCCAGGCGTTTCGTGCGGTATGGTGTCGAGGGCGTCCATCCAGCACAATCTACCAGTGTGGTTTCCGCAGGGTCAAGCGTGCCGGTCATGATGAGGTCGGCGTATGTACGTTGAAGTCGATGCAAACCCCAATTGCGAGAATTCCGTTTTTGCCCGGTTTCGGGAACTGGGGCCGGGCCGGCCGGTTTCCCAAGTGCGGGTGTATGACCGCGTCTCGACCGGCGAATGGTGCCAGGTGATCGGCTGGCGGGAGGACCCGTCAGCGCCGGTGTGCCCTGCCATGGCTCAACCGGTGGAGGATTCGGGCGCCGGCACCGTCTACCTGGTTTCCGGGGGGAATTGGGGAATACGGCTGAAGCCGTGCGAAGCCGCTGAGGACTGGAGCCTCGCAAGCGCGCGGCAATGGGGAGAAGCCTACCTTCTCCTGGCGGACCAGCGGGACATCCGGTTTGTCGAAGACGTGGAACGCTGATGGTTAGGGCGCGTAGCGTGGCGTGGGGATCTTCTTCTTGGCCGGTTCGGGCAACGGCGGCAGCGAGGCGGCTTTGGCGGAATAGGGGTTGGTCATCGTTTCGTGGGTCAGCTTGAGGTGGTCGCTGATAAGGCGCACGCTATCGATGGCAATCTCCATGCGGCTCATGGTGTCATTCAGAGAGAGCCGCGAAGGAAGAACCTCGGCGGTATAAAGGCGATAGGACAACGACCAGTCGTACTCGTCCCGGCGGCGGTCTTTGATCAGGCGCCGGGCTTCTGCGGACACGTCGTTTTGGATAAGAATGACGAACAAGTTTGAGCGGTAGGTGGGAGCGTCGTCCGCAAGGGAGGGCTTGAACTCAGGGACGAGCGCCGGCAGTTTTGCCAGCGGAACTGCCAAGGGCACAGCCACCGGGCCTTCGATGGAGCCCGTAAGGGGATCGGGGCTCAGGAATTCGACTTCCACCAGTTTTACGACGAGGGTGGGCGTGTCGGAGTTCGGCTTTTCCTCGGCGGTGTACTGAAACGAATACCGTACGTTGATTTTGTCCCTGACATAGAGATACACGTCCTCGCCGATCGCGTCCGGCAGCTGTTCCCGCAAAACGTTTTCCCATTCCTCGAAGGAATAGTAGATGTAAATGCGAAGGGCGGCCGTCATGGTCCGAATCTTGTTTGGCGGGCCGAGTTTGGCGCGGAGTTCCTCCTGGGTCAGGCCGAGATACCCGTCCGAAAAGAACGGTTTGGCGAGTGCAGGGTGAGGCGCAAATGCGTAGAAGACGCTGGTGACCAGCAGGAACAGGGCCGTTCTCATCGGTGATCTCCGAGTGTGCAAATCCTACGGGCTGGTCCCTGGATTGTCAAGACGGCCGTCTTGCGAAGGCCGGTGCTATCCAGTATAGTCCCCTAATATGCATATAGAGCAGCTCCTGCAGAACCGCATCGCCATTTTAGATGGGGCGATGGGGACCATGATTCAGACGTACAAGCTCGACGAGGCGGCATTCCGTGGCACGCAATTCGCGCATCACCCGGGCGATCTCAAGGGATGCAACGATTTGCTGTGCATCACCCGGCCGGATCTCATCGAGACCATTCACCGCCAGTACCTTGAAGCCGGCGCCGACATCATCGAGACGAACACATTCAACTCGACCTCGATTTCGATGGCGGATTACCATCTGGAGGCCCACGCCTACGATCTGAACCTGGCGGGCGCGCAGGTGGCCCGCCGTGCGGTGGACGCCGCCATGGCGAAAGATCCGTCACGACCGCGGTTTGTCGCCGGCACGATGGGGCCGACCAACCGCACGGCGTCCATGTCATCAGATGTGAACAATGCGGCCTTCCGGGCCGTCACCTATGATCAGTTGGTCGAAGCCTATACCGAGCAAGCTCGCGGGTTGATGGATGGCGGGGCGGATCTGCTGCTGGTCGAAACGGTGTTCGACTCGTTGAATTCCAAGGCCGCCTTGTTCGCCATCGATCAATATTTTGAGTCCGTCGGCCGGCGGGTGCCGGTGATGGTGTCGTTCACCATCATCCAGCGGGGCAACAACCGGACGCTTTCAGGGCAAACCGTCGAGGCATACTGGAATTCGATTTCCCATATGCCGTTGCTAAGCGTGGGCATCAACTGCGCACTGGGCGCCAGGGAAATGCGCTCTCATGTCGAGGAACTTGCCGGCATCGCTCCGGTACGCATCAGTTGTCACCCGAACGCCGGGTTGCCGAACGCCTTCGGGGGATTCGATGAGACGCCGGATATGATGGCGGCAGACCTGCGCGATTTTGCGGCAAACGGCTGGCTGAACATCGTCGGCGGATGTTGCGGGACCACCCCGGAATACATCGCGGCCATTGCGGAGGCCGTCCGTGACTGTGCGCCCCACGTTCCCGCCGCGCCTCAACCGTATACCCGCTTGAGCGGCATGGACCCGCTGGTGATCCGACCGGACACCAACTTCGTGAACATCGGGGAACGGACCAATGTGACCGGATCTCCCCAATTCGCCAAGCTGATCCTTGGGGGCGATTACGAGGGCGCACTCACTGTTGCGCGACAGCAGGTGGAGGGGGGCGCGCAGGTGGTCGATATCAACATGGATGAGGGGATGCTCGATTCGGAAAAGGCGATGGTGACCTTTCTGAATCTGATCGCCGGGGAGACCGACATCGCCCGCGTGCCGGTTATGATCGACAGTTCCAGGTGGTCGGTGATTGAGGCAGGGCTCAAGTGTGTCCAGGGGAAGCCTGTCGTCAACTCGATCAGCTTGAAGGAGGGCGAGCACGCCTTCAGGGAGCGGGCCGCGCTGATCCACAGGTACGGGGCCGCGGTCGTCGTCATGGCGTTCGATGAAGCGGGGCAGGCAGACACGCGTGAGCGCAAGGTCGAGATCTGCGCGCGGGCCTACCGGATACTGACCGAGGACATCGGGTTCCCGCCGCAAGACATCATTTTCGACCCCAACATCCTGACAGTTGCCACCGGGATTGAGGAGCACAACAATTACGCGGTCGATTTCATCGAGGCCACGCGCTGGATCAAGGCACATCTTCCTCTGTGCAAGGTGAGCGGAGGGGTCAGCAACATCTCGTTCTCGTTTCGCGGGAACAACATTGTGCGGGAGGCGATGCATTCCGCCTTTCTCTATCACGCCATCAAGGCCGGTCTGGATATGGGCATCGTCAACGCCGGACAACTGGCGGTGTACGAGGAGATTCCCCCGGATCTGCGCGAACTGGTGGAAGACGTGCTGCTGAACCGGCACCCGGATGCGACGGAGCGACTGGTTGCGTTTGCCGAGACCGTCAGGCAGAAAGACAAGGCCGTCGTACGGGACGATGCCTGGCGGCAGGGGACGGTCGAGGAGCGGCTCTCGCACGCGCTGGTAAAGGGCGTGGTTGAATATATCGAGGCCGATGTCGAGGAAGCACGCAAGCAATATCCCAAACCCCTGATGGTGATCGAGGGGCCGTTGATGGCGGGCATGAGCGTCGTCGGCGATCTTTTCGGTTCAGGCAAGATGTTCCTGCCACAGGTCGTCAAGAGCGCCCGTGTCATGAAGAAGGCTGTTGCGTATCTTCTGCCCTTCATGGAAGCGGAAAAGCGCGCGTCCGGCGACACCAGAGCGCAGGGGAAAATCCTGATGGCCACGGTGAAGGGGGATGTGCATGACATCGGCAAGAATATCGTCGGGGTTGTCCTTGGCTGCAACAACTATGAGGTGATCGATCTGGGCGTCATGGTGCCGTGCGACAAGATCCTTCAAACGGCCCGTGAGCGGTCGGTTGACATGATCGGCATTAGCGGGCTGATTACGCCGTCACTGGATGAAATGGTGCATGTGGCGCGGGAAATGAAGCGCGAGGGCTTTACGATCCCGCTTCTGATCGGCGGCGCAACGACCAGCAAGGCCCATACGGCGGTGAAAATCGCCCCGATGTACGATCAGACGGTTGTGCACGTACTCGATGCCTCCAGGGCCGTGGGGGTGGTGAGCAGCTTGATGAGCCAGGACCAGAAGTCCACGTTTGCGGAAAAAACCCGCCTTGACCAGGAGCAGGTTCGGCAAGCGCATCAGGACCGTGGGCCCCGAGTCTTGCTTACGCTGGAGCAGGCGCGCGCGCGGAAAACGCCGATCGAATGGCGCGCGGCAGACATCCCGAAGCCGGCCTTTCCCGGCGTGCGGGCGCTGGATGCCTTTCCTCTTGGCGAGATCGTGCCGTTCATAGACTGGACG
>JAUSHW010000059.1 GCA_030648395.1 Nitrospirales bacterium | reverse complement strand
GACCGGGCTCGCGTCCACCGGGAGCATCTGCACGATCCGTCCGGCCCGCAGGCCGGCGTCGAACTGGCAGCCGACGCCGCAGTAGGTGCACGTCGTCCTCGTCGCATGGTCGGGACGCCCGAACTCGGCCACCGCTTTTTCGTAGAGCGCATCGGTCGGACACTCCTTCACGCAGGCGCCGCACGACACGCAGTTCGACGCGGCGAAGCCCGCGTCGTTCCCGGCGATCACGCGCGTACCGAATCCCCGGCCGGCCATGGAGAGCGCGACGGTGCCCTGCACCTCGTCGCAGACCCGCACGCACCGCGCGCAGGCGATGCACTTCGCGGGATCGAAGGCGAAGTACGGATTCGACGCGTCCACCGCGCCCACGCGCTTCTCGGGCTCCCGATAGCGGACCTCATGGAGGCCGAACTGCCGGGCGAGCCGCAGCAGCGGCTCGGACGCGGCGAGCTCGCGGTCAGGCTGCTCCGACAGGTACAGCTCGATGAGATTGCGCCGGTGCCGGTTCAGGAACTCGGAATCGCTCCGGACCGCCATGCCGTCGCGAACAGGCGTGGTGCAGGCCGCGGCCAGGCCGTTCTGCCCCTCGACGTGGCACAGACAGAGGCGGCACCCGCCATACGGCTTGAGGTGCGGCGACGCGCAGAGCGTCGGGATCGCAATGCCGGCCTTGCTCGCCGCAATCAGCACCGTGTCGCCGGCATCGGCGTGAACGGAGCGCCCGTTGATCGTCAGCGACGCCATCACTTGAATTCCTTCCGGAAATGTTCGATCGCCGTCAGGACCGGATAGGGCGCCCGCTGGCCCAAGCCACAGAGGCTCGTCTGCTTCATCGTCTCGCCGAGGTCGGCCAGCAGGTCCAGGTCTCCCGGCCGCCCGCGCCCCTGCACGAACCCATCCAGGATCTCGCGCGCCCGGACCGACCCCACGCGGCAGGGCGTGCACGCCCCGCACGACTCGTCGGCGGTGAAGGCCATGAAGTGGCGCGCCAGTGCGACCATGTCGGTCTCCTGATCGAAGACGACGATGCCCCCGTGACCCAGGATCGCGCCGGCACGCGCGAACTCGTCGTAGCAGATCCTGATTTTGAGGCCCGCCTTGGTAAACAGGCTTCCCAGCGGGCCGCCCACCTGCACGGCCTTGAACCGCGCGCCCGTCGCCATGCCGCCGCCGAACTCCTCGATCGCCGTTTCCACCGTCAGCCCGAAGGGCACCTCCGCCAGGCCCGGCTGTTTGACCCGCCCGCCGATCTGCAGCGCGATGGTCCCCTTGGAATGCTCCGTGCCCAGCGAGGCGTGCCAGGCCCCGCCGCGCGCGAGGATCGATGGGACTGTAGCGAACGTAAGCACGTTGCTGATGAGGGTCGGCTTGCCGTAGAGGCCGCTCACGGCGGGATAGGGCGGCTTCGGCTGTACGACGCCGCGCTTCCCTTCCAGGGATTGCAGCAGCGCCGTCTCCTCGCCGCAGACATAGGAGCCGGCGCCGACGAACACCTCCAGCGTGAATCCGCCACCCCCCCGGGCGTTGCAGCCCAGCGCGCCTTCGCCCAGATAGCCGGCCCCGGTCAGAATCGTGATCGCCTCCCGCAGCGCGCGCGCCGCCGCCGGATACTCGTACCGGCAGTAGATGTATCCCCTGGTCGCGCCGACGGCGTACGCGGCGATCAGCATCCCTTCGATGAGGCGGAAGGGCTCGCCTTCCATCACCATCCGGTCGCAGTAGGTTCCGGCATCGCCCTCGTCCGCGTTGGCCACCACATATTTCTGATCGGCGTGAGTCTCATACGCAGTCTGCCACTTGCGCCCGATGGGAAACGCCGCGCCCCCACGCCCGCGCAGCTGGGAAATGGACAGCTCCTCGATGATCTTCTCCGGAGCCAGGCGTAGCGCGGCATCCAGCCCGGCAAAGCCGCCGTGGGCGCGATAGTCCTCCAACGAAAGCGGCCGCGTCACGCCGGCATTGGCAAAGGTCACGCGTGTCTGTCCGGCCAGAAAAGGAATGGTATCGATGGGCGTCCCGCCTTCTCCGCGCAGAATCCGGGGGAGGTCGGTTGCGGCGGCGTTGGGCCAGCCGGTCCGGCCGCGCGGCCCGTCCGTTTCGACCAGCGGCTCCAGGTAAAACGCGCCGCGGCTGGAGGTGCGGACGATCTCAAGGCCCGGCTCTTTCGCCCAGGCCCCGGCCAGCCGGTCGGCGCCAACCGCGCGCGCGGTGGTGTCCTGCGGAATATACAGACGGCGCATCATCGGCAGTCCTTCAACAGCGCCCACGCCGCTTCCGGTGTCACGCGGCCATGCACGTCCTCGCCGATCATGACGGTCGGCGACGCGGCGCAGTTGCCCACGCAGTACACCTTTTCAAGCGTAAACCGGCCGTCCCTCGTCGTCCCGCCGAGACCGATGCCGAGTTTCTTTTCGAGCTCCTTCAACACCCGCCCGCAATGGTTCGCCACGCAGGACTCTCCCTGGCAGACCCGGACCACGTGCCGGCCCGGCGCTTCCGTCCGCAGATCGGGATAGCCGGAGAGCACCCCCGCCACTTCGGCGTCGGTCACACCCAGCGCCCCGGCGATGTCCGGGACCGACGCCTGAGGGACATGGCCCAGCTCGGACTGAATCGCCAGCAGGGTCTTCAGGATGTTCGGCGCACGGCCCTTCGCGTGACTGAGAATCTGCGCAAGACTGCTCATGGCGTCATTGCACCGGCATGCTCACGCCGGCGCCGAAATCGTAGACGAGACTGCCGCCGAAATAGCCCGCGGCCGACAGGATCACAATGCCGGCAACTCCCATGGCCAGGTACAGCGCAGGACGCTCACTGATCAGCTTCCATCGCATGAGCAGGCGGAGCGCGAGGAGGCCGATGAAGAACAGAAGCGTGGCGTAGCCGAGCGCCTCATGGATCTCCAGGACCGATTCCGGAATGCCCTTGT